>CAYYZC010000451.1:0-2272 GCA_964475605.1 uncultured Chelativorans sp.
GCCCGGCGATGCGCAGCATGAGATCCTCGACATCGGCGAGGATCCGGTTGAGGCGTTCGAGCCAGACGTCCATCGGTCTCGAATCCGCTGCGGACGCCATGCCCGGTCAGTCGCCCTTGAGGGGCAGCTCGATCAGCGCGGTGCCCGATGCCGTGGTCTGCCCGAGCTGGTTCTCGGCCCAGACCTTCGCCTCGACGAGCCCCTTCCCGCCTTCGGTGCGCTTGCCCGTCACCTCGCCCTTCGTATAGGTGACGTCGCCGAAGATGACCGGCAGGTGGAGCCGCACATTGAGCTCGCGCAGGAAGCCGTCGTCGCCCATCCAGTTGGTCACGCAGCTTCCCACCATGCCGATGCGCTGCGGGCCGTTGTCATACGGCCCCGGCATGCCGAGCTCGCTGACGGCGATCTTCGCATCCTGATGGCCGATCGACGGCAGCACGGAGGCGGCGTAGTAGCTGGGATCGTAATTGTTGGGCAGCTTGTCGGGATCGTGCTTCGCCCAGTGATTGTACTTCCACTTCAGCTTGGTCGACTTGTAGCCCGAGGTGCCGACGGCACCGGCATAGTAGCAGGTCATGTCCATCAGCGTGATCGGGCCGCGGACGGTCCCCGGCATCCTGTCGCCGACCGAGACGTCCTCGAAATGGAGAGTGTCGGCGCCGCGGCGGTATTCGCCGAGCACGGCGCGCTCGATCTCCTCCAGCTCCGCCCTCGAATAGGCATGTGCGGGGCGCGGCTCGTAGGCCAGCCCGCCTTCGGCGCCCGGCCGCGGCACCCGGAAGCAATGCGACTGCACGCTGGCGAGCTGCTCGCCGCGCTGGTTGAAATAGTCGACCGTTCCGGTCTGCAGCAGCATGCGCGCCACCTTCGAGCCGCCTACCCGCCTGGCGTCGCTGTATTCGGCCTTCACCGTGAACTCGTCGCCGCGCATGGCCGGCTTGTGGAAGGTCCAGTCCGCGCCGGCATAGAACCAGTGCACGTCCGGCAGGCCCGGAGCCACGACGGCGTCGAACACGCCATAGAAGAAGGTCGGCGGGGCGATAATCGTCTTCCAGCGCGTGCCCGCCGCATAGTCCGGATCGCTATAGAGCGGATTGTCGTCGCCGATCCCCCAGGCATAGTGCCGGATCGTGTCGCGCGTCGCCTCGTTGTTCCACAATTCGACGCGGATCGGCATGCCGAGCAGTGCCTGTGCCTGATCGAGATCGTCTTCGGGCAGGGCTGTCGCGATCAGGGAGTTCGCCATCTGTGATTCCTCGGAAACGTTGCATGAATTGCCCCCGACGGGGCACGGATTCGAATAGCCGGATTGCCCTGACGGCCTGCCCCGGCGGGCAAGTCCTGTCAGGGCATCCGCATGACGCCTCTATTGCTCGAGCGCCTCCAGGAACGCCTCGAGCACCTCGGTGCCAGGCAGGCCGCGCGCGTCGAGACCTTCGGCCCACTCCTGGTGAACGTCGGAAAGCCGCTCGCGGATTTCGGCGGAGGCTTCGGGGCCGAGCGGCGTCACCGCGACGCCCTCCTCCTTCATCCGGTCGACCGCCGGCCCGCTATTGTCGGCGTCCAGACGCTCGCAGGCATGCTGGACGGTCGCATGTCCGGCCTCCACGAAGAGCTCCTTGAGATCGTCCGGCAGCGCCTCCCACTTGTCGATCGACATGGCATAGGTGGTGGCGAAGCCGCCGAAATTCTCGTCGACGGTGGTGGCTTTCAGCGTTTCGATCAGGCCGAAATCGATCGCCGACTGGAGCGGGAACACCGCCCCGTCGAGCGTGCCGCGGGTCAGCGCCTCATGGACCTCGGCGCCGCCCATGCGCACCGGCACGGCGCCCAGCGCCTCAATGGTGATGTCCTGCGCGGTGCCGCCGGAGCGCAGCTTGAGGCCGGAGAGATCGCCGATGGTCTCGACCGGCTTCTTGGTCAGGATCTGATAGGGCGGGAGCATGAAGGCAAGCAGCGGCCTGATGCCGTTGGTCTCGAACTCCCGCTCCGCCAGGATGCCCTCGGTCGCCATCTGCCAATAGGCCTCGACGCCCTCGCAGGAGGTCGCATAGGTGCCGGGCAGCTCCGCGACCGCCGACAGGGGCATCTTGTCCGACACATAGGCGGCCGCGATGAAGCCGATATCGACGACGCCCTGCTGGGTGAGGGCGAGCATGTCGCGGGCCTTGCCCAGTTGCTCGGCCGGATAATATTCGAACTCGATCCGGTCGCCTGCCCGCTCCTCCACATAGTCCATGAAGTAGCGGACCGTGTATTTCGGCGTCAGCGC
>CAYYZC010000452.1:0-2271 GCA_964475605.1 uncultured Chelativorans sp.
GAGCGGGCCGACGGGCTGATCGAGGGCTTCCGGCCCGGCGTGATGGAGCGGCTCGGCCTCGGGCCGGACGAGGCGCTCAAGCGCAATCCGCGCCTCGTCTACGGCCGCATGACCGGCTTCGGCCAGGATGGGCCGCTTGCCGACCGCGCCGGCCACGACCTGACCTATCTGGCGCTGACCGGCGTGCTGGCGGCGATCGGCCCGCGCGGCGGCAAGCCGGTGCCGCCGCTCAACCTCGTCGCCGATTATGGCGGCGGCACGATGTTCCTTGTCGCCGGCATGCTTGCCGCGCTGCTGGCGCAGGCACGCACCGGGCGCGGCCAGGTGGTCGATGCCGCCATGATCGACGGCGCCTCGATGCTCGCAGCACCCTATTTCGGCTTCATGGCGACGGGTTTCTGGAGGGAGGAGCGCGGCGCCAACCTGCTCGATTCCGGCGCCCCCTTCTACGACACCTATGAATGCGCCGACGGCCGCCATGTCGCCGTCGCCTGCCTCGAGCCGCAATTCTTCGCCGAGTTCTGCCGCCTGCTGCCGCTGCCCGAATTCGCGGACAAGCAGTACGACCGCGATGCCTGGCCGGCGATGCGCAGCACGATCGCCAGCCGCCTTGCGGCGAGGCCGCGCGACGAATGGGCGTCGCTCTTCGAGCAAAGCGATGCCTGCGTCGCACCGGTGCTCGGCTTCGGCGAGGCGGTGAGCCACGAGCACAACCGGGTGCGGCAGGTGCATGTGAGCAGCAACGGCTTCACCCGCCCCGCCCCCGCCCCGCGATTTGCGGCAACGCCGTCAAGCGTCGCCTCCCCGCCCCGCGGGGATGCCGCGCAGGCGCTGTCGGCCTTCGGCCTCCGCGAAGACGAGGTGGCGGCCCTCGTCCGGGACGGAATCCTTGCGTCACAGGCGTGAGCTGCCATCTGCCGTATCCCCGACACGACCCTGTCACGCTTTAAGTGAACCATTCGCGCTACGCTGAGTTGTATTGGCAGGAGCGTGTGCCGGCAATCCGGGCGGGCTCGGCGATCGCGAGGGGCGATCGGGAATTGCACGGCGTTGCCCAGGGGTGAAGATGGTATCGCAGGAACTGGTCAGGAATGCCGACGACGCGGCGCAGTTTCTCTCCGCGATCGGCAACAGCAAGCGGCTGGCGATCATGTGTCACCTCGTCGGCGGGGAATATTCGGTCGGCGAGATCGCCGAGAAGGTCGAGCTCAGCCAGTCGGCGCTGTCCCAGCATCTCGCCAAGCTGCGCGAGATGGAGCTGGTCGAGACGCGGCGCGACCGCCAGATGATCTATTATCGCTGCTGCTCCGACCGGGTCCGCCACCTGCTCGACACGCTCGACATATTGTTCGGCGCCCGCGCCGCCGCCGAATAAGCCGATTTCCGGTCACGGCGCCCTTGCGCCGGCGGCCGGTCCGCGCCATGCCGTTGCGATGCCGAGGCTGATCGACATCACCGACCCGGACGACGCGCGGATCGCGCCCTATCTGAACGTCCGCGAACGCGATCTGGTCGGGCGCGAGCAGCGCTTCATCGCCGAGGGCAAGGTCGTGCTCAGGGTGCTGCTGAAATCGCCCTTCTTCATGGCCGAATCGGTGCTGGTGGCGGCAAACAAGCTTCCGGGCCTTGGCGATCTTCTCGCATCGGCGCCGCAGGAGCTGCCGGTCTTCGTCGCGCCGCAGCAGGTCATCGACCGGGTGGCGGGGTTCCATCTCCATCGCGGCATCCTGGCGCTGGGACGCCGGCGCGGGCAGCGATCCGCGACCGAGCTCGTCGACGGGCTGCCGGAGCGGGCGCGCGTGCTGGCGCTGGTCGGCATCTCGAACCACGACAATGTCGGCGCCATCTTCCGCAATGCCGCCGCCTTCGAGGCCGACGCGATACTGCTCGACCGGAGCTGTTGCGATCCGCTCTACCGCAAGTCGATCCGCGTCTCCGTCGGCGGCGTGCTCACCGTGCCTTTCGCCCGGATGGAGAGCGCGCACGACATCGCGGCGCTGCTTTCCGGCCGCGGCATGGCGATCCATGCGCTGTCTCCGCAGGGCGAAACCGACATCGCGGATATCCCGGCGCGCGAGCCGGTGGCGCTCTTCCTCGGCAGCGAAGGTTTCGGGCTGCCGGCCGAGTTCTTGGAGCAGGTCCGCACTTTGCGGATCGACATGTCGACGCGCTTCGACAGCCTCAACGTCGCGGCAGCCTCGGCGATCGCGCTCCACCGCCTGTGGCGCCCGCGCGACTGACCGCAGGCCCCAGATCGTAGTCGTAAGACCG
>CAYYZC010000453.1:0-2265 GCA_964475605.1 uncultured Chelativorans sp.
TTTCAAAATTTTTGAGGGGATTTGCGGCCCCCTTCTCTGCCATATCCTGAAGCCGGAGCCGGCAGGACGCGGCCGGCCAACGCGGAGCGAGGGATGCGATATGTGCGCGACATGCGCGGCTACGGCGCCAACCCGCCCGACCCGCAATGGCCCGGCGGGGCGCGCATCGCCGTCCAGTTCGTCGTCAACTACGAGGAGGGCGGCGAGAACTGCGTCCTGCATGGCGACGCGGCATCGGAAGCCTTCCTGTCGGAGATCGTCGGCGCGGTCCCGTGGCCCGGCAAGCGCCACTGGAACATGGAATCGATCTACGAATACGGCGCCCGCGCCGGCTTCTGGCGGCTCCACCGCATCTTCACCGCCGCCGCCATTCCCGTCACCGTCTATGGCGTCGCGACGGCGCTGGCGCGCTCGCCCGACCAGGTCGCGGCGATGCAGGCGGTCGGCTGGGAGGTCGCCAGCCACGGGCTGCGCTGGATCGACTATCGCGAACATGACGAGGAGGACGAGCGCCGCGACCTTGTCGAGGCGGTCCGGCTGCACGAGGAGGTGACGGGCGAGCGCCCGCGCGGCCTCTATCTCGGCCGCACCTCGGCCTGGTCGGTGCGGCTCGCGGCCGCCGAGGGCGGGTTCGCCTGGATCTCCGACACCTATGACGACGACCTGCCCTATTGGCTCGACCATGACGGCCACGGCCATGGGATCGCCCCGCAGCTCGTCATCCCCTATACGCTCGACGCCAACGACATGCGTTTCGCCACGCCGTCGGGCTTCGCCAATGGCGACGACTTTTTCGCCTATCTGCGCGATGCCTTCGACACGCTCTATGCCGAAGGCACGGCCGGACGGCCGGCGATGATGAGCGTCGGCCTGCATTGCCGCCTGGTCGGGCGGCCCGGACGCGCGGCGGCGCTGCAGCGCTTCATCGACCATGTGAAGCGCCATGACGGCGTCTGGATCGCGCGGCGCATCGACATCGCCGAGCACTGGATGAAAACGCATCCCTACCGCCCGCCGGCCCTGCGGCCGTCGCGCATGGACCATGAAACCTTCGTCTCCCGCTTCGGCGGCATCTTCGAGCACTCGCCCTGGATCGCCGAGCGCGCCTATCGGCTCGAGCTGGGGCCGGCGCATGACAGCGCGACCGGGCTTCACAATGCGCTGGCGCGCATCTTCCGCTCGGCCAGCCAGGAGGACCGGCTGGACGTGCTGCGCGCCCATCCCGACCTTGCCGGAAAGCTCGCCGCGGCGAAGCGGCTGACGCCCGAATCGACCTCCGAGCAGGCTTCCGCCGGGCTCGACGCGCTGACCGACGAGGAGCGCGAAACCTTCACCCGGCTCAATGCAGCCTATGTGGAAAAATTCGGCTTTCCTTTCATCATGGCGGTCAAGGGCCGGAGCAGGGACGAGATCCTCGCCGCCTTCCGCGAGCGAGCCGGCAACGAGCGCGCGATCGAGTTCGCCACTGCCTGCCGCGAGGTCGAAAGGATCGCCCTGTTGCGGCTGAAGGATCTGCTGCCGGAATGACCGAGCCCGTCTACCACGCGCCGCATGGCGGCCACCCGCCGCAAACGCAGCTTCTCACCGACCGCGCCGTCTTCACGCAAGCCTATGCGGTGCTGCCGCGCGGCGTGCTGCGCGATATCGTGACCAGCAGCCTGCCCTTCTGGGAAGGGACGCGGCTCTGGGTGCTGGCGCGGCCGCTGTCCGGCTTCGCCGAGACCTTCTCGCAATATATCATGGAGGTCGCGGCCGGCGGCGGCAGCGACCGGCCCGAGCCCGACCGCCAGGCCGAAGCGGCGCTCTTCGTCATGGAAGGCATGGTCACCATCACCCTCGACGGGACCGCCCACGACCTCAAGCCCGGCGGCTTCGCCTATCTGCCCGCCGGCGCGCGCTGGACCCTGCGCAACCGCGGCGAGGAGACCGCGCGCTTCCACTGGATCAGGAAGGCCTACGAGCCGGTCGAGGGGCTCGGCGCGCCGGAAGCCTTCTTCGCCGACGAAGCGGAGATCGCGCCGGTTCCGATGCCGGGCACGGAAGGCCGCTGGGCGACGACGCGTTTCTTCGACCATTCCGATATGCGCCACGACATGCATGTCACCATCGTCACCCTCGAGCCGGGCGCGACGATCCCCTTCGCCGAGACCCATGTCATGGAGCACGGGCTCTACGTGCTTGAAGGCAAGGCGGTCTACCGGCTCAACCAGGACTGGGTCGAGGTCGAGGCCGGCGACTTCATGTGGCTGCGCGCCTTCTGCCCGC
>CAYYZC010000454.1:0-2264 GCA_964475605.1 uncultured Chelativorans sp.
CACCGCGAGCTGTCGAACGTGACGGCGATCGGCGTGGACGAGGTGGCCTGGCGCAAGGGCCATCGCTACCTGACGCTGGTGTATCAGATCGATGAAGGCTGTCGGCGTCTGCTGCACGTGAGCGAGGGCCGATCGGTCAGGAGCCTGCTGAGCTTTTTCGTGATGATGAGGCGGGCGGGGCGGCAACGAGGCGAGGACCTGCTCGGCGGCGTTCGCCACGTCTGCTCGGACATGTGGCGGCCGTACCTGCGAGTGATCGGGAAGATGCTTCCTGAGGCGACGCACCTCCTCGACCGATACCACATCGTGGCGAACCTGAACCGGGCTTTGGACCAGGTGCGGGCGGCGGAAGCGAAGCGGCTGGCGGCGCAGGGCTACGAGGCGCACCTGAAGCACACGCGTTGGTGCTTCCTGAAGCGGCGGGCGAATCTGACGAGCAAGCAGCGGCTGCGTCTGCGGGAGGTGCTGCGTTACGACCTGGTGACGGTGCGTGCGTACCTCAAGGCGCAGGCGCTGGATGGGTTGTGGGCGTACACGTCGCCGGCGTGGGCGGGGAAGTTCCTCGACGCGTGGTGCCGGGACGTGATGCGGAGCCGGATCGAGCCTTTGAAGAAGGTGGCGCGGAGCCTGCGTGAGCATCGGCCGCTGATCCTCAACTGGTTCGCCGCGAAGAAGCAGTACAACGCCGGCATCGTGGAGGGACTGAACGCCAACGCGAAACTGAGGTTCAGAAAGGCCTACGGCTTCCGCACGTACGACGCGATGCAAGTGGCGCTGTATCACCAGCTTGGCCGGCTGCCCGAGCCGGGCATCGCCCACAGATTCTGCTGAGGAGGCGTAAAAGTGGTGTTCCTCTGCGGTTGCTGCCGCAGTAGCGAGGAACACCACCATGAGAATCAGGGACGATTCGTTCGTGTTGCCGCGGCCGCGGAGGCGGCGGCTGTTGAAGACGGCTCGCAAGACCGCCGACGCCGAGTTGCGGACACGTTACATGATCGTGCTGCACACCGCCGCGGACAAGAGCCAGCGGCAGATCGCGGACATGCTCGGCACGAGCGTCGCCACGGTCAAACGCACCCGCTCGCGTTGGCGTCAGGGCGGCGAGGCGGCGCTGGTCGATCGGCGTGAGGACAACGGCCCTGCGCCCAAGGCCGGCGACGCCTACGCGGCGGACATGCTGGTGGTGCTGCGGGACACGCCGCGTGAGCACGGGCATCGCCGGCCGACGTGGACGCAGGAACTTTTGATCAAGGTGATGCATGCACGCGGGCACGCGACGATCAGCCGCACGACGATGGGCCGGCTCTTGCGTCGGCTGGGCGTGCGGCGTGGGATGGCCCGGCCGACGGTGGGCTGCCCGTGGGGCAAACGGGCGAAAAACAAGCGGCTCCGGCTGATCCGCAAGCTGGTGGCGACGCTGCCGAGGGACCAGGCGGCGGTGTGGGAGGACGAACTGGACGTGCATCTGAACCCGATGATCGGGCCGGACTGGATGCTGCCGGGCACGCAGCGGCGGGTGATGACGCCGGGCAAGAACGTCAAGCGTTATGTCGCCGGCGCGATGGACGCGCAGACGGACCGGCTGGTGTGGGTGACGGGCGACCGCAAGAACAGCGGCCTGTTCATCGCGTTGCTCAAGAAGCTGCTGAAGGTGTACGCGGGTAAGCGGGTGATCCACGTGATCCTGGACAACTACAAGATCCACGGCAGCGTGCAGACGCGGGCGTGGCTGGCCGAGTACGGCGGCCGGATCCGGCTGCACTTCCTGCCGCCGTACTGCCCGGACGACAACCGGATCGAGCGTTGCGTCTGGCGTGAGGTGCACGCGAACGTGACGCGGAACCACACGTGTGGGTCGATCGACGAGTTGATGGGCGAGGTGGCGTACCATCTGACGAGCCGCAACCGAGCCGCTCAGCAAAGGTGGCTCAGATCTGCGTGAATTTATTTAGACATGATCCGGCTCCTCAAACACGTCGGATGAAGAAACGCAGGCTTGTGACGTGACCTCCGATGACACCCCGCCCCCGATACCCCCGCTGCCTGAAACCCATTCTGACCACCCCGCGTCGCTCGTATGCGGCGCCGACCTCACGTGGCCGCCGGCGCGATTTCGCCGACGGGATGCCCAACCGATGCCGCTTCACCGTCACCGCCGGGCTCGACCAGCCGGGGCTTGATCCGCACCAGCGAGCCCGCCCACCGCTCGCCGCCGAGCAACGCCTTGAGCATGCTGACCGCCGATGCGCCCATGTCCCGCCCAT
>CAYYZC010000455.1:0-2261 GCA_964475605.1 uncultured Chelativorans sp.
TCAGATGATAGGTGTTGCCGAGGATGATGTCGGAGCCCAGCTCGCGCACCTGGTCCATATACATGGCCTTGACGGTGCCGCCGGTGCCGACCGGCATGAAGGCGGGCGTGCGCACGATGCCGCGCGGCATCGAGATCTCGCCGCGCCGCGCCGCGCCGTCTGTGGCAAGCAGGCGGAAGGTGAAGGCGGTGGTCATGGGTGCGTTTCGTTGGGTCCCACAACACCCCCCTCTGGCCTGCTCAGCAAGCTCGCGTCACCATAGGAATAGAACCGATACCCCTCGCCGATCGCATGCGAATAGGCTGCTTTCATCGTCTCCAGCCCGGAAAAAGCCGAGACCAGCATGAACAGCGTCGAGCGTGGCAGGTGGAAATTGGTCATCAGCACGTCGACGGCACGGAACCGGTAGCCGGGCGTGATGAAGATGTCGGTCTCGCCGGACCAGGCGCCGACCTGCCCGTCTTCCGCCGCGGCGCTCTCGATCAGCCGCAGCGAGGTCGTGCCCACGGCGACGATCCGCCCGCCACGTGCGCGCGCCTCGTTGATGGCGCCGGCGGCGACGTCAGGCACATGGCCCCATTCGGCATGCATCCTGTGATCGGCCGTGTCGTCGGCCTTGACCGGCAGGAAGGTCCCCGCCCCGACATGCAGCGTCACGAAGACGCGCCCGATGCCGCGCCGATCCAGCGCCTGCATCAGCTCCGGCGTGAAATGAAGGCCGGCGGTCGGGGCCGCGACCGCCCCTTCCTCGCGCGCATAGACGGTCTGATAGTCGGACCGGTCGCGCTCGTCCCCGGGGCGCCGGGAGGCGATATAGGGCGGCAGCGGCATGTGGCCGGCCGCCTGGATCGCCTCGTCGAGCGCGGCATCGGTGAACTCGAAGCCGAGCAGCACCTCGCCGGCTTCGCCCTTCTCCAGCACGATCGCCTCGAGCTTGCCGAGCAGGCACAGATTGCTGTCATGGCCGAAACTGAGGCGGTCGCCGACCGCCACCCGCTTGGCCGGCCGCAGGAAGGCGCGCCATTGGTCGGGCGCCACACGCATATGGAGCGTGGCATCGACCTGCGCGACGTTCTCGTCACGCCGCCGCACGCCGCTGAGCTGGGCCGGGATCACCCTGGTGTCGTTGAAGACCAGCAGGTCGCCCGGCCGCAGCAGGTCCGGAAGGTCGCGTACGATCCGATCGTCGAGCCCCTCCCCCGGCCGCACGACCAGCAGCCGCGCAGCATCGCGCGGTTCGGCCGGCCGCAAGGCGATGCGGTCTTCCGGCAGGTCGAAATCGAACAGGTCGACGCGCATCAGGTGAGGTTTCCGCTGCGCCGGCGGCGCTCAAGCATCGGACATTGCCGTTCGCCCGATCAGACCCGGCTATTCGACATCCGCCGCGACGCGCATGGAGACGATCTTGTCGGGATCCTGGACCGGCTCGCCGCGCTTGATCTGGTCGACATTGTCCATTCCCTCGACGACCTGCCCCCAGACCGAATATTGGCGGTTGAGCCAGGGCGCATCGGTGAAGCAGATGAAGAACTGCGAGTTGGCGGAGTTCGGATTCTGCGAGCGGGCCATCGAGCAGGTGCCGCGCACATGGCTGATATTGGAGAACTCGGCCTTGAGGTCGGGCTTGTCGGAGCCGCCCATGCCGGTGCCGGTGGGGTCGCCGGTCTGTGCCATGAAGCCGTCGATGACGCGATGGAAGACGACGCCGTCGTAGAATTTCTCGCGCGCAAGCTCCTTGATGCGCGCGACGTGGGCGGGCGCCAGATCGGGCAGCAGCTCGATCACCACATTGCCCTTGGTCGTCTCCAGGACGATCGTGTTCTCGGGATCTCTTTCGGACATGACGTCCCTTTCGTTGTGAGGCTGGAAAACTATTCGGCGTCGGCCATGCGGACGGAGACCATCCGGTCCGGCTCGGTGACGGCGCCGTTCGCGGCGGCATCGCCGCGCTTGATCTGGTCGACATGCTCCATGCCCTGCGTCACCTCTCCGATGACGGTATAGGCGCCGTTGAGCGAGGGCGCCGGGGCGAACATGATGAAGAACTGCGAATTGGCCGAGTTCGGGTCCTGCGCCCGCGCCATGCCGACGATGCCCCGCTCGAAGGGCACGTCGGAGAACTCGGCCGGAATGTTGGGAAGCGACGAGCCGCCGGTGCCGACGCGCTGGCTGTTGTAGCCGTCCTCCAGGTCGCCGAACTCGACATCGCCGGTCTGCGCCATGAAGCCGTCGATGACGCGATGGAAGGCGACGTTGTCGTA
>CAYYZC010000456.1:0-2243 GCA_964475605.1 uncultured Chelativorans sp.
CGCAGATCATGGTCTGCATCTTCGCCGGGCGCGCGCTTGCCGAGCATGCCGAGCTGCGCTTCATCACCTTCTGGCACGATCCGCTGGAAACGGCCCGCCCGATGGCGCCGCAGTCGATCGCCGCGGCCTTCGTCCTCGGGCTCGGCCTCATGTTCCTCTTCTACCGCCTGATCGGCGGAATCGAGATAGACCCTGCCCGGCTCGATCCGCTGGCGGTGACGCTACGCGCGCTCACCGGGGCGACGGCAGTGCATTCGGTGATCGTTCTGCTGTTCTTCGTGGTCGTCGCCGCGCTTTTCGATGCCGCAGCACTCGCCGCCGGCGAAAGCGCCGCGCTGGCGGCCTTCCGCGATCTTGGCCGCGAACGGGCGGTGGAGGGACCGGCCGGCACGCGTGCCGAATTCGCCGCGGCGGCGAGCGCACGGCTGGCGCCGTTCTCGCATATGCGCCTCGCGCAGGCATTGCTCGAAGCGAGCGAAGGCACCGCCGGCGGCAGCCCGGCCCGGCGCTCGCTCGACGGGTTCCATGTCTCGTCGCGGCGGCTGATCCGCGCCCTGCTCTCCTTCCTGCCGCTGCTCGGCTTCCTCGGCACGGTGATCGGCCTGACCGCGGCGATCGGCGGCCTACCGGCCGAGCTCGACCTCGAAGCGACGGGCAGCTTCGACATCAGCGCCAGCCTCGTCGGCCTGGCGCTCAAATTCGAGACCACGCTTCTGGGACTTGCCGGCGCCCTGGTCGCCTCGCTGCTTCTTTCGCTGCTCGAACGGCATGAGAGCGATCTGGAAGCCCAATGCCGACGCCTTGCCGACAGCGCCGCCGATGTTCGACAGCCCTGATCCCGATCGTCACGGCGACGACGGCGCCACGATCCTGCCGACCTCGATGGCGGACCTCTTCCTGGCGCTGGTCGCCGTGGTGGTCATCATGCTCTTGTCGATGGCGCCGGCGATCCGCCACCCCGACCTGCTCAAGGCAAGCGCACCGGCCGAGTTGTGGCAGATGGACCTGCGCATCGCCGGGGAGCGTCCGATCGTGCTGGCGGCGCGAGCAGACGGGCTGCTGGTCGCAGGCGACGGGGAGATGCAGGTTCCGCTCGACCGGATCCTGGACGATCAGGCGCTGGCCGGCCGCATCGGCGCGGGCCGGGAAGCCGGCAGGGAGATCCTGCTGATCGTCGAGCCGGAGGGCGGCGAGGCGGCGTTCCTCTTCTCGGCTCTCGCCGGCGGCCTCGGCCTCCAGGAATTCACCCAGCTGCGCATCGACAGCGGCTGCGATTTCGCCCTCGCCGACGACCTCCGATCGCTCTGCCGTCGAGGGGCGGTCGCGCGATGATCGCCTGGCGAACCGATCTCACCGCGCTCACCGACCTGTCGGCCGGCATGTTCGCGGCCTGCTTCACCATGCTGCTCATCTTCCTGAGCCTGATCGAGAACAACCCGCGCGACGCCGGCCTGCCGGAAGACGTCGCGATCGAGGTCACCGAGGCGGTGCGCGGCGTCCGCCAGACGGTAATGTCGCCGCGCGAGATGGTCGAGATGCTGCAAGACCATCGTGCCGGGTCGCCGTCGCAGCTCACGATCGATATTTTTTCCGACCGGATCGCCCTGCGGCTGGCGGGAGAGCATACCGACGTCGTGGGCGGGCTGAATATCGGCGCCGCCGTCGCGCAGGCATGGCAGCAGGCCGACGACCGGCCGGCGGCTCTCTTCGTCTTCTCGCATGAGCTTTACGACGAGGTGGTCGCGCCGCTTTCGGCATCCGGCGCGCCCTGGCGCGAGATGTCGGTGCCGCTCGCCCTGCGGGAGCCGGACCGGCCGCAGGAAGGATGGCGGCAGACCTTTCTCGACCTCTCCGCGGTAGCGGCCGATCCGGCCCTTTTCCGCGAGCGGCTGGCAGCGATCCTCGACGGCGGGACCGGCGGCGAGGACGATGCATCGGCGGGTGGGAAAAGCGGCGGCGGCACGGCCGTCTTCCGAAGCCTGCTCGACCGTCTCGAGAACTGGCTTTCGACGGCCGCGGCAATCACGTTCCCGCTCGTCATCCTGTCTGTCATGTTCGGCATAGAGCGCAGCAGATTCCGGCCCGATCCGCGTTTGGCGGCCGGCCAGAAACTGGACAATCCGCAGAGCCGCAAGTAGATTCGACGCAGTGCCGGAGCGCGGCAGGTTCCCGCTCTGGTCGCACGCAGATCGCCGGAGGGACATCATGGTCGATTCGATCCAACGGTCCAGCAGCAACCCGCT
>CAYYZC010000457.1:0-2242 GCA_964475605.1 uncultured Chelativorans sp.
GTTGGGATCGATATGGGCGACGTCGCCGGTATCGAACCAGCCCTCCTCATCGAACTGCTCGGCGCCCGCGCCGCCATAATAGGCGCGCGCGACGGCGGGTCCGCGCACCTTGAGCCGGCCGAAGGTCTTGCCGTCCCAGGGGTGCTCGCGGTTCTCGTCGTCGGTCACCTTCATCTCGACGCCGAAGGGCGGATAGCCCTGCGTCTGCTTGACATCGAGCAGGCGGTCCCCCTCCAGGCCGGCAGTTTCGGGCTTCAGCGCCGCCAGCGTCCCGACCGGCGACATCTCGGTCATGCCCCAGGCATGGATCACCTCGACGTCGTAGTTGTCCTGGAACTTCTGCGTCATGGCGCGCGGGCAGGCCGATCCACCGATCACCACCTTCTTCAGGTGGGGCAGCTTGTTGCCCGTGCTCTCCAGATGCTGGAGCAGCATCAGCCACACCGTCGGCACCGCCGCGGTGAAGGTGACCTTCTCCGTATCGAGCAGCTCGTAGATCGATTCGCCGTCCATCTTGCCGCCGGGCAGCACCAGCTTCGCGCCGACCATCGGCGTGCTTTGCGCCAGCCCCCAGGCATTGGCATGGAACATCGGCACCACGGGCAGCACGACATCGCGCGCCGAGATGCCCATCGCATCCGGCATCGACGCGATCATCGCATGGAGCACGTTGGAGCGGTGGGAATAGAGCACGCCCTTGGGATCGCCCGTCGTGCCGGAGGTATAGCACATGCCGCAGGCGGCATTCTCGTCGAGCGCGGCCCAGGCGAAGTCGCCATCCGCCTCGGCCAGCCATTCTTCATAGGGAACCGCGCCGGGCAGGCTCGTCTCAGGCATATGCGCCCTCTCGGTCAGGACGATCACCTTCTGCAGCGAAGGGATGGAGGGCGCGATCTTCTCCGCCAACGGCACGAAGGTCAGGTCGACGAAAAGGGCCTTGTCCTCGGCATGGTTCATGATCCAGGCGAGTTGGTCGGGGAAGAGCCGCGGATTGAGCGTGTGGTAGACGGCGCCGATGCCCATGATGCCGTACCAGGCCTCCAGATGCCGGGCGGTGTTCCAGGCGAGCGTCGCGATCCGGTCTCCGGACCGGAAGCCGTCGGCGGCGAGGCGCTGGGCCACTTTCAACGCGCGCCGGCGCACTTCCCGGTAGGTCGTCCTGACGATCGGCCCCTCGACGGAGCGCGAGACCACCTCGCGGCCCGGATGCTGCATGGCCGCGTGATCGAGGATCTTGTGGCACAGCAGCGGCCAATCCTGCATCAGTCCGAGCATGTTGTTCCTCCCTGACTCTGAGCTCGCTTCCTATCTTCGACGGAAGTCTTGTCTTGTCCAGTAGGCTCAAGGTCTCGTGCGCCGGCCACAAAGCCGCCATGATCGCCGGCAAGCGTGATTTCCGGGCGGATTGGTAGACAGTACCGAGGTTTTGCGCATGGACATGCCCGCCCCTGCTTCCGAGAACAAAAGTGCTTCGCTCGAGACCGTCGAGCTCGAACTCGCCCTGAGCGCGATCGAGGACGAGGACTTTCCCGAAGCGCTGCGACAGGCGGTCGGCCCGCTGGGCGGCGTGCTGCTCTTCCATGTTTCGAGCGGCGAAGGCGACGAGACGCGCACCGAGGCAGCGGTCGCCTTCGGCGAGGGCCCGGACTGCGAGATCGTCATCGTGAGCTCCGGCGAATCGCACGACATCCGCATCGAAGCCGCGCGGGAAAGCGCCTCCCCGCTCGCCACCATCGCGCCGGCCTATGCCGGGCTCGCCGCCTGCTGGGCGACGGCGGCGTAGCGCCTCCGGCGGGTTTCGCTGACCTCGCCATGAAACCTGCGGCATCGATCCGGGTTATAGGCTGTAGCCATCTCGATCGAAAGGACAGGCCATGGCGATGCCTTCACCAGGACTGCAGCGAAACCCGGAGCACAAGATCGTCGTCACCCCCTATCGCGGGCCGGTGACGGTGCGCTTCCGCGAGACCGTGATCGCGTCGACCGAAAACGCGCTGGAGCTGCGCGAAGCTTCCTATCCGCCGGTGCTCTACATTCCCTTCGAGGACATCTATTTCGAGCATCTGCGCAAGTCCGACACGCATACGCACTGCCCGTTCAAGGGCGATGCCAGCTATTGGGGAGTGACGGCCCAGAACGAGGCGGAGCCCGACGTGATGTGGGCCTATGAGGCGCCCTATGCCGAAATGATCGAAATCCGCAACCACGGCGCCTTCTATCCGGACAAGGTGTCGATCGAAAC
>CAYYZC010000458.1:0-2234 GCA_964475605.1 uncultured Chelativorans sp.
GCTTGAGATTGGGGCCGGCCTGCTTGATCAGCGCGGCGTCGATGCGGTCGGTGACCGTGGGCACGAGCACGTCGGCCTCGCCCATCGCCGCGACGAGGGCGGACTGCGCCATCGGCTCGTCGGAGACGTTGAGCCGCGCGTCGAAAAGCTCGCGCATGCGCGTCTCGACCGGATCGGGGAGTTTGCGCGTGATCACGACGAGAGGCTTCTTCCTGCCGGCCATCGTTTCCTCGAATCCGGGTCCTGTTGAGACCTCTTTAACCAAGAAGCGCCACAGTTGGAACCGGGTCCGGTCCGCGTCGCTGGCAGGGGTTCTCATCCCGAGCCTGTCTATCAAGGCGCTCCGCCCGTGACAAAGGAAAAGGCTACTTTCGAGGCTTCCCGCGCAACCATGTCCGACTTCCGCAAGCCCCGGTTCGATTGGGGCGCCGCCGTGATAGCGCTCCTCTTCACCGTCCTCCCGGCCGGGCAGGCGCCGGCCCAGGACATCGCGGCCGCCCAGGCGATGCGGCTCGGCCAGAGCGGCCTGCCGCTGCCGCGCTTCGTCAGCCTCAAGGCCGACAAGGTCAATCTGCGGATCGGTCCGGGGCTGGGCTATCCGGTCGAATGGATGTACATGAAATCGGGGATGCCGATGGAGATCATCCAGGAATACGACAATTGGCGCCGCGTGCGCGATGCCGACGGCGTCCAGGGCTGGATCAACCAGTCGCTGCTGTCGGGACGCCGCACGGCGATCATCGCGCCCTGGCAGCGCGGCAAGTCCAACGAGCTCAGCCTGCTCGCGAAGCCCGGCGAAGGCGCCTCGGTGGTCGCTTATGTCGAGCCCGGCGTGATCGGCGAGCTCGAAATGTGCAACGGCGAATGGTGCCTGATGGATTTCAACGGCCGCACCGGCTGGATCCGGCAGACCGAGGTCTGGGGCGCCTATCCGGGCGAGACCTATACGGAGTAGGGAATCGGGCCGAGGCCTGGGATGCCTGCGCCCGGAAGCCTACGGCGTCTTCGGCCGCAGGCGGATCACCACGTCGACATTGGCGATCTCCATGCCGTCGGGCGGCTCCGGCAGGTTCACCACGCCGACCGGCCCGTGGGCGATGTCGACGACGCGGTTCTCGCCCTCGATGAAGAAATGGTGATGATCGGAGGTGTTGGTGTCGAAATAGGTCTTCGACCCCTCGATCGACAGGATCCGCAGAAGCCCCGACATCGTGAACTGGTGCAGCGTGTTGTAGACGGTGGCGAGCGAGACGCCGACGCCCGCCTCCTGCGCCTCCTCGTGAAGCTCCTCGGCCGAGAGATGCCGGTCGCCCTTGGCGAAGAGCAGCTCCGCGAGCGCGACGCGCTGACGGGTCGGCCGCAGGCCCGCCTGTCGCAGGCGAACCTCGATCCCAGACATGTCGCTGGCGGTCTGATCCATCCCGTTCCGCTTTGTCCCTGAACTGCCCCGGCTGCCGGAAACGGCGCTGCGCCAAAGCCTTGCCGGAATATATTCGGTCGGCGGGATGCGATCAATAGCGGCGCATTGACCCTCGCACGGGCGCGGGCTAAGGCGCTTCGGCGGTTTCCAGACCGGAACCGGGTGTGATAGGGAGAACGCCGGCACGCAATCCAAGAACAACGCGTCCGGGGATACAGGGAGCAACATGTTCGAACAGAAATCGAGCTACGACTATGAAGAGCTTCTCGCCTGCGCGCGCGGAGAGCTGTTCGGTCCCGGCAACGCCCAGTTGCCCGCCCCGCCGATGCTGATGTTCGACCGCATCACCGAGATCAGCGAGACCGGCGGCGAGTTCGGCAAGGGCTGCGTGCGCGCCGAGCTCGACATCAAGCCCGACCTCTGGTTCTTCCCGTGCCACTTCATCGGCAACCCGGTGATGCCCGGCTGCCTCGGCCTCGACGCCATGTGGCAGATGACCGGCTTCTTCCTCGGCTGGCTCGGCGAGCCGGGCAAGGGCATGGCGCTGTCGACCGGCGAGGTGAAGTTCAAGGGCATGGTCACGCCGTCGGTGAAGAAGGTCGAGTACGGCGTCGATTTCAAGCGCGTCATGCGCGGCCGCCTCGTGCTCGGCATTGCCGACGGCTGGCTGAAGGCCGACGGCGAGACTATCTACACCGCCACCGATTTGCGCGTCGGCCTTGCCAGGCAGGAAGCCGCCTGAGCGCGCGCCAACACCGTTCATGGCCGGCCGTAGCCGGCGAAGGAGCAAAGATGAGACGTGTCGTCGTTACCG
>CAYYZC010000459.1:0-2217 GCA_964475605.1 uncultured Chelativorans sp.
ACTTGCCGTTGCCGTTGGCGCCGAGCAGCGCGATGCGGTCGTCGTCGTCGATCCTGAGATCGAGTTGCTTCAGCACCGGCCTGCCGGGCTGGTAGCCGACCGCACCGCCCTTGATGGCGATGATCGGCGAGGCGACCGCCTTCTCCGGCTCGGGAAAGGAGAACGGCACGACATGTTCGTTGACCGCCGCGCCGACGGGCTTCAGCCGCTCCAGCATCTTGATGCGCGACTGCGCCTGGCGTGCCTTCGACGCCTTGGCGCGGAAGCGGTCGACGAAGGATTGCAGATGCTTGCGCTGCGCCTCCTGCTTGACGCGCGCCTTCTCCTGCAGCGCCATGCTCTCGGCGCGCTGGCGCTCGAACTGGTCGTAGCCGCCGCGCCACAGGGTCAGCTTCATGTTCTCCAGATGAACGATCGAGGTCACGGCGCTGTTCAGGAGGTCGCGGTCGTGGCTGATCAAGAGCACGGTGTGCGGGTAGCGCGCCAGATAGCTCTCCAGCCACATCGTGCCTTCGAGGTCGAGATAGTTGGTCGGCTCGTCCAGCAGCAGCAGGTCGGGCTGGGCGAAGAGCACGGAGGCGAGCGCGACGCGCATGCGCCAGCCGCCGGAGAAGGAGGAGGCGGGGCGCTTCTGCGCTTCCTGGTCGAAACCGAGGCCGGCGAGGATCGTCGCGGCGCGAGCCTCGGCCGAATGGGCGTCGATATCGGCGAGCCGCATCTGGATTTCGGCGATGCGGTGAGCGTCGCTCGCGTGCTCGGCCTCGGCGAGAAGGGCCGCGCGCTCCGCATCGGCCTTTAGCACGATGTCGAGCAGCGGCTCCTCGGTGCCGGGCGCCTCCTGGGCGACCTGGCCGATGCGCGTGTTCCGGGGCAGGCCGACATGGCCGGTCTCCGGCGCAAGCTCGCCGGTGATCGCCTTGAACAGCGTCGTCTTGCCGGTTCCGTTGCGCCCGACCAGCCCGGCCTTGAAGCCGGTCGCAAGCGTCAGCGAGGCGTGGTCGATCAGGAGCCGTCCGGCGATGCGGAGCGATATATCTTCGAGGATGAGCATGGCCGCGCCTTTTGCACTTCGCGCGCCATGGCCGCAAGCCCCGCAAGGAAGCGCCGGAGGATCGGCGGCCGCCGGATGCCCGTCACCTCGCGATGGTCAGCTCATTTCCCTGAGCCCCGAGCGCATGGAATCGGCACTTCCCTGCATCAGCAGCTCCTCGACTTGCGCTTCGGTCGCCGTCCAGGCAGGCAGCGCTGCGGCAAGCAGGGCGCGCCCCGCCGGCTGGAGCACGAGGCGGCGGCTGCGCCGGTCGTCCTCGTCGGTCACCACTCTCACCAGCCCGCGTCGCTGCAGCGGCTTGAGCATCGCCGTCAGCGTCGTGCGGTCCATGGCGAGCACCGAGGCGACGTCGCCGATGGTCGGCGGCTGCGGACGGTTCAGCGACATCAGAGTGGAGAACTGGCCGTTGGTCAGGCCGAAGGGCCGCAGCGCCTCGTCGAAACGCCGCGCCACGGCGCGCGCCGCCCGCTGGAGATGCAGGCACATGCAGTGATCGCGTACATGAATCGTGACCGAAAAAGGCAGGTCCGATGACGAATCGGCTGGCGCATGCTCTGACATGATGCTATTATGTTGATATCAACCTAATTGTCCAGCCGATATGTGCAAGGAGGAGCGGATGGCCCGTAAGGTTCTGGTACTGATGGGGACGAAGAAGGGGGCCTTCATTGCCGAGAGCACGGATGGCCGCGGCGACTGGGCTCTGCGCGGGCCGTTCTGCGAGACATGGCCGATGAACCACGTCATCGGCGATCCGGCCACCGGCACGATCTACGGCGCCGGCGGCAATGAATGGTTCGGCCCGGCCGTCTGGAAGTCGGACGATCTCGGCGAGAGCTGGACCCATTCGAGCCAGGGCCTTGCATATGAGGAAGGCACGGAGCCGGTGACGACGGCCTGGAGCCTCGCTCGGCGCAACGGGCGCCTCTATGCCGGCGTGCAGCCGGCCGGCCTCTTCTACAGCGACGATGACGGGCAGAGCTTCACCCATGTCGAGGGGCTCCAGGAGCATCCGACCCGCCCCGAATGGAACCCGGGCGGTGCCGGCCTCATCCTCCATTCGATCGTCGCCGACCCCGAGGACGAGGATCGCATCTGGATCGGCATCTCGGCGGCCGGCGTGTTCTACACGGAAGACGGCGGCAAGACCTGGGAGCCGCGCAACA
>CAYYZC010000460.1:0-2208 GCA_964475605.1 uncultured Chelativorans sp.
CGGCAGCGCATCGATCACGATGTTGGCGTGCTCGCGCTTGAACGTGGCGCGCGCGATCTCGATGTCGGACTTGAATTCGGCCATGTCGATAAGTTCCCCGGTAGGCTGTTTGCGACGCCCCAGCCGGCGCCGTTATTGCCCGCATAGAAGCCCGAGAGGCTGAATCCGCGCAAGTCTCAAAACGGGCGTCGAATGCGCGAAATGCGACAAGGAAGAATGGGCAGATCGGCAGATCGGCAGTCGGCAGGTCGGAACGAACTCTTCCCTCCTGCTTTCCTACTCCCCCATTCCCTTACTTTCCGACTGCCGATTGCCGATCTGCCGACTGCCCCAATTCCCTACCTGTCCAGCACCTGCCTGATCTCCACCAGATTCGACCGGACCCGGAGCACGTAGAAGCCCATCGTGGTCAGGTGAGTCGGCATGATCCAGCCGTCCTCGCGGCCGTTCGAGATGATCAGCGGTCGGATGGCGAGCGCGCCGCGCACCTGGTTCTCCATGTTCGTCCAGAGCTGTTCGATATTGCGCTGCTCGATCACCCGGGCGAAGTCGGCGCGGACGGCGGCAAGGATGCCGTAATAGCCGTAGAGCTGGCCATAGGCGAACCAGAACCGGTCGTCGGCGCGGGTGTCGAACCAGCCGCCATTGTAGTTCTGGGAACGGTCGCGGATGATGTCGGACGTCGAGCCGATGTCGCTGGCGATGCGGTCGATGAACTGGATCAGATTGTCGGCGCGCGCGTCGAAGGTCGCCTGGCAGCTTTCCAGCCGGTCGTTGAAGGCGTTGAAGCTACGGATCGCGGTGCGGTAGAAGCTCGGCGTCGGGGTCTTCGGCCCGAACGGGTTGAGGCCGAAATACCAGGTCTCCTCGTCGAAGGTGATGGCGCCGCGCGCATCCTGCAGGTCCTGGTCGATCTGCGAGGTGCCGCGCACGCGCCCCAGCGTATCGACCAGCTCGATCGCGGTGCGCCGCACCGACTGATTGATGCCACGCTGGAAGGAGGCCTTGTTGTCGAGGAAGGGCGTGTGGTCCCAGTCGAGCCCAAACAGGCCGAGCTTGTAGAGGATCATCGACGAGATCCAGGCATTCTCGTCGACATTGAACCCGGTGAGGTCGGCGGCCATGGTGGCGATGGCGGAGCGCGTGCAGGTCGTGACCTCGCCCTCGCCGGCCGCCGGCGGCTGCGCGCCGGGCCCCGCGGGCGCCTCGGTGCCCGCGGCAGCGGCCTTGGAGAAATCATAGGCGGCGACATAATTCGGATCGAAGCCGGCCCAGTGCTGGGTGTTCCAGACGAAATAGCCGTAGAGGCCGACGAGGATCAGCAGGCCGATGGCGATCGGTCCCTTGATCAGCCAGCCGCGACGCGCATACCAGCCGCCGGCGGCGGCGAAGGGCCGGAAGATCCAGGCGACGATCCGTCCGATGCCGCGGCCGATCGCCCGGAAGATGCGGGTGAAGAAATCGACGATCCGACCTGGCATGGCGGGCACCTCCTGCGGCCTTGGAGGCGCTTGCGCGGCCCCTTCCTGACCCTGAGATATGCGTCTTTCCGCCTCGCCACAACAGGGGTTCTCGATGCGCGGGGCGCCACAGATCAGGCGCCGGCGAAGCCGACGAGGTCCTCGGGCGGAAGACGCCCCATCTCCTCCTCCCAATGGCGGCGGCAGAGCGAGACGTAGACGTCCTTGCCGATCGCGACCTGGGCACCTTCCCTGGCGACCTTGCCGTCGGGCCCGAGGCGGACGACCATGGTCGCCTTGCGGCCGCAGCGGCAGATGGTCCTGACCTCGCGCAACTCGTCGGCGATCGCCAGCAGGGCGCGCGAGCCGGCAAACAGCTTGCCCTGGAAATCGGTGCGCAAGCCGTAGCACATGACGGGGATGCGCAGGCGATCGGCGACGCGGGCGAGCTGCCAGACCTGCTCTTCTTCCAGGAACTGCGCCTCGTCGACGAAGACGCAATGGACGGTATCGTGGCGGTGGCGGGCGGCGATGCGTCCGAAAAGGTCGTCGCCGTCGCGGAAGAGCCCGGCGTCGGCCTCCAGCCCGATGCGCGAGGAGATGTAGCCCGAGCTGTCGTCCTTGCGGTAATGGCCGGCGACGAACAGCATCGTCGTCATTCCGCGTTCGCGATAGTTGTAGGACGCCTGGAGCAGCATGGTCGTCTTGCCGGCGTTCATCGTCGCGTAGTGGAAGTAGAGCTTGGCCA
>CAYYZC010000461.1:0-2196 GCA_964475605.1 uncultured Chelativorans sp.
GATCTAGCGTGCGGGCTTGGCCTTCTGGAGCGCGCGCACCCGGTCGGCGAGGCTGGTCGCGCCGCCCGGCGGCTCCGCCGAGCCGTTCTCCAGCACGCGGCGGATCGGTGAATCGGGACCGTCCAGCGTCGAGGTCAGATGGACGACCTCGGCCGCGAGCTCGCCGATCTGCTCGCGCAGGGCGGCGTCCTCCTGCCGCTCGGCATCGCCTAACACCACGACGGCCTGCGCCTGCGCGTCGAGCTCGGCCCGCAGCCGCCGGTTCTCCCTGGTCAGCAGCTTGAGGCGGTCTTCCATGCGGCGTCGTTCGTCGGAGGGCCCTGCGGCCGGTGCCGGCGGTTCTTCGCGCTCGCCGGAAGCGGCCGGCATGGCGGCGAGCGCGAGGTTCAGCCTTTCGACATCCGCCTCCAGCTTCACCCGCCGGTCGCGTTCCTCGTCCAGCAGCGTCTGCAGGTCGGAATGCCTGCCCGTCCCCGTCTTGATCTGCTCGCGCAGCCGCGCCAGCTCCTTCTCGCGTCGGTCGAGCCGGTCCTCGCGGTCGCTCAGCGCCGTGATCATCTGCTCGACCCTGCGCTCGAGATCGCTCACCTTACGCTGCTCGGCGCGCAGCGTATCGCGCAGGCTCTTGTTCTCGGAAGCGACCTCGCGGACGCGCCTGTCGGCCTCCCGGCGCTGGGTCCGCAATGCGCCGATATCGCCGGAAAGCTTCTCGACCTCGGTCTCGCGGGCGACGAGCTCGATCTGCCGGCTCGACGAGCTGTAGCTGGCATCCTCGTAGAGGCGCTCCAGCTTCTGCATCTCCTGGAGCTTCTCGTCCAGCGCCTGCTCAAGCTCGGCGATCCGCCGTCCGCCCGCCTCGAGGCGCTCCTCCGTCTGCCGCAGGCGCTCGCGCAGGTTGTCGCCGTCGTCCCCGAGCTCGGCGATCTGCCGGTTCCTCTCGTCGCGCTCCTCGGCGAGCCGGCGGAACTCCTCCTCGTTGCGGCTGAGCTCGACGACCTGCCCGGCATCCTTCTGCTTCAGCGCCGCGATCTCCCGCTCGAGACGCCGCGTCGCCATGGCGAACTCGGCGCGCAGCCGGTCCTTGTCGGCCTGGATCTCCTCCATCGTCATCGGGGTCGACGCTTCGATGCGCCGACGGGTGATCGCCACCGCCCGGCGCCAGATGGCGGGCGCCACCATCAGCGCGAGGAAGCCAGCGCAAAAGAAGCCCAGGACGAAGAATAGCGCTGTCTCGATCACGCGCGATACCTAACCACGACCGGCCAATCTTGTGCACGAGCAGGGCCGACAAATCCAGCCCCGCCAGGCAGCGGCGCTGCCGGAGCGGTGTCCGGCCAGCGGCTGGAACCGGTCAGAACGGGTTCCAGGTCGGATGCTGCGTCAGCTTCAGATAACCGACATTGACGCCGAGCCGCGCGCCGACGCCGGTACGCACCGGCACCAGCAGCACGGGGCCGTTCTTGAGCACGTTGAAGCCGACGCCGGCGACCAGATAGGCCGCCCCGGCGACGCCGCCATAGCGCTGATAGAGCTCGGGAACGCTGTCGAGATTATAGACCAGGATCATGGTCCGCGATCCCTGGCCGCCGAAATCCCAGCCGATCGACGGGCCCTGCCAGAACACGGCGTGATCGCCGACATTCTTGGTATAGAGCGTGCCTTCGCCATAGGTGAGGCCGCCGAACAACGCGCCGGATCCTTCCTCTCCCAGTATGTAGCCGTTGGGCATCCCGTAGGAGGAGAAGATCTGCTCGACCGCCGTCGCCAGGCCGCCCGTCGTCGTGCCGAAGAAATGATGGCCGGAATCGAGGATTTCCTGCGCCGTGTAGGGTTGGTTGGCCCGCGCCGGGCTTGCGCCGAGCACCAGGCACATGGCCGCGACCATCAGGATCGCCGCTTTCCATCTGGAAGGGAGCAAGGATAACATCGTGCCGCTTTCTCCGTTACGTTGCCGCCGCCCGGAGACCTGGCCTTGCACCGGGGCGCGGCGGCCTCTTCCATGCCTAAAATCCAAGTATCGCCCGTAAACCTTTTTCAACCATTAATTCCGCGGCCCCTTCACCCGGTATATACTGGAAGCAAGGCCCGTTTCCTTGCCGCCTTCGGGCGGCTGTGTAACCAATGGCATCGTATCGAGGACGTGATTCGTGGCGTCGGGGATAGTGCCACGGGGTTTTGAGGGGACGCTTGAACTAT
>CAYYZC010000462.1:0-2194 GCA_964475605.1 uncultured Chelativorans sp.
ACCGGAAGCGCGACGGTGGCTGGATCTCGGATCCGGCGGCGGATTCCCCGGTGCCGTCGTCGCCATTCTAATGCGCGAGAACGAAGGCGCGCTGGTCGAGCTGATCGAGAGCAATTCGAAGAAGTCGGCTTTTCTCAGGACGGTGATGGCCCAGTCCAAGGCCCCGGCAAGGGTATATTCGGTGAGGATCGAGGATGCGCCGGGCAAGGTCCAGCAGCCGGAGATCGTCACGGCGCGGGCCCTGGCGCCCCTGCGCGATCTGCTCGCCTTCAGCGGGCCGTGGTTGAGCGGCGGTGCAACGGCATTGTTTCATAAAGGCCGGGATTATCGGCGCGAAATCGAAGATTGCGAGGGCGATTGGGATTTCGATCTGGTAGAACATGAAAGCAGGCTCGATTCCGAGAGTCGAATCCTGGAGATCTCGAACCTGCGGTCACGTGCATAGGGCGACGAGCAGATGAACGGCAAGCCGAGGATCATTACGATCGCCAACCAGAAGGGCGGTGTCGGAAAGACGACGACCGCGATCAACCTTGCCACTGCGCTGGCCGCGATCGGCGAGCGGGTCCTGATCATCGACATCGACCCACAGGGCAATGCCAGCACCGGGCTCGGCATCGATCGGCAGCAGCGCGCGGTCTCCTCCTACGATCTGCTGACCGGCGGCGCCACGCTGCGGGAATCGGCGGTGCCGACCGCGGTGCCGGGATTGCACATCGTGCCGTCGACGCTGGACCTGCTGGGGATCGAGATGGAGATCGCCGGCGCGCCGGACAGGGTGCTGCGCCTGCGCAATGCGCTCCGCCACGGCTCCGAAGGTGCCGCCTACAGCTATGTGCTGATCGATTGCCCGCCCTCGCTCAATCTGCTCACGCTCAACTCCATGGCGGCCGCCGATTCGGTGCTTGTGCCGCTGCAATGCGAGTTCTTCGCGCTCGAGGGGCTCAGCCAGCTCTTGCAGACGGTCGAGCAGATCCGTGCCTCGATCAACCAGAAATTAACCATACAGGGCATCGTGATGACGATGTTCGACGGCCGCAACAATCTCGCCAACCAGGTCGTCGAGGACGTGCGCGCCCATATGGGCGACAAGGTCTACGAGACGATCATCCCGCGCAATGTGCGGGTGTCCGAAGCGCCGTCCTACGGCAAGCCGGCATTGCTCTACGACCTTAAATGCGCCGGGAGCCAGGCCTATCTGCAACTGGCGTCGGAAGTGATCCGGCGCGAGCGGCATCTGCGCGCGGCCTGACCGCGAATCGACGGGCCCGGATGGAAGAACCAGGGGCCAGGAAGACGAGATCATCAGGATGAGCGAAGACCATTCGAGAAAACGCCTCGGCCGCGGCCTTGCCGCACTGATCGGCGAGATGGACAAGCCGGCGCCGGGCGAGGCGGCTGCTCCCGTTCCCGCGGCCAGCGCGGACAGGAAGATACCGATCGAGTTCATCCAGCCCAATCCCCGCAACCCGCGGCGCAATTTCGCCGAAGCCGATCTCACCGACCTCGTCCAATCGATTCGCGAGCACGGCATCGTCCAACCTGTCGTCGTGCGCGCTGCGGCGGGAGGGCGCTACGAGATCATCGCGGGCGAGCGCCGCTGGCGTGCCGCCCAGCGCGCCGGCCTGACGGAGATCCCCGTCATCCAGCGCGATGTCGACGACCGCACCGCGCTGGAACTTGCGATCGTCGAGAATGTGCAGCGGGCGGACCTCAATCCGGTCGAGGAGGCGCAAGGATATCAGCAGCTTATCGAGGAACACGACTATACCCAGGCCGATCTCGGCTCGGTGATCGGCAAGAGCCGCAGCCATGTCGCCAACACGCTGCGGCTGCTGCGCCTGCCGGAGGTGATTCGCGACATGCTGGTCGACGGCTCGCTGTCGGCGGGGCATGCGCGCGCGCTGGTGACGAGCGAGGATCCGGCGGGGCTGGCGCGCCGCATCATCGAGGATGGCCTGTCGGTGCGGCAGGCCGAGGCACTGGCGCAGCAACGCGAGGCGACGCCGGGCGAAAGCGGAAGGCGCGGCACGTCGAAAGCGCCGAAGGATGCCGACACGGCGGCGCTGGAAAAGGCGCTCTCCGACGGCCTCGGCATGAAGGTCGTCATCGACCATGGCGAGCGCGGCGGCCAGCTCAGGATCAGCTACAAGTCGCTCGATCAGCTCGACGAGATCTGCCGGCGGTTGAAACC
>CAYYZC010000463.1:0-2165 GCA_964475605.1 uncultured Chelativorans sp.
CCGCTCCAGCACGTAGCAGGCTTCCGGTCGCCCCGCCCCGCGATAGGCGTCGACCGGCGTCGTATTCGTGTAGACGGCGCGCACATTGCAGTGAATGGCCGGGATCGCGTACTGGCCGCTCAGCAGCGTCGCGTAGAGATAGGTCGGCACCGCCGAGGAGAAGAGCGACATATAGGCGCCGAAATTGGCGATCGTGTCGACCTTGAGCCCGATCATCCTGTGATCGGCGTCGAAGGCGAGCTGGACCTCGGTGACATGGTCGCGGCCATGGGCGTCGGTCAGGAAGCTCTCGGTGCGGTCGGCCACCCATTTGACCGGCACGCCGGTCTTCTTCGACGCCCACAGGCAGACGATCTCTTCGGGATAGATGAATATCTTGGAGCCGAAGCCGCCGCCGACATCGGGTGCGATGACGCGCAGCTTGTTCTCCGGCGCGACATTGTAGAAGGCGCTCATCACCAGCCGGGCGACATGCGGGTTCTGCGACGTCGTCCAGCAGGTGTAGTGGTCCTCGGCCTTGTCGTAATGGCCGAGCGCGGCGCGCGGCTCCATCGCATTGGGGACCAGCCGGTTGTTGACGATCCGCATCTTCGTCACATGGGCCGCGCGGGCGATCGCCTCGTCGGCCGCGGCGGCATCGCCGAGCTCCCAGTCATAGATGAGGTTGCCCGGCGCTTCCGGGTGGAGCTGCGGGGCGCCGTCCTGAAGCGCCTTGACCGCATCGCTGACGGCGGGCAGCTCGCCATAGGTGACGCTGACGGCTTCGGCCGCGTCGCGCGCCTGGCCGCGCGTCTCGGCGACCACGATCGCCACCGCATCGCCGCCATAGCGCACCTTGTCGACGGCGAGCGGCGACCAGGCTCCCATCTTCATCGGCGAGCCGTCCTTGGAATGGATCATCCAGCCGCAGATGAGATTGCCGATGCCGTCGCCCTTGAGCTCGTTGCCGGTGAGCACGCCGATGACGCCCTTCATCGCCCTGGCGGCGCTGACGTTGATCGCCTTGATCTCCGCATGCGCGTGCGGAGAGCGCACGAAGGCGGCATATTTCATGCCGGGCACGACCATGTCGTCGACATAACGCCCCGCGCCGGTGATGAAGCGCTTGTCCTCCTTGCGCGCGACCCGTGCGCCGATACCTTCGATACCCATCAGAGTTCTCCTCCCCTGGAAGGGCATTCGGCAGATCGGCGATCGGCAGTCGTGAAGTCAGTCACGCTGCCCGCAGACCCGCCGTCCTCCCCTTGATCCGATTGCCGACTTGCCTATCTGCCCATTGCCGCGATTACGCCGCCTGCCGCTCCTTGCCGCCTGCCATCGCCTCCGACGCGGCGAGGATCGCCTTGACGATGTTGTGATAGCCGGTGCAGCGGCAGATATTGCCCTCCAGCTCGGCGCGCACCGTCTTTTCGTCGAGGCCCTGCGGATGGCGGCGGATCATGTCGGTCGCGGCCATGATCATGCCGGGCGTGCAGAAGCCGCATTGGAGCCCGTGATGCTCCTTGAAGGCGGCCTGGACCGGATGCAGCTCGGCGCCGTCGGCAAGCCCCTCGATGGTCACCACCTCGGAGCCCGACGCCTGCGCGGCCAGAACCGTGCAGCTCTTGACCGCCTTGCCGTCCAGATGGACGACACAGGCGCCGCATTGCGACGTGTCGCAGCCGACATGCGTTCCCGTCAGCCCGAGATGCTCGCGCAGGAAATGCACCAGCAAGGTGCGGTCCTCGACCGTTCCCGAAACCTCGCGCCCGTTCACCACAATCGACACGTCTGACATGAATCACCTCCCGATCGCCCATCGCCGCCCGGCATTGCGGGCCGCGGCAGCCAGATGCGAACTCTAGCGCGTTGACGCAAAGAGTCCATGGGGCGGCAGCCCGGATCCGACGTCCGGCGACGGGAGTGCTGCTCAACAATCCGTCATGGCCGCCCAGGGCGCTGCACGTCGCGGGATCGTCCGGGCAGGACGCGAACCGGGCGCATCCGAGCGCGGACGGACGTCGGCAACCGGGGCGGCGGATGCCCGACGGCTTCGTGCGCAACGGGAATTGAACGCTTGAATTCGCGGAGCAATGGCGATATCACCCGCCGCATCTTCGCGCGCCGGCCTCGCCGCGCTGCGACGGGCCGCTTTAGCTCAGTCGGTAGAGCACATCATTCGTAAT
>CAYYZC010000464.1:0-2165 GCA_964475605.1 uncultured Chelativorans sp.
GTCACGGCAACGAGATCGGCCAGCGCGGCATCATCCAGCGCGACTCCGTGCCCATCGACGAGATGCCCGACCATGTGGTCAAGGCGGTGCTCGCCACCGAGGATCGGCGCTTCTTCGAGCATTTCGGCATCGATCTCATCGGTCTTGGGCGCGCGCTCAGCGAGAATGTGCGCGCCAACGACGTCGTCCAGGGCGGCTCGACCATCACCCAGCAGCTCGCCAAGAACCTGTTCCTGACCAATGAGCGCTCGATGGAGCGCAAGATCAAGGAAGCCTTCCTCGCGCTGTGGCTGGAGATGAACCTCACCAAGAAGGAGATCCTCCAGCTCTATCTCGACCGCTCCTATCTCGGCGGCGGCACATTCGGCATCACGGCGGCGGCCGACTTCTATTTCGACAAGTCGATCAAGGAGGTCACGCTGGCCGAGGCGGCGATGATCGCGGGCCTGTTCAAGGCGCCCGGCAACTACGCTCCGCACATCAACCTGCCGGCAGCCCGCGGCCGCGCCAATGTCGTGCTCACGCGCATGGTCGAATCGGGCTTCATGACCGAGGGCCAAGTCCTGTCGGCCCGCCTCAAGCCGGCGACCTCCGTCGACCGCGCCGCCCAGGACAGCCCCGACTATTTCCTCGACTGGGCCTTCGAGCAGGTCAAGGAGATCGCGCCGCGGGGCGGCCCGCGCTCGCTGGTGGCGCACACCACGATCGACATGAACCTGCAGCGCGCGGCGGAGGAATCGGTCGAATTCAACCTGCGTCAGCATGGCGACGCCTACAGGGCGGGCCAGGCCGGCGTGGTGGTCCTGGAGAACAACGGCGCCGTGCGCGCCCTCGTCGGCGGACGCGACTATGCGCGCAGCCAGTTCAACCGGGCCACCAGTGCGCTGCGTCAGGCCGGCTCGTCCTTCAAGGTCTATGTCTATACCGCCGCCATGGAGACCGAGCTGACGCCCGATTCGGTCGTCTCCGACGGCCCCATCAACTGGAACGGCTGGTCGCCGCAGAACTATTCGCGCGGCTATTCCGGCCGCGTCACGCTGGCAAGCGCCCTCATCCGCTCCATCAACACCGTGCCGGTGCGGCTCGCCAAGGACTATCTGTCGATCGACGGCATCGCCGACCTGGCCCGCGCCATGGGCGTCGAATCGAAGCTCAACCGCCACAAGACGATGGTGCTCGGCACCTCCGGCATGACCGTCATGGACCAGGCCACCGGCTATCTGACGCTTGCCACCGGCGGCATCGCCGGCAAGCGCCACGCGATCACCCGCCTCGTCACCCATTCCGGCCAGGTCGTCTACGACTACCAGCGCGACGCTCCGGAGCCGCACCGCGTCGTCTCCGAGAAGGCCGCCTCCGAGATGAACTCCATCCTGGTCCAGATTCCGGAGATCGGCACCGGTCGCCGCGCCGCGCTGCCGGGCATCCGCTCCGCCGGCAAGACCGGCACCAGCCAGGCATATCGCGATGCCTGGTATGTCGGCTTCACCGGTAACTACACCGCTGCGGTGTGGGTCGGCAATGACGACTATTCGCCGACCAACAACATGACCGGCGGCTCGCTTCCCGCCATGACCTGGCAGCGGCTGATGGAATACGCGCATCGCAATGTCGAGCTGAAGCCGATCCCCGGCATCGAGAATCCGTTCGTCGAAGGCGAGTTGGTCGCCAGCAACCGATCGCAGTCGGAGGACGCGGACGGGGCGGAGCTCGAGGAGAACCCGACCGTGCTCTCCGTCGACACGACGCGGGTGCTCGAGGCCATGTCGGAGGCGTTCCGTTCCGCGCCCGTGCTGGCGCTCTCCTCCGAGACGGAGATCACTTCGGCGCTCTACGGCCGGGATCCGGCCGCGCAATAGCACCCGCCGCCACTTGACATCAGCGAAGCGCGCGGCGACCCCTTGAACCGACCCATATCTCCATCGGCCCGTTCTTCGTCCGGCGAGCATCCTGCCAATCCCGCCTTCCGACACCCATGATCAGATCCGCCCTCCTGACGCTGATTGTCCTGATAATTGCCATCGGCGGCGGCGCCGGAAGCGTCTGGATGGCGATCAATTCGAGCCTCGCCTTCGGAACCGTGTCGATCGGCGTCTGGACGGCGGTGCCCAACTACGGCACGCCCGCCGCCGATCCCTACTCCAAGGCGCGCTTCTCGCGCAGCG
>CAYYZC010000465.1:0-2163 GCA_964475605.1 uncultured Chelativorans sp.
CGCCGGTCTGCGCCATGAAGCCGTCGATGACGCGATGGAAGGCGACGTTGTCGTATTCGCCCTGGCCGACGAGCTGCTTGATCTGCGCCACATGCTGCGGCGCGATGTCCGGCCGCAGCTCAACCACCACCTCGCCGCTGTCGAGCTCGATGATCATCGCGTTCCCGCCTGCGGCCGCGTCGTCCTGTGCGAAGGTTGCGGTCGCCGGCATCGCGGCAATGAGAACGAGCGCAGCAAGGCTGGTCAGCTTCATGGTGGAGACTCCCGGAAAAGAACTAGCGGAACTTCGCCCGCAGCGCGGCGGCCACCGGCTCGGGCACGAACGGGTCGACATTGCCGCCCATCGAGGCAATCTGGCGGACAAGTGTGGCGGTAATCGTGCGCACCGAGGGGCTCGCAGGGATGAAAACGGTCTGCAGCTCGGGCGCCATGGTCTCGTTCATGCCGGCCATCTGCATCTCGTAGTCGAGATCGGTGCCGTCGCGCAGGCCGCGGATCATGATCGTCGCGCCGTTCTCGCGCGCCGCGTCGATCACCAGCCCCTTGAACGCCGCCACCGGCAGCCGGTCGGCACCGTCGCCGAGCTCCGACCTCGCCCATTGCTCGATCAGCCCGACCCGCTCCTCGAAGGAGAAGAGCGGCTGCTTGGAAACCTGGATGCCGATGCCGATGACGACCCGGTCGGCGATCTTCAGGGCGCCGCGCAGCACGTCGAGATGGCCGTTGGTGAGCGGGTCGAACGACCCCGCATAGAAGGCGGTGCGAAATGTCATGGACGTGCTTCTAGCCATGTTGCTCGATCGACGCAATTCGGGAGCCGGCTCGCCGGGCCGGACGGGCGCCCGGCGATGAACGGGAGATGAACGGCCTGGTCACACGGAGTTCAACACCCCACATGTAAGGCGAGAGATGGATGAAACCAATCGACTCTTGCCACGTTGAAGCGACAAGGAGATACGACATGATGATCTTCATGCTTGCTGCCGCCATGACCATCGCAATGCTGATCGCCACGGCCTTCGGCATCCATCAGGAAGCCCAGCGGGTTCGCCTCGAGACGCAGCATCGTTCGGCGCGCCGCTACCGGCTGGACTGACGGCAACCAATAGCGGCCAGGCTCCGGGATCTAAGTCTCCGGGGATTTAAGTCCCGGACGGAGCCTGGTCCTCCCCGCCTTCGCCTTCCGCGGTCCCGTCCGCGTCCTCGCTTTCGCCTTCGTCCTCATTGCCCTGCGGCTCCGAGATCCGCTCGACGGAGACGACCTTCTCCTCCTTCGCCGTATTGAAGATGGTGACGCCCTTGGTGGCGCGGCTGGCGATCCTTATCCCTTCCACGGGGACGCGGATGACCTGGCCGCCGTCGGAGACCAGCATGATCTGGTCGCCCGGCTCGATCGGGAAGGCGGCGACCAGCTTGCCGATCTCGCCGACCTTCGAGACGTCGGTCGCCCTGATGCCTTTGCCGCCGCGGCCGATGACGCGGAAATCGTAGGAGGAGGACTGCTTGCCGTAGCCCTTCTCGCTGACGGTGAGCACGAACTGCTCGCGGCTCTTCAGCTCCTCGTAGCGCTCGGCGGAGAGCGTCGTATCCTCGCCGACATCCTCGTTGGTCAGCGCGATCACTTCTTCCTCGCCATCGCCATTGGCGACCCGCCTCTCCGCTCCGGCCTGGCGCAGATAGGCGGCGCGTTCCGCCGGCGTCGCCTCGACATGGGCAAGAATCGCCATCGAGATGACGCGGTCGCCCTCGCCGAGATTGATGCCGCGGACGCCGACCGAATTGCGGCCGGCAAAGACCCGCACATCGGTGACGTGGAAGCGGATGCACTGGCCCGAATCGGCGGTGAGCAGGATGTCGTCGTCCTCGGTGCAGGTATAGACGCCGAGGATCTCGTCGCCCTCCTCGTCGAGCTTCATCGCGATCTTGCCGTTGCGGTTGACCTGGACGAAGTCGCTGAGCTTGTTGCGCCGCACCGTGCCGCGCGTCGTCGCGAACATGACGTCGAGCGCACCCCAGCTCTCCTCGTCCTCCGGCAGCGGCATGATCGTGGTGATCCGCTCGCCCTGCTGCAGCGGCAGCATGTTGATCAGCGCCTTGCCGCGCGATTGCGGCGTGCCGATGGGCAGGCGCCAGACCTTTTCCTTGTAGACGATGCCGCGCGAG
>CAYYZC010000466.1:0-2139 GCA_964475605.1 uncultured Chelativorans sp.
GAGACGTCCGCGGATGCAGGGGCAGCGGGGGCCGGATAGGATTGCTGCTCGAACGTGGCCGATGCCATCTGCGTGCCGCCGACATTGACCTCCGGCCTGGGCACAGAGGTTCCGTTCGTCAGCACGCTGTTGGCACTCTGGACCGAGCCGGTGTAGGTGGCATCGAGGCCCGCCGTGTCGCCGGGATATGGCTGGGCCGCCGGGGCGACCGCCGAGGTCCGTTGCGAGGATCCGGTCAGGATGGAGTCCTGAAAGCGCATGACGTCGGAGCTGCAGCCGCTCGCCACTCCGCCCAGCAGAACCAATGCCGCGCACCGCAAGATGCCGCGCTGATATTTGCCCGATACTCCCAACGACATGACTCGACCCACACGATACCCGAAACCAAGATGGGACCGATTAGATCGTGTTAATGTTACTCGACCGTTAAGGCGCAACTCCTCTTGCGGGATGCAACCCGGCGTGAGGGTCAGAGCGCCTGGGCGATCCCCGCAGCCAGCGGTTGCAGGCGGACCGTTCCAATGTCCTCACGGTCGAAGCGGCTGCCGATCTTGGTGAGCCGCGCCAGCGCCTGCTCCTCTTCCGCGCCGCCGATCGGCGCGATCATGATGCCGCCGGTCGAAAGCTGGTCGACGAGGGTGCGCGGCAGGCTCTCATAGGCGGCCCAGATGACGATCCGGTCGAACGGGCCGTCGGCAGCGGCTCCATTGGTGCCGTCGGCCTGGCGCAGGATGACGTTGGAGATGCCGAGATCTTCCAGCCGCTGCGCCGCCCCCTGCACAAGGGTGCGGTAGCGGTCGAGCGACAGCACGCGGCCGGCAAGCCGCGCCATCAGCGCGGCGGTGTAGCCGGAGCCCGTTCCGACCTCCAGCACGCGCTGGCCGGGCTGGACGTCGAGCGCGGCGATCGCCAGCACCTGCATGTCGAGGCCCTCGATCGCCTCGCCGCAGGCGATCGGCAGCATCCGGTCCGACCATGCGTCGGCCTGCCATTGCGGCGGCACGAAGCCACGGCGCGGCGTCGCCTCCACGGCCGCCATCAGCGGCTTGTGGTCGAGCCCGCGCTTGCGCATCCGCAGCAGGAAGGCGGCGAACTTCTCCCTCTCCTCCGCGTCGAGGCTCACGCCAGCGCCTTTCTGACCTGGTCCTTCAGTTCATGGGCCGTAAGGTCCATATGCAGCGGCGTCACCGAGATGCGGTTCTGCTGCAGCGCCGCGATGTCGGTGCCCTGCTTCGCATCCTCCGACTTGCGCCCGAAGCGCAGCCAGAAATAGGGGAAACCGCGCCCGTCCTGCCGCTCGTCGAGCCACAGCCCGTGCACCATCTTGCCCTGGCTCGTCACCTCGACGCCGGCGACCTCCTCCGGCGGGCAGTTGGGAAAATTGACGTTGAGGAAGACGCCGCGCGGAAGCGATATGGCGAGAAGCTTGCGCAGCAGCTCGGGCGCCTGCGTCTCCGCCGTCTCCCACAGCACCGCCCTGCCCTCGGTGGTGACCGAATAGCCCTGGCTGAGCGCGATCGAGCGGATGCCGAGCAGCGTGCCCTCCATGGCGCCGGCTATGGTGCCGGAATAGGTCACGTCGTCGGCCATGTTGGCGCCCGAATTGACGCCGGAGAGCACCAGGTCCGGCGGTTCCGGCATCAGCTTGCGCACTCCCATGATGACGCAGTCGGTCGGCGTGCCGCGCACCGCATAATGGCGATCCTGGATCTTGCGCATGCGCAGCGGGTCCGACAGCGACAGCGAATGGGCGAAGCCCGACTGGTCGGTCTCCGGCGCCACCACCCAGACATCGTCGGAAAGCTGGCGCGCGATGCGCTCCAGCACCTGCAGCCCCTCCGCGTGGATGCCGTCGTCATTGGTCAGAAGAATGCGCATGCCTGTCCTTAGCTGGTGTGTGCCCGAAATGCCGGCGAGGGCATCGATATCCCTCAGACAACCTCAATCTTTTCGATCCCGCCCATATAGGGGCGCAATGCGTCGGGGACGGCGATCGAGCCGCCCTCGTCCTGATAGTTCTCCATCACCGCGATCAGCGCCCGGCCGACCGCCGTGCCCGAGCCGTTGAGCGTGTGGAGGAAGGCCACCACAGATGACGTCAATCGCGCCATACAGGAGCGCACTGCGCGTTCCATTGAA
>CAYYZC010000467.1:0-2118 GCA_964475605.1 uncultured Chelativorans sp.
CGAAGGACTGGTCGATCTTCAGCTTCTTGAAGGAGAAGTCGATCAGGTAGCTGAGATTGGAATAGCCGGTGCCGAAATCGTCGACGGCGACCGAGATGCCCATCCGCGCGAGCTCGTCGAGGATCCTGGCCGCCCGGACCTTGTCCTGCATCATCGCCGTCTCGGTGACTTCGAGCTCGAGCCGCTCCGGCGCGATGCCGGACTGCTCGATCGCGGTGCGCACGATCGACAGGAAGTCCTTGGTCACGAACTGGACGGCCGAGATGTTGACGGCGACGAAACAGTCCTGCGGCAGCAGGCGGGCGTCGCGGCAGGCCTTGTGCAGCACCCATTCGCCGATCGGCGCGATCATGCCCGTCTCCTCGGCGATCGGGATGAACTCGGACGGCGGAATCGACCCGCGCTCGGGATGGTTCCAGCGGATCAGCGCCTCGTAGCCGACCGTGCGCCCGGAGAGCAGGTCGAACTGCGGCTGGTAATGGACGTCGAAATCGCCGCGGTTGAAGGCCAGGTGCAGCTCAGCCTCGACCCATTCGCGATAGTCGGCGACCTCGCCCATGCTGGGCTCGAAGACCGCCCAGTTGCCGATGCCGCGGGCGCGCGCATGCTGCAGCGCGAGGTTCGAGCGGCGCAGGAGCTGGATCGGGTCGTCGCCGTCCATCGGCACCGCGACGATGCCGACCGACAGGTTGACCGACTGGACATGGGAGGGAAGCTGATAAGGCCGCATCAGCTTTTCCATCAGCTCCTCGACGACGAGATAGAGCGGCCGTTCGGTCTTGGAATCGGGCAGCAGGACGGCGAACTCGCCGGCGCCGAGGCGGCCGAGCTGGAGCTCCTCCGGCAGGTTCTCGCGCAGCCGCTTGGCGATCGCCCGGATGAGCTGGTCGCCCTGGCTGTAGCCGATCGAGTCGTTGATGGTCTTGAACCGGTCGATGTCTATATCGATGAGGAAGAAGGGCTCACCCGACTTGATCGACGTCGTCACCGCCTCGGCGATCCTGCCGATCATGGCGGTGCGGGCATGCAGCCCCGTCAGCTTGTCGATCTGCGTCTCGCGATAGACATAGCTCGCCGATTCGTCGACGCCGGCGAAGAAGGACATCGCCGAGAGCGCGGCGGCCAGCGCACAGAGCGCGGCCAGCATCCCGCCGATGATGTCGGCCGGCAGGCCGGCGATCTGGCCGTCGAAGCCGAATTTCATACCCCACATGGCCAGCATGAAGCTGCCGAGGCCGGAAGCCGCGATCGTGACCAGCCGGAAGGCCGGCGTCCGCATCGGGTTGTGGGTATCGTCCATGCCAGAGTTCCTCAACTCTGCCATGTCGTAGCACCGATCCCTTAAGAACCGTTTCTCCGCTATGGTTAAACTTTACGGGACACGGAAACGGCTTTCACTCTTCGTCGGTGCGGCTCAGCTCCTCGAGGGTCGGCATCGAGACGATGTGGTAGCCCGAATCGACATAGTGGATCTCGCCGGTCACCCCGGACGCCAGATCCGAGAGCAAATAGAGCGCGGCCCCTCCGACCTCGTCCGCCGAGACGTTGCGCCGCAGCGGCGAATTGCGCTTCTGGAACGAGTACATCAGCCTCGCATCGGCAATGCCCGCGCCGGCAAGCGTGCGTACCGGCCCGGCCGAGAGGCCGTTCACCCGGATGCCGCGCGGGCCGTAATCGTTGGCGAGATAGCGCACGCTCGCCTCCAGCCCCGCCTTGGCGATGCCCATGACGTTGTAGTTCGGCATCACCCTGACCGAGCCGGCATAGGTCAGCGTGACCATGCTGCCGCCGTTCTCCATCAGCGCCGCCGCCTCGCGCGCGACCTCGGTGAAGGAGAAGCAGGAGATGACCATCGTGCGCACGAAATTGTCGCGCGACGTATCGGCATAGAGGCCCTTGAGCTCGTTGCGGTCGGAAAAGCCGATCGCATGGACGACGAAGTCGATCGAACCCCATTCCTCCTTCAGCGCGCCGAACACGTCCCGGACGGTGGCATGGTCCTCGACGTCGCAGGGCAGCACCAGACTTGCGCCGACCTCGTCGGCGAGCGGCTTGACGCGGCGCCCGAACGCCTCGCCCTGATAGGTGAAGGCGAGCTCGGCTCCGTGATCGGCAAGG
>CAYYZC010000468.1:0-2110 GCA_964475605.1 uncultured Chelativorans sp.
GCCGCCGTCTTCGCCAGCACCGTCACCGCATCTGCGATGCCGAGCGAGAAGCTGCGTCCGCGCCAGCCGCTGGTCGCGATGCCGCGCACCGGATCGGCGGCGCGGATCGCGATGCGGTCGCCGAAGCCGTGGCCGGTGCCGGCGATCGCGGCCCCGATCTCCTGCCCCGGCGCCAGAAAGAGGGCGATATCGCCGCCGTCATTGACATAGGCGCGGTCGAGCCTGCGCCCTTCGAGCATCGCCGCCAGCATCTCCTCGGCGACCGCACCCGCCACGGCTGCCATCGGCGTCACGAAGCGGGCCGCGAAGGGAACCGCCGCTGCTTCCATGCGCTGCGCGGTGGTGCCGGCAAAGGCTCGCGCCCGTCCGCCGGCCGGCCGGCGCAGCTCGGGCAGCTCGGCGACCAGCTCGGTCAGGATCGTCGCGAAGCGCGCTTCGGCCTGCGCGCGGGCCGTCCGTACCTCGTCGGGATCGCCGAAAGCCTCGATGATCAGGTCGATCGGCCCGTGATTGAGGTGGAGCCGGCGACCGTCCGCGAGGAGAGCCGATTGCGGGCCGTTCACGGCGCCTTTCTCCGGAGCGGCCAGGGAGTGTCTGCCGGCGGCGCAGCCAGCCGGCGCTCGTTCCGGTATTCGCCGCCGGCTTCCAGCACGTCGGCGACGGAACGCGCCTGGGCGCGATAGCCGCCGAGCCGTTCGTAATGGTCGAGGCGCATGGTGAACTCGATCGGCGCCACCAGCGCCGGCGTCGGAACATAGCCGAAGGCGTTCTCGGGAAGGGTGGCGACGTCGACCATCAGCGTGATGCCGCCGCCGGGCCACACATAGACCGGCGCGCCGCCGCAGGTGACATAGGTCTCGAGCCTGTGGACGGAGCGGGTGAGGTTGACCGGGTTCTCCGTCACGCCGGCGCGCAAGCTGCCGCCGGCGCCGCCCATGAACAGCACCGTGCAGAGCGCCGGCTCGCAATTGTCCTCGATCAGCTCGACAGACCGTCGCAGCCGGTCCGGAAAGGGCCGCTCCACCGGCCTGAGGTCGCCGTCGAGCTCGTAATAGGCGAACTGCTCGCCGGTGGTCGACACCATCAGGATCGACAGGCCGGGCCGCGCGCCCTTCCTGTCGTTGAACGGCCCCAATATGTCGAGCGGATCGGAGATCGTGGTCCCGCCCCAGCCGAGGCCGGGCTCCGACACCTTGAAATAGCGGCCGGGCGTCGAGCGGCGGCCGAGGATCCTGATGCCGGTGTCGGGCCAGCCGATGACCTTGCCGGCCTGGTGCTCCGAGACGACGCCGGTGATATGGTCGTCGACCACCACCACCTCGTCGACGAGCCCCTTCCACCGGGTGGCGAACATGCCGATCGTGGCCGACCCGCAGCCGACCCGCATCCGGTGCTCCACCTTGCCGTCGATGACCGGCGGCTTGCCGGCCTCGACGATCACGCCGGAGCCGCCCTCGATCTCGAGCTCGACCGGCCGGCGGTTGCAGAGCGCCAGCAGCGTGTCGCAGGTGACGCGGCCCTCCTGCTTGGAGCCGCCGGTCAGATGCCGCACGCCGCCGAGCGACAGCATCTGCGAGCCGTATTCGGCGGTCGTCACATGGCCGACCGGCTCGCCCGCCGCCTTCACCGTCGCCGTCTCCGGCCCGAGATGGCGGTCCGTGTCGATCTTCACCTTGACACCGCAATAGGAGAAGATGCCCTCCGTGACCACGGTCACGAGGTCGACGCCGTCGATCTCCTGGCTGACGATGAAGGGCGCCGGCTTGTAGTCGGGATAGGTGGTGCCGGCGCCGATGGCGCTGACGAAGCGGCGGCCGCTGTTGACCAGTTCGCCGTCCCAGTCCTCACCCTCGGCGAGGAAGGGAATGACCGCTCCGCCCGTCTCTTCCGCATGCTCCAGGATGGTCAGCGGGTCACAGCGCACGATCCTTCCGCCGACATTGCCATAACGGTCGCAGGCGCCGGTGCGGCCCTCGGCGATGTAGCACATGACGGGGCAGGCGTCGCAGCGGATCTTTTCGGCTACCTTCTTCTCGCCCGGATCGTGCGTCTCGAAGCGCTCGGAAAGCTCGCTCATGAGCGCCGCTCCACGAAACAGATATGCTTGCGC
>CAYYZC010000469.1:0-2104 GCA_964475605.1 uncultured Chelativorans sp.
CGGATGTCCTCGACGTCGACGTTGCCGTTGGCGTCGCACTTGGTCACCACCACGCGCATGCCGCAGAGTTGGGCCGAGGCCGGGTTGGTGCCGTGCGCCGACTCGGGGATCAGGCAGACGTCGCGCTGCGGCTCGCCGCGGGCGCGGTGGTACGCGCGGATCGCGAGCAGGCCGGCGTATTCGCCCTGCGCGCCGGAGTTCGGCTGCAGGCTGACCGCGTCGTAGCCGGTGACCTCCACCAGCATCGCCTCGAGCCCGTCGATCAGCTCCTTGTAGCCGAGCGCCTGGTCGGCCGGGGCCAGCGGGTGGATGTTGGCGAACTCGGGCCAGGTGATCGGGATCATCTCGGCCGTGGCGTTGAGCTTCATCGTGCACGAGCCCAGCGGGATCATCGTGCGATCCATCGCCAGGTCCTTGTCGGCAAGCGCGCGCATGTAGCGCAGGAGCTCGTGCTCGCTGTGGTGGGTGTTGAACACCGGGTGCTGCATGAACTTCGATTCGCGCAGCAGGCCGGCCGGCAGCGCGTCCGGGGTCTCGCCGTCGAGCGCGTCCACGTCCAGGTCCACGCCGAACAGCGACGCCAGCGCGACGATGTCGCCGCGGGTGCTGGTCTCGTCGAGGCTGATCCCGAGCGAACGATCGTCCATCGCGCGCAGGTTGATCCGCAGCGCGTTGGCCCTGTCGTGGATCGCCGCGGCATCGACGTTGGTGACGTGCAGGGTGTCGAAGAAGCCTTCGTCGACGTGCGCGCCCGACTTGCGGATCGCGGCGGCCAGGATCGCGGCCAGGCGGTGGGTGCGGCGGGCGATGCGGACCAGGCCCTCGGGGCCGTGGTAGACCGCGTACATCGAGGCCATCACCGCCAGCAGCACCTGCGCGGTGCAGATGTTGGAGGTCGCCTTCTCGCGGCGGATGTGCTGTTCGCGGGTCTGCAGGGTCAGGCGGTAGGCGTGCTGGCCCTCGGCGTCCACCGAGACGCCGATCAGGCGGCCCGGCATCGAGCGCTTGTAGGCGTCGCGGCAGGCCATGAACGCGGCGTGCGGCCCGCCGAAGCCGTAGGGCACGCCGAAGCGCTGGGTGTTGCCGACGACGATGTCGGCGCCCATCTCGCCGGGCGGCTTGAGCAGGGTGAGCGCCAGCAGGTCGGTGGCGAAGATCGCCAGCGCGCCCTTGGCGTGGACCTTGGCGACCTCGTCGCTCCAGTCGCGCACCCAGCCGGTGCTGGCCGGGTACTGGAACAGCACGGCGAAATAGTCGTCGGCGGCGATCGCCGCGTCCCATTCCTCCGCGGAATTCGGCTGGCGGATCTCGAGCCCCAGCGGTTCGGCACGCGTGCGCAGCACCTCGATCGTCTGCGGATGCGTGTCGCCGAACACGACGATGGTGTTGCCCCGGGCCTTCGATGCGCGGCGGGCCAGGGTCATGGCCTCCGCCGCGGCGGTCGCCTCGTCCAGCAGCGAGGCGTTGGCGATCTCCATGCCGGTGAGCTCGGCGCACATGGTCTGGAAGTTGATCAGCGCTTCCATCCGGCCCTGCGAGATCTCCGCCTGGTATGGCGTGTACGCGGTGTACCAGGCCGGGTTCTCGAGGATGTTGCGCAGGATGACGTTGGGCATGTGGGTGCCGTGGTAGCCCTGGCCGATGAAGCTGCGGAACACACGGTTCTTCTTTGCCAGCGCACGGATCTTCTCCAGCGCGTCGACTTCGGTCATGGACGGCGGCAGGTCCAGCGGTGCCTGCGAGCGGATCGATGCCGGAACGATGGCGTCGGTCATCGACTCCAGCGATTCGTGGCCGATGGCCGCGAGCATGGTGGCGATTTCGGCGTCGTTGGGGCCGATGTGGCGCTGGACGAAAGCGTCGTGGTGCTCGAGGTCGCGAAGCGGGGCAGGCTGCTGGGTCATGGCGGGCGTCATGTCGTGGAAGGGCGCCCCTCTGTCCTTTTGCCTGAGAGTTTGGAAGCGCGCGGCGGGTGGGGGAGGGATCCCTGCCGGCGATGCTTCTTGCCCCTTCGGCGCCGGTTCTCCGCGCGGGAGCCGGTCTCTCCAGAGTGTGTGCACGCGGCGGTTGTTGGGCCTGAGCGATTACGGGCGTTTGCGCCTTC
>CAYYZC010000470.1:0-2103 GCA_964475605.1 uncultured Chelativorans sp.
GGGCCGGCCGGTATAATGCGTGTTGAGCGTCTCGATCTCGGCCTTGAAGGCGGGATCGTCCTTCGCCTCGGTCCAGTGCCGCTCGAGATCGAGGATGAGCGGCATCAGCGTCTCGGCGACGAAGCGGCCGCCGAACATGCCGAACATGCCCTGCTCGTCGGGTCCTGTGCGGAACGAATTGGGCGCCACGGGCTGGTTCACGAGCCGGTCTCCTCGACTGTGTCCGGTCAGGCCGCCCTGGCTTTGGCTGCCCGAACGGCATTGAAGAATTGCGAGATCAGCGCCGGATCCTTGACGCCCGGCGCACGCTCCACGCCCGAAGACACGTCGAGGCCCGGCGGATCGGCGACTGCCAGCGCATCGCCGACATTCGCGGGACTGAGCCCACCGGAAAGCATGTAATCGACATCGCGGTCAAGGCCGGCGAGCAGGCTCCAGTCGAAGGCGATCCCGTTGCCGCCGGGCAGCGTCGCATCCCTGGGCGGGCGGGCATCGAAGAGGAAGCGGTCGGCGACGCCGCGATAGGGCGCGATCGCGGCGAGATCGGCGGCGCTGCTGACGGCAAAGGCCTTCATGACCGGCAGGCCGAAGCGCGCCTTGACCTCGCCGACGCGCTGCGGGCTCTCCGTGCCGTGAAGCTGGAGCATGTCGGGCGCCATGGCCTCGACGATCGCGTCGAGGGCGCCGTCGTCGGCATCGACCGTCACCGCCACGGCCTTCGCCCTGCCGCGCGCCGCCCGGCGCAGCCGACCGGCCTCGGCCGGCAGGACGTTGCGCGGGCTCCTGGGAAAGAAGATGAAGCCGACATGGTTCGCCCCACCGGAGAGCGCGGCATCGAGCGCTTCCTCCGACTTCAATCCGCAGATCTTTATATCGAGCGACATGGATGCGGCTTAGCTTGGAAGCGCGGCGGAGTCGAGGAAAGCGGTGAATGGTGAATGGTAAATGGTAAAATGGAAGCACATAGGACGCTCGAGTTCCAACGGGATCCGGCTCAACGGGGATTCGGAGCTTGCCGACATAGGACAACGCCCGATACTCCCATTCACCATTCACCATTCACCATTCACCATTCACCATTCACTCGAACCCGATCGCCTGCAGCGCTGCGCCGTTGCGCTTGAGCCAGGCGCGGGCCTCGTCGGTGCGCGGGCAGAGCTCGCGGCACAGCTTCCAGAATTTCGGCCCGTGGTTCATCTCGCGAAGATGCGCGACCTCATGGGCGACGAGATAGTCGATCACCGCAGGCGGCGCCATCATGATGCGCCATGAGAAGGAGAGCGTGCCGTTCGAGGTGCAGGAGCCCCATCGGCTGCTCGTATCCTTGAAGCGCACCGCCTTGGCCTTGCGGCCGACGGCGGCCGCGTGCTTCGCGACGAGCGCCTCGATGTCGCGCTTCGCCTCGCGCTTGAGGAAGTCGGCAAGGCGGCGCGGAAGATGGCGCCGGTCGCCGTGGACGATCAGCGCCGGGGCATCGCCCTCTGCGGCCACCGCGACGGTGCCGCGGCTTGCGGGCTCGTGGATGATGAGATGGGGAACGCCACGCAGCGGCAGCTTGATGCCCGGGCGGACCTGCGGCCGTTCCGGCAGCTTTGCCAGCCGCGCCTCCAGCCAGCCGCGATGCCGTTCGAGGAAGCGGTCGATCTCGCGCTCGGGCACGCCGGGCGGCACGGTGATCCTGAGCCCGCGCCCGCCGGCCTCGATCCTGAGCGTCAGCCGCTTGGCCCGCTCGTTCTCGAAGATGCGCAGCGGCATCTCGCGCGAGGCGATCATGTGGACGCGCTCCTGCGGCGCGCCTCGTGCCGGCTGCTGTGATGCGGCGCGCCGCAGGAGACCAAGTGCCATGATCCGAGAATAGCTGATTCCGCCGAGCCCGACACCCGATCCGACACCGGCCGCCGATCGGGCAAAAAGAAGCGGCGCCGGATCGCTCCGGCGCCGCGCCCTGGGAGGAGAGAGTGGAAGCTCCCTCGGGGATCAGTTGTCGAGCGGGGTCTCGCCGTCCTGCTCGGGCCTGTGCCTGGCCGGGGTGGAGCGGGAACGCTCGGCCATGAAGCGGTCGAACTCCTCCTGGTCCTTGGCGCGACGCAGTTCGCGCACATA
>CAYYZC010000471.1:0-2101 GCA_964475605.1 uncultured Chelativorans sp.
TCAATTCGCCGGGCGGCTCGCCGGTCCAGTCGCGGCTGATCTACAAGCGCATCCGCGACCTTGCCGAGGAGAAGAACAAGCGCGTGCTGATCTTCGTCGAGGACGTCGCGGCCTCGGGCGGCTACATGATCTCGCTCGCCGGCGACGAGATCATCGCCGATCCGTCCTCCATCGTCGGCTCGATCGGCGTCGTCTCGGCCTCCTTCGGCTTCCAGGACATGATCAAGAAGATCGGCATCGAGCGGCGCGTCCACACGGCAGGCCAGAACAAGGCGGTGCTCGATCCTTTCCGGCCCGAGAAGGAGGAGGACGTGGAGCGGCTGAAGGCGCTGCAGCTCGAGGTCCACGAAACCTTCATCGATCTGGTCAAGGAGCGGCGCGGCGCCAAGCTCGCCGACGATCCCGACCTCTTCACCGGCCTGTTCTGGTCGGCCAGGCGCGGCCTCGACCTCGGCCTCGTCGACGGGCTCGGCGATATGCGTTCATTCCTCAAGCAGCGCTATGGCGAGAAGACCAGGCTCCAGCTCATCACCATGCCGCGCGGCCTGTTCGGCCGCCGCATGGGCCTGCTGGGTTCGCGGAACGACGGGTTCGGCGCCGATATCGCCGCGGCGGCAGCGGCCGGCCTGGTGCAGGCGGCCGAGGAGCGCGCCCTGTGGAGCCGCTTCGGCCTTTGAGGACGGCTGCGGAGAAGCTATGATCGCCAGACGCAGGCGGACCGCGCAGGAAGGAGAAAGGGAATGCCGCAGCTCATCTTTTTCGCCACCATCGGCATCGCCGCCTTCCTCGGCTATCGCGCCTTCCTGAAGGAGGCGGAACGGGTCACGGCGAAGGTGCGCCGCGCCGAGCAGGAGGCTGCGACACGGGCCGACGGCACGCTGGTCAAGGACGCCAAGACCGGCGAATACTATATCGCCAAGGACTGAGCGGTTCGGCTCGCCATGAAATCCGAGATCGCGATGCGGGCACCCGCCAAGCTCAACCTCGCCCTCCACGTGGTCGGCCGGCGGGAAGACGGATATCACCTGATCGAAAGCCTCGCCGTCTTCACAAGGCACGGCGACCGGCTGACGATCGAGGCTTCGAGGCAGGACCGGTTCGCCGTCACCGGACCGTTCGCGGAAAAGCTCGCCGGCGAGACGGACAATCTCGTCACACGGGCGCGCGACCTGCTGCGCCGGCTCCATCCGGAGCGGACGCGCCCGCCCGTAGCGATCACGCTCGAGAAGAACCTGCCCGTCGCATCCGGCCTCGGCGGCGGATCGAGCGACGCGGCGGCGGCAATCGTCGGGCTCTGCCGCCATTGGGGGATCGAGACCCTCCCGCAAGCGTCGCAGACGGTCGGGCTCGGCGCCGACATTCCCATGTGCATCCAGGGCGTGCCGCTGATTGCGCGCGGCATCGGCGAGGAGACCGAGCCGCTGCCGGCGCTGCCTCGGATGGGCGTCGTGCTCGCCAATCCGATGGCCCACGTCTCGACGCCGGCGGTCTATGGCGCGCTGGCGCGCAAGCAGAATCCGCCGCTGCCGACGCTGCCGGCGCCGCTCGATTTCTCGACGCTTTGCGACTGGCTGCACACGACGCGCAACGACCTGCAGGCGCCCGCGATGGCACTGGAGCCGGAAATCGGCCGCGCGCTTGCCGCGCTGGAGGCGACGGACCCCGGCTTCGCCCGCATGTCGGGCTCGGGCGCAACCTGCTTCGCGCTGTTCGAGACGCCATCGCAAGCCGAGCGCGCGGCGCGGACCCTCGAGGCCGCGAGGCCGGGCTGGTTCGTGATGGCGACCGCTACGGGAACCGCGGAAAGGATGGCGGCATGAACGGCATCGACGAGAGCCGGCCCTTCCTGCCGGTGGGGATCGCCATCCTCACCGTCTCCGACACGCGCTCGCTGGAGGAGGACCGGTCGGGCGCGACGCTGGCGGAGCGGGTCCGCAAGGCAGGCCATGTCCTGGTCGAGCGCGCCATCGTTCCCGACGAGATCGACGCCATCCGCCGGAAGGTGCGCGGCTGGACGCAGGACGAACGCGTCGACGTGGTCATCACCACCGGCGGCACCGGCTTCACCGGCCGCGACGTGACGCCGGAGGCGCTGGAGCCG
>CAYYZC010000472.1:0-2086 GCA_964475605.1 uncultured Chelativorans sp.
CATCCTCGACGGAGACCTTGAACTCCTCGGCGAGGAACTAGCGGAAGCGGGCCGAGTCGAGCACGCCGGCCATGCCGACCACATGGCTCCTGGGCAGGCCGGAGAATTTCTGCAGCGCCCAGACCATCGCGTCGAGCGGATTGGTGATGCAGACGACGAAGGCGTTCGGCGCGTATTTCTTGATGCCGGCGCCGACCTGCTCCATCACCTTGAGGTTGATGCCGAGCAGATCGTCGCGGCTCATGCCGGGCTTGCGCGGCACGCCGGCCGTCACGATGCAGACGTCGGCGCCCTCGATCGCCGCATATTCGTTGGCCCCCGTCAGCCTCGCGTCGAAACCGTCGACCGGGGAGGACTGGGCGATGTCGAGGCCCTTTCCCTGCGGAATGCCTTCCGCGATGTCGAACAGGACGACGTCGCCGAGTTCCTTGAGACCGATCATGTGGGCGAGCGTCCCACCGATCATGCCTGATCCGATGAGTGCAATCTTGTTGCGAGCCATGGAGACGGAGATTCCCTTGATGAGGCTGCGAGGCAGCGAAGAAGCCGAAGGGCACGATTTCCGGGCGTTGCCATAGCCCTGCGGCCCCCGCTTTTCAACCGGTTATTTCCGGCCGAACAGATTCAATCGGTTAGAGATATTTTGATTTACCTGTACGTAAGAATTCCGGGCGCGGGTCCGGCAGGAATGCCGGCATCCGGTCACCAGACCGTCGGTTGTGGGGCGTCCGGCCCGGGGGCAATGGGCCGCACCCTGCGGCGGAAGCGAAAACTTGTCTTCGCCCGCCAAATCCCGCATATCATCGGGCAACTCTTTGAAATCGCACTCCCGGACGACATCTTGATGGACTTCGAAGCCTTTTTCGCCACGAAGCTGGACGGTCTGCATGAGGAGGGGCGCTACCGCGTCTTCGCGGAGCTGGAGCGCAAGGTCGGCGCCTTTCCCCGTGCCGCCCGCTTCGACGGCAACGGCAGCGAAGCGCCGGTCGGCGAGGTCACGGTCTGGTGCTCCAACGACTATCTCGGCATGGGCCACAATCCGGGCGTGATCGCGGCCATGCACGAGGCGCTCGACCTGTGCGGCGCCGGCGCCGGCGGCACGCGCAACATCTCCGGCACCAACCACTACCATGTCGTGCTCGAGCGCGAGCTTGCCGACCTCCACGGCAAGGAAGCGGCTCTCCTCTTCACCTCCGGCTACGTCTCGAACTGGACGACGCTGTCGACGCTCGGCGCCGGCATCCCCGGCGCCGTCATCTTCTCCGACGAGATGAACCATGCCTCGATGATCGAGGGCGTGCGCCATTCGCGGGCCGAGAAGCGTATCTGGAAGCACAACGACGTCGCCGATCTCGACCGCCAGCTTTCCGAATACGGGCCCGAGGTGCCGAAGATCGTCGTCTTCGAGAGCGTCTATTCGATGGACGGCGACATCGCACCGATCGCCGAGATTGTCCGTGTCGCCGAGAAGCACGGCGCGCTGACCTATCTCGACGAGGTCCATGCGGTCGGCATGTACGGCCCGCGCGGCGGCGGCGTCGCCGAGCGCGAGGGGCTGATGGAGCGCATCGACGTCATCGAGGGCACGCTCGGCAAGGCCTTCGGCGTCGTCGGCGGCTACATCGCCGGGACCGCCAGGCTGATCGACTTCATCCGCTCCTTCGCCTCCGGCTTCATCTTCACCACCGCGCTGCCACCGCATGTCGCGGCCGGCGCGATCGCCTCGATCCGCCATCTGAAGAATTCCGATGCCGAACGCATCGCCCAGCGCGAGCGCGTCGCCCGCTTCCGGGCAAGGCTCGACGCCGCCGGCATTCCGCACATGCCCAATCCGAGCCATATCGTGCCGGTCCTGGTGGGCGACGCGGCCAAGTGCAAATGGATTTCCGACATCCTGCTCGACCGTCACGGCATCTATGTCCAGCCAATCAACTACCCGACTGTGCCGCGCAGGACCGAGCGGCTGCGCTTCACGCCGTCGCCGCTCCACAGCGATCTCGACATCGACCGCGCCGTCCGCGCCCTGTCGGAACTGTGGTCGCAATGCGCGCTGGCGCGCCAGGTCGCCTGAGCTTTCGCCTGTTCG
>CAYYZC010000473.1:0-2080 GCA_964475605.1 uncultured Chelativorans sp.
ACCTGGTAGGCGCTGGAATGCGCAGCGGCGGGTGATGACCCGAGCTTCCTTCGGGCTTTGGTCATCGGCCGCCTGGTAATCAGTTTGCTCCTGTGGCGAAAGGACTCAATCCCAGCCATTGGCCGACCGATTTGCTCAGCGCTTCGCTGCCGCTCAGCTTGACCCGCCCCTGCGACATCTCGTTGCCGATCGAGGCGAAACCCATCCAGATCGCCGTCATCGTGCGCAGATCCGTCGCGAAATAGAGATCGACGTCGAATCCCGGATCGGCGTAGCACAGATCAACGGACTCCTGGTCGACGATCAGCCACCATCGTCGCTTGGCGCTCGGAAGATTGGAGAACTGGAACTGGATGACAGCGCGGTCCGGCGGCATGGGGCGCGGACGCAGATTGCGCCGGATGTCCCACATCAGGAGAGAGGGATCGAGATTTGCCAGTGACGCGGAACTCTCAATCCACCGGTGCCCCCATTCGCCGATACCGATGATGACCGGACGGAGCGCCTCGCCGGCGGGTGTCAGGAGGTACTGAACCGAGCGATCCGATTCCGCAGCCGTACGCTCGACCATGCCGTGCTCTTCGAGTTCGCGCAGCCTGGTCGACAGGAGCGCCGGGGAAATGCGCGGCAGTCCCTTGCGCAACTCGTTGAACCGCGTGCTGCCGCACAACATTTCGCGCAGGATCAATGTCGTCCAGCGCCGGCATAGCACCTCGGATGCCATTGCTATGGGGCAGAACTGGCCGTAGCCGAAGGTTTCGCGTTCAGACATGCCGCACCCCCGCTTCCATGACTTCACCGATTTCTTCCGCACCGCCGACTATGGACCGCAGAGCCAGTTGTGGCGAGTGCTTGTTTGGTCTGGCGACTAACGGATGATCTCGCAAGTATCTGATGCGCATGCAGACAAGAGCGGCGGCAGATGCCGCTGCCGCGCCAAGCAACAGTCCCCGCCAGACGCCTTCTACACCCTCGCCAATAGCCATGAATAACATTGCGGGAAAGCCGACGGCCCAGTGACCGGCTGCGAGCAGCACCACGGGAAGGAATACTTCTCCGCGTGCCCTCAGGATTGCGCAGACGAAATGCGCCGGTATCGCCGCCGCTAGCGCCAGTCCAGTCAAGGGCAGCAACGCCGCGACTTCGTGGCTGAGGCTCGTTTCCCCACCTTGTACGGTTGCGGCCAACAAGCCGGAAGAATTCGGGGCGCCGACGACCAGGACCGCGATGATCGCGCACAAGATGGCGACCGCGACGACCGTGCCGGCTCTCAGCGCGTGAAGTTGGATACGATAGGAACCTTTTCCATGGAGGAAGGCGATCCTGATCGTGAGCGCCTGTCCCGCGCCCGCCACCAGAAGGTAAAAAGTCGACATTGCCCGGAAAGCCAGCGTATGCGCGGCAAGCGCTCCCGAAGCAATCGAGCCGACCAGGATCGTCGAAAAGAGGAACCCTCCTGTTTCGACGAGCGCCGCGCATCCCATCAGGCCGCCGGTGCGGGCAAGCGATGCCATATGCCTGGCGTTGAGGACGGATTCCGTCGGCTCCGGGTCGACATAGTCAGCGAATGAACGCGATCCGAAGATGAACAGCATGGACGAGCCGCCCATAGCGATTGAAACCAGAAGCGTTGCAGCGCCCGCGCCAACGATCCCGAGTCCTTGCATCCCAAGGCCGCCATACATGCAGACATGGTTGAGAACGGCGTTGAGCGGCACGGCGACGATGATCGCGATGAGCGCGAACCGGGATCGTCCCATGGCGCTGAGGACGTTTCGGCAGAGAGCAAACAGGACCATGAATACGTAGGCGCCAGCCATATAGCGCCCATAGCTGGCAGTGACGGCGCGCTGGTCCGAACTGACGCCGACCGTCGAGAGCAGGTCGCCTGCGAAGAAAATTGCCGTCGCGCCAAGTCCTGTCAGCAAGGCGACGAGAACGAATGACCGCTTCACGATGGTGCACACTTGCCAGCGAACGCCTGCCCCCAGCGAGCGAGCGATATGAGGCGTGACCATTCCGGCAAACCCGGCGGAGAAGTTGAAAATGATCGAGTAGAGATCGCTGACGACGACCACGG
>CAYYZC010000474.1:0-2065 GCA_964475605.1 uncultured Chelativorans sp.
GTAATCGCGAGAGCACCGTGATCGGCACCTTGCGGATTTCGGTGGTGGCGAAGATGAACTTCACATGCTCCGGCGGCTCCTCGAGCGTCTTCAGCAGGCCGTTGAAGGCCTGCGTGGAGAGCATGTGGACCTCGTCGACGATATAGACCTTGTAGCGCGCGGAGACCGGCGCGTAGCGCACCTGCTCGATGATGTCGCGGATGTCGTCGATGCCGGTATGGGAGGCCGCATCCATCTCGAAGACGTCGACATGGCGGCCTTCCATGATCGCCTGGCAGTGCTCGCCGGGGACCGGCATGTCGACGGTCGGGCGGTCGGTCTCGGCCGTGCGGTAGTTCAGCGCGCGCGCCAGGATCCGCGCCGTCGTCGTCTTGCCGACGCCGCGCACGCCGGTCAGCATCCATGCCTGGGCGATGCGGCCGGTCTCGAAGGCGTTGGTGAGGGTGCGCACCATCGGCTCCTGGCCGATCAGCGCGGAGAAATCGCGCGGGCGGTATTTGCGCGCCAGCACGCGATAGGGGCCGGCCGGCGAAGCCGTATCCGATACTGTCCCGCTCATGCCAGCGTCGCGCTCCCTTGCGGCATTTCCATCCGGAACGAGTGTCGCGCCCCTGCGGTCGCGGCGTCAATGCCGCGGCGGCGACGTCCGCAGTGAATGAAGAGGCGGGAGGCTGGCACGGTGACCCGTGCCGGAGCTCGTTAGGGCTGCTTCCTTCCGGACCTGACCCGGTTGGCGAGTGGCTCGTCCACCACCAACCTCCCACCGCCCATATCGGCAATTCACGGCCGGAATGCAAGTGCGGCGCTTGCCGCCGCTGCGTCATCACACTAGCTTTCCAACCTGCTTTCGGGAGGAGACATCGAGCATGGGCGCCAGACCGCCGGGATTCGTGCTGGACAGGCGGATCGAGCGCTCCAGCGTTTCGCTGCTGTGGCTCGGACTGTGCGAGCTCAGGATCATGGACGACCGGCGCTGGCCGTGGCTGATGCTGGTGCCGCAGCGACCGGGCGCGGTGGAGATGCACGATCTGACGCCGCTCGACCAGACCATGCTGACCTTCGAGATGCACATGGTCTCGCAGGCGCTGAAGACGACCACCCGCTGCGACAAGATCAATGTCGGCGCGCTCGGCAACGTCGTGCCACAGCTCCATATCCATGTCGTCGCACGCAACGAGCGCGATCCGGGCTGGCCGGGGCCGGTCTGGGGTCATGGCGAGCGCGAACCCTATCGGCGCGAGGATTTGCACCGCTTCGCCGACCAGGTAAAATCGGCCCTCACTCCGTAATCTTCTCCACCGCAATCTTCCACCGGGACCTTCATGGCATTCCATCTCTTTTCGGCGCCGGAACGCGAGCCGAGCCAGTTCGTCGGCTTCGCCGGCAATATCGTCGAGCGCGATTCGGAGAACCGGGCCGACGACATCATCGACCTCGCGCTCTCCCGCGACACGACGCGCATCCTGCTTTCCCGGTCGGGCCGGCTGCTGCTCAGGCTCGAGGAAGGGCGGTTCGAAGGGCGGTTCACGCTCCCGCAGGCGGCAGCGCTCGGCGCCGAGCTCGACCAGGCGGTGCTGCTCGGCACGTCCCCGCTCGGCGCCGTGATCATGGCGCCGACGGCGATCGAGCCGGAGACGCTGCCGGACGGCATCAAGGCGATCGACTACCGCTCGATCTACACGCAGGGGCTGATCGACCCGGAAGCGCTGGGCGAGGTGGCGCAAGGGGCCGCGCTGCTTTCATGGAACGCGTCCTGCCGCTTCTGCGGGCGCTGCGGCGCGCCGACGCAATCGCGCATCGGCGGCTACAAGCGGAGCTGCGGCAATTGCGGCGCCGACCATTTCCCGCGCACCGACCCGGTGGCGATCATGCTCACCGTCACGCCCGACAAATGCCTGATGGGACGCAGCCCGCATTTCGCGCCGGGCATGTATTCCTGCCTCGCCGGCTTCATCGAGCCGGGCGAGACGATCGAGGCTGCCGTGCGCCGGGAAACGCGCGAGGAGGCCGGCATCGAAATCGGCCGCGTCGTCTATCACGCCAGCCAGCCCTGGCCGTTTCCCTA
>CAYYZC010000475.1:0-2058 GCA_964475605.1 uncultured Chelativorans sp.
GGACTGTTGGTGCGACCTTCCCGGTCGGAGAGCGCGCCTTGCCTTTCCGACCGATAAGTGGCGGCGACGAAGGGGATGTCGTCGATCTCGGCGCCTGCTTCGAGAAGCGCCTCTCGGACTTCGCTTCCATCCTCGAAGGAAAGTTCCTCGGTCGCGCCGTAAGCGTGGAGGAGGCGATAGGCCCAGCCGACCTGGCGGTCCGCTTCGCGATGGACCGGATCGCGCAGGCTGCCGCTCCGCTTCGCCGAACGGTCGAGTGCCTCGATCTCCTCGCGCATCGCCTCGATCTCGAGCGCAAAAATCCTCGTCAGCTGTTCCTTCGTCGCCATTCTCGCCGCCGGCATCATTTCCACTTGGAGCAGCAGCGCGTTCAGCCGCCGCGCCACCAGAGACGCCTTCTTACGGTCGGAGAGCCTAAGGCTCAATGAAAGCCGCGCGTTCCTGCCGCAGGCGGCAAGACCCGCTGGGATGCGCGCCCGCCAGTAGAAAATCGGTCCCCTGAGGACGAGGTTTTCGACCTGATGCCTTCGCAGTCCCATCCGCCCGTGCTCCGTCGGCCCCGGGCGGATGGACACCACCTGTGGGCATCAGTTGTGGGCACCAGTTGGGCAAGGCCGATCCGGCATGGAAGGCAGGCGTTCCGAAAGACCGGAATTCCGCAGGTTTCAAGGATTTCTGGGAGCGGTTTGGCTGGGGAACCTGGATTCGAACCAGGACTAACGGAGTCAGAGTCCGCGGGTCTACCGTTAACCTATTCCCCAGCAGCGAGGTGCGCGGCAATGCACGCCTCAGGAGCGCAGCAAGGCGCATCCAGCCCCGCATATAGCGACATGGGATGGTGAGTCAACCGTCGGCCGCCACCCATATCCCGATCGGTCGAGCCTCCCGGCAGCACCCCTACGGCCGTACCATGCCGCTTCCGACACACCGCGCCTGCGGCAATCGGAACCGGTTCAATCGCCGCGTGAAAGCGGCTAAGATGCATATTATTGTTTCTGATCATAACAATCTTTCCCGGAGCACATGAATGAACCCATCTGGCGTGGTAGCGGTCGTCACCGGAGGCGGCTCGGGACTCGGCGAGGCGACGGCGCGGGCGCTGGCGGCCAAAGGCGCGCGGGCCGCGCTGCTCGACATCGGCGTCGAGCGGGCCGAGAAGGTCGCCGCCGAGATCGGCGGCATCGCGGTGAAATGCGACGTGTCGAGCGGCGAGGACGGCGAGAAGGCGTTCGCGGAGATCGCCAGGCGCCTCGGCGCGCCGCGCATCCTGGTCAATTGCGCCGGCATCGCCATCGCGATGAAGACGGTCTCCAAGGACGGCCCCCACCCGCTCGCCGAGTTCGAGAAGGTGGTGCGCGTCAACCTCGTCGGCTCCTTCAACATGATCCGCCTCTTTGCCGCCGCGGCGCAGGATCTGGAGCCGCTCGAGGGCGGCGAGCGCGGCGTCATCGTCAACACCGCGTCGGTCGCAGCCTTCGACGGCCAGATCGGACAGGCCGCCTATTCGGCTTCCAAGGGCGGCATCGCCGGCATGACGCTGCCGGTGGCGCGCGACCTGGCGCGCTCCGGCATCCGCGTCTGCACGATCGCGCCCGGCATCTTCCGCACCCCGATGCTGGCCGGCCTGCCGGAAGAGGCCCAGCGATCGCTGGGCCCGCAGGTGCCCTTCCCCCCACGCCACGGCGAGCCGACCGAATATGGCGCCCTCGCCTGCCACAACGTCGAGAACCAGATGCTCAACGGCGAGACCATCCGCCTCGACGGGGCGATCCGCATGGCGCCCAAATAGGCAGCATCGTGGCCGCGGCGGAGGAGAGCCGGGAAAGCGGCGCGCAAGGTCCGCTCGCCGGGCTGAAGATCGTCGAGATGGCGGGGTTGGGGCCGGTGCCGCTCGCCGGCCTGATGCTGGCCGAGATGGGCGCCACCGTCCTGCGGATCGAACGCATCGGCAGGCATGTGCCCTTCCTCGACCAGCCGCCCGAATTCGACCTCGACCGCCACGGCCGCCTTATCGTCGCCCTCGACCTCAAGCGTCGCGAGGCGGTCGATCTCGTGCTT
>CAYYZC010000476.1:0-2056 GCA_964475605.1 uncultured Chelativorans sp.
GCATGTCCGACATGTCGGCGGCGATCGGGTTGGCGAGCTTCAGTGCCGGAGCGCCGCCGCCGAAGAGCCTTGCATGCGCCTCGGGCACGAAGGACCAGGTGACGGCCTCCAGCATGCCGCGCATGGCGAGCGCCCGCCGCACGGTGCGCGTGCGTGTCTGCTGCGTGGTCAGGATGCGGCCATTGACGGCGTCATGGCTGGCGAGCGGCTGCGGCGCGATCTGCTCGACGCCGTGGATGCGCATGATCTCCTCGACGAGGTCGGCCTTGCCCTCGATGTCCGGCCGCCAGGACGGCACCGCGACGTCGAGCACATATCCGCTGCCGCGGACCTCGAAGCCGAGGCGCTCGAGGATCGCCGTGCTTTCCTCCACCGGCACGTCGAGCCCGGTCAGGCGGCGGACCTCCAGCGTCGGAAAGGTGACGACCTTCTTCTGGTGGCCCGAATAGCCGGCGATCTCCGGCTCGCTCGCCGTGCCGCCGCACAGATCGAGCACCATGCGCGTCGCCAGCTCCAGCCCCGGGACCATGAATTCCGGATCGACGCCGCGCTCGAAGCGGTAGCGCGCATCGGTGACGATGCCGAGCGCGCGCCCGGTCCTGGCGGTCGCGATCGGATCCCACAGCGCCGATTCGATCAGCACGTCGGTCGTGTTCTCGTCGCAGCCCGTATGCTCGCCGCCCATGACGCCGGCGATCGATTCGATGCCGGCTTCGTCGGCGATGGCGCACATCTCGGGCGTGAGCTCATATTCGCGCTCGTCGAGGCCGAGCACTTTCTCGCCCGCCGCGGCACGGCGCACCGTGAGGTCGCCCCTGACCCTGGCCGCGTCGAAGACGTGCAGCGGCCGGCCGCGGTCGAAGGTGACGTAGTTGGTGATATCGACCAGCGCGTTGATGGGGCGCAGCCCGATCGCCAGCAGGCGCTGCTGCAGCCATTTCGGCGAAGGGCCGTTCTTGACGCCCGAGACCTTGCGCAGCGCGAAGCCCGGGCAGAGCTCCGGCGCCTCGATAATCACCTTGACCGGGCATTCGCCCTGGCCCGGCACCGGCGGCACGCTGCCGTCCCTGAGCGTGCCGAGCCCGGCTGCGGCAAGGTCCCTTGCGATGCCGTGGACGCCCGTGGCGTCGGGGCGGTTCGGCGTCAGGCCGATCTCGATGACGGGATCGTCGAGATGGGCCCATTGCGCGAAGGACGTGCCGACCGGCGCGTCCTCGGGCAGATCGATGATGCCGTCATGCTCGTCCGACAGCATCAGCTCGCGCTCCGAGCACATCATGCCACGGCTTTCGACGCCGCGGATCGTGCCGACCGAAAGCGTCGTGTCGATGCCGGGAATGTAGGTGCCCGGCGCGGCGAAGGCGCCGACGAGGCCCTGCCTCGCATTGGGCGCGCCGCAGACGACCTGGATCGGGTCGCCGTCATTGACCCCCGGGCCGGCATCGACCATCAGCACCCGCAGCCGGTCGGCGTCGGGATGCTGCTCGGCCGAGACCACCCGCGCGATGACGAAGGGGCTGAGCGCCGCCTTGTCGTCGACCGCCTCGACCTCGAGGCCGATCATCGTCAGCCGCTCGCAGATCTCGTCGAGCGAGGCGTCGGTCTCGAGATGATCCTTGAGCCAGGAAAGGGTGAATTTCATGTGCGTGTTCCCTCGTCCGGGGGGAGGCGTTCGGTGGAAAAGCCCTCGAAGCGGGGCAGGTCGTCGCTCATGTGGAGGAACGGCAATTGCCGCGCCGTGAAGGCGTGGAGATCGGGCGGATAGCGCTCCGGCTCGTCCATGAAGCCGAGCGACAGGTAGATCCCGCCCGGCAGCAGGTCGTCGCGATAGCCGATCTGGCTGCCGCAGCGGGCGCAGAAGCTGCGCTCGACGCCGCCGAAGCGGTAGGTTTGCGGCTCGCCGAACCAGGTCAGGTCGGAATCGCGGAAGCCGACGAAGGCCATGACCGGCGCCCCGGTCTGCTTGCGGCAGTCGCGGCAATGGCAATAGGAGCGCAGGAACGGCTCGTTCCGCGCCTCGAGCGAGATCAGGCCGCAGCGGCAGGTGGCGGTGTGG
>CAYYZC010000477.1:0-2034 GCA_964475605.1 uncultured Chelativorans sp.
GCGAGATCGGCATCCGGCTCGCGATCGGCGCCCATGAACGCCACATCCTCGTCCAGTTCCTGGTCGAGGCGACGGTGCTGTCGCTGCTCGGCGGGCTGATCGGCATCGTGCTCGGCCTTGCGCTCGCCGGCCTCGCCTCGGTGACGCTGTCGATTCCCTTCGTGCCGAGCCTCTGGGTGATCCTGCTCGCGGTCGGCTTTTCCGGGCTGATCGGCATGGTGTTCGGCTTCTTCCCGGCGATGCGGGGCGCAAGGCTCGACCCGATCCAGGCATTGAGGCACGAGTGACGGGTGACAGGCGGTCGTGGTAACGACCGCAGGGGCAAATAACGACTGCAAGTAGCAGATTTCCAACTTGCGACCGATGGTCGAATACATATCGTTGTCCAACAGCTCGAAACAAATCGTGCTGAATGCAATAATCTGGCAAGGTGGATTCGTCATAATTCTGCTGGCAGATAGCCGTCTGTTCTCGAATCCAGAACAATGGCAGGCGTGAGCACTTTCATGGCAAATCCTCTTTCCGGCGTCGGATCCTGGCTCTACCATCTCGGCAATGTCGATGCGGCGCGCAGCAAGCAGATCGGCGCGACCGATGCCGGCCTCGTCGTGATCGACGCCGCCCACGGGTCGATGAAGCCCTACAGTGCCGCCGAGCTCGACATCATGCGCGGCGGCGACGACAAGCTGATCGTCAGCTATCTCAGCATCGGCGAGGCCGAAGACTACCGGCCCTACTGGAAGAACAGCTGGTCCAGCAATCCGCCCGACTTCCTCGGCGCCGCCAATCCCGAATGGCAGGACAACTACAAGGTCCGCTACTGGGATCCGGAATGGCAGGCGATCGTCTTCAAGGCTGTCGACCGGATCGTCGATTCCGGCTTCAACGGCGTCTATCTCGACATCATCGACGCCTTCCAGTTCTGGGAGGAGGAGACCAACGTCAAGGGCGTCGACTTCAGGTCCGAGATGGCCGATTTCGTCGCCGCGATTCGCAAGCACGCCGAGGCGAGGCTCGCCGCGGCAGGCGGCGACCGGGCTTTCGTCATCATCGGCCAGAACGGCGAGGAGCTCGTCGACGAGCCAGCCTATCGCACCGCGATCGACGGCATCGCCAAGGAGGACCTGCGCTTCTTCTACCCCAACGGCTCGGAGGGAAGTTTCAAGCCGGTGCCGAATGGCTGGTTCGAGGGCACCAAGGAATATCTCGAGAAGGCCGAGGCGGCCGGCATCGAGGTGTTCGTGGTCGAATATCTGACGGAAGGCCGCCAGAGCCAGCATTCGACCATGCTCAAGTCCGAATACGACTATCTGAAGTCGAAGGGCATTCCGCTCTATATCGCCGAGGATCGCGACCTCGACGCCATCTACGACCAGCCTTTCGCCCCGCTCGACAACGATGATCCCGGCAGCGACGATGGCGACGGAGATAGCCCGGCCGACCGGACGTTCCTCGGCACGCAGTCCGACGACCGGATCAAGGGATCGGCCGGTGACGACATCATCATCGGGCTGGGCGGCAAGGACGTGCTCAAGGGCGGCAGGGGCAGCGATCTGCTGAAAGGCGGCAAGGGCAGCGACGTGCTCAAGGGCGGTGCCGGCAACGACGTGCTCAAGGGCGGCAAGGGCGGCGACCTGCTGAAGGGCGGCAGCGGCAAGGACGTGCTCAAGGGCGGCGCCGGCAAGGACGTGTTGCGCGGTGGGCCCGGTGCCGACATCCTCGACGGCGGCCGGGGCGGTGACCGTCTCGATGGCGGCGGCGGCGCCGACGTGTTTCGGTTCGGCTCGCTCAAGGACAGCGGAACCGGCGCGCGCAGCCGCGACAAGATCGTCGATTTCTCGTCCCACGAGGGCGATCGCATCGACGTTTCGCGGATCGACGCGGACAAGACGGAATCGGGCGACCAGGCCTTCGCCTTCGTCGGCGATAAAGAATTCTCCGGCCAGGCCGGCGAGCTGCGGGTCGAGAAATCCGGCAGTTCGGCCTATGTCTATGCCGATGTGGACGGCGATGCGCAGGCCGATCTGGCGATCG
>CAYYZC010000478.1:0-2032 GCA_964475605.1 uncultured Chelativorans sp.
AGCCCGTCGAGGCGGAACTCGCCGAGCCAGTAGAGCGCGTTGTCGATGAAGAAGTCGCGCACCGGCTTGCGGTCATAGGCGATCGCCGGACCCCATGGCGTATGTCGCTCCGCGTGGAAGAACTGCGGCGCATAGGCGTGGAGATAGTTCCCGTCCGGGCCGAAATGGTTGTAGACGACGTCGAGCAGCACCATCAGCCCGCGGCGATGGGCGGCGTCGACGAAGGCCTTCATCTCGTCCGGCGTGCCGTAGCTCGGGTGCGGAGCATAGATCAGCACCCCGTCATAGCCCCAGCCGCGCCGGCCGGAGAACTGCGCCACCGGCATGAGCTCGATCGCCGTGATGCCGGTATCGGCAAGATGGTCGAGCCGTTCCATGGCGGCGGAAAACGTACCGGCTTCGGTGAAGGCGCCGACATGGAGCTCGTAGATGACGGCTTCCTCCCATGGCCGCCCCTGCCAGTCGTCGGCTTTCCAATGGTAGGAGGAAGGATCGACGACCAGCGAGGGGCCATGCACGTCGCCGGCCTGCGCCCGCGTTGCCGGATCGGGCACTTCCGTCCCGTCGCCGAGGCGGAAGCGATAGGACGTTCCGGCGCCGGCTCCGCCCCGCACCGCCTCGAACCAGCCCTGTCCGACCTGCTCCTTCCTCGTGCTCTTTCCGCCGGCGATCAGCGAGACGTTCTCCTCGCCGGGGGCCCAGAGGCGGAACCGGAGCCGCCCGTCGTCCAGGAACCGCGGTCCCCAGGACGTTTCGATCACGTCTCGCTCTCCAGCAGCACCAGGCCGCGATCGCCGACCTCGACCTCGCCTTCGACCGGCTCGCCGCGCCGCGCCGAAGCATAGCCGCTCGCCGTGTCGACCAGCAGCCGCCAGCCTTCGCCGAGCGGTTCGGGCAGGCTGAAGCGGACCGCCTCGTGATGGGCATTGAAGAGCACCAGCAGCCGCGCGTCGGCCCCCGACAGCATCGTTCCGAGCGAGCGCGTCGCGCCGTTGTTCCAGTCTTCCTCGCTCATCGGCCGGCCGTCCGGCCGCAGCCATTCGACGCCTTCGCCGGTCTCCTCGTCATGGCCCTGGGCGAAGCGGCGCTGGCGCAGCAACGGCCGCGACCGCCGGATCGCGATCGCCGTGCGGACGAAGTCGAAGAAGGCCTGGTCGCGGCCTTCATGGCCGTCCCAGCGCAGCCAGGTGATCTCGTTGTCCTGGCAATAGCCGTTGTTGTTGCCGTCCTGGCTGCGGCCGATCTCGTCGCCCATCAGCAGCATCGGCGTGCCTTGCGAGAAGAGCGTTGTCGCCATCATGGAGCGCCGCAGCCGGTCGCGCAGGTCGAGCACCTCCCCGTCGTCGGACGGTCCCTCGACACCGCAGTTCCAGCTCAGATTGTGGTCGTGGCCGTCGCGATTGTCCTCGCCATTGGCCTCATTGTGCTTGTGGTTGTAGGAGACCACGTCGGCCAGCGTGAAGCCGTCATGCGCAGCGGCGAAATTGACACTGGTCCAGGGCCGGCGCCCTCGCTTGTCGAACAGATCGGCCGAGCCGAGGATATTGCCGGCAAAGCTCCCGGCCGTTCCCTCGTCTCCCTTCCAGAAGCCGCGGACCGTGTCGCGATACCGGTCGTTCCATTCCGACCAGCCGGGCGGGTAGTTGCCGAGCTGGTAGCCGTCCGGCCCGGTGTCCCACGGCTCGGCGATCAGCTTTACCATGGACAGAACCGGGTCCTGCCGCACCGCCTCGAAGAACACCGCATTGTGGTCGAAAGCGTCGCGATCGCGGCCGAGCGAGCTGGCAAGGTCGAAGCGGAAGCCGTCGACATGGCAGTCCTGGACCCAGTAGCGCAGCGAATCCATGACCATCTGCAGCACCCGCTGGTTGCGCAGATTCACCGTGTTGCCGCAGCCGGTCGTGTCGAAATAATAGCGCGGGTCGTCGGCGAGCACGTAGTAGCTGGCATTGTCGATGCCGCGGAAGGAGAGCGTCGGCCCGAGATGATTGCCCTCCGCCGTGTGGTTGTAGACCACGTCGAGGATCACCTC
>CAYYZC010000479.1:0-2024 GCA_964475605.1 uncultured Chelativorans sp.
GTAAGACCGCCGACAAGCTGACCGCTTTCAGTTTCGGTGAGCATTCCATCGCTTCCCACCTGAAACTTAAGGGTGTTCTGGTCGTATCTTGTAGCGGTTGTCGAAACACGCGGGTCATCGCGGGTGTGCGCTGCCTCTATGCGGCCCCATATCCCGTTGGCATCAACTGCCACGCCGGCGCTTTCGGGAGCGGCATGAAGCGATCTGCTGCCTTGTCCGGCACCCTGCTTGCCAGAACCAGCCCAGAAACGATTTCCGACACGTTGCTGCAAGGTCGGTAGTTTGCTCGAGGCAAGCAGCATTTGTGGATACGCTTCGTACACAGGTACGCCAGGCTGAAGAAGCGGAGTTGGTGGAGGATCGACCGGATCAGCGGGATTGGTCAGTTGAGACCGCAGATACCAGTCGCCATCAGCCGGCGTGGAGATGCCGCCCTTGTAAAGCCGGTAGGCATAAGCTCCGGCAATGACCGCCTGCTCACCCTGGAATTCGTAGTCACCGACAAGCAGGAAGGTTCCATCCGAAACGCCCGTGACCTCGACGATGCGGATGCCCTCGATCGTCCGCGCGCCGGTACCGCCAACATTGTTGACGGTGAGATTCGATGTACCGGAGGTAGCACCGCCGACAACGAGCTTGTCAGTTTTGGAGCTGTCGTCGCCCAGCACGGTATCGATGAGCAGATTGCCTCCGCTCCCGACATAGTCTCCCGCTATTGTGACGGTGTCGCCCGCCGCGGTGTCCAGCATCGTAATGGTGCCGGCATTCACGACGTTGCCGCTAATCGAATAGGCGCCGGCTCCGTTGCCTCTTCCAATAAAAGTGGATGTGGAATCGATGTCGAGGTTTCCATGGAAACCTAGCGCTGCCAGGCCGTCGAGCGTGGATGCGTTGCGCAGGAATACGCCCGTGGTGCCTTCGTCAGGTTCACCGACCTTCCATGCCCCATCGTCGATCGACAGGCTGGTCTGGTCGAGATCGACGATTTCCCAGTTTACGATTTTGCTCCCGTTCGACGTCGCGCTCACGTCCACGAGATTGAGCCTGTCGGTCATGCCGTCGGCGATCGATGTGTCGTCGCCGCCATCGAGAACTTGCGATCCGTCATACTCCGGCGCGCTTACGGTTGCGGCATCGGACCCGTCCTGTCCGTAAAACCCGCCGGTCAGCTTGCCGCCCGTCCACGTAAAGGTGTCGTCGTCGCCACCCAGCGCGGGGTTGTCCCGGTCGTCGCCGTAAATGTTTCCGGTGAGGGTCCCGCCCGTCAAATTGAAGGTATCGTCACCAAGGCCGAGAATGACATCGCCCGTGACGATGCCGGCGCTGTTGACGACAGCATCCCCACCTGTCGTATCCGCAAGTGTCGGATCGAGCCATGTTCCGAAGGTGTTGGAAGAATCGCCGCCGTCGCGGATGGCAATGCCCGAGATCGAACTTATGATCGCCGTCGAGGCGATGTCGATGACCGCGCCACTGCCGGCCAGGGTCTGGATGCCGGCGCCGGCCGCAGAGGCGACCTCGCCTGCAACATCCACGAAGGATGGCCCCGTACCGTCATTGCGAAGCAGGATCCCGGCCTTGCCGGAGATCGAGCCCGCCGTTTGCGTCACCGAAACCCCGGTTGTTTTTTCTCCGCCATAGGCTGCGACACCCATACCGTCGGCGCCTGCCACAATAGCGGCAACCGTCACGCCCGTCGCACCACCGGTCCCTTCATTCAGCGCCAGGATCCCAGTCGTTCCCCCTGAGATCTCGCCTGCTGTCTGGTTTACGGTAAGATCAGTGGAGAGCGTGCCGTTGAAGGCGGAAATCCCAGATCCGGATGCAGCGCTGGCTGTCACCTTGCCGGCCGTGATGATGGTCGTCGCCTCTGTTCCATCGTTGGTGACGCTGATGCCAGCCGCTCCCCCTGAAATCCCGCCTGCTGTCTGGTTTACGGTAAGATCAGTGGAGAGCGTGCCGTTGGAGGCGGAAATCCCAGATCCGGATGCAGCGCTAGCTGTCACCTTGCCGGCCGTGATGAT
>CAYYZC010000480.1:0-2015 GCA_964475605.1 uncultured Chelativorans sp.
GCATCGCCGCCGGCGGATCGCCGTCGATCGAGCCGAAATTGCCCTGCCCGTCGATGAGCGGCACGCGCATCGACCAGGGCTGCGCCATACGCACCAGCGCGTCGTAGATCGAGGCGTCGCCATGCGGATGGTACTTGCCCATGACGTCGGCGACGGGCCGCGCCGACTTCACATATTTGCGGTTCCAGTGATAGCCGCTCTCATGCGAGGCATAGAGGATGCGCCGGTGCACCGGCTTGAGACCGTCACGGACATCGGGCAGCGCACGGCTCACGATGACGCTCATCGCGTAATCGAGATAGGAGCGCTGCATCTCCTCGATGATGGAAACGGGCTCGATGCCCTCGGGCGCGCCGTCAGGGCCGCGCGGTGTCGTCTGGTCCGTCAATGGGTGTCACGATCGTGCAATGGAATCACTTGTTTCTTATATAGGAAGCGGGGGCGTAAATCCAACCTGCGGCGCGCTTTTCAAGCGGCATTTTCTTCTGTCAAACCAATGGCTTAATCCTGCCTTACTGAAGCCGCGCGGAGTTGCCGCGCCTGCTGCGGCAAGGAATGGCGGCACAGGACCTGCGACCCGAGCCGCATGCGGGGCGACGCAGCCCCTCGCGGCGATCGCGGCAGGCGTGTAACGTCGGCGCGGGGAGACTTGCGATGCCGCCATTCGAGACGCTGTTCAACGCCTTCGTGACGCTATTGGTGACGATCGATCCGCCGGGACTGGCGCCGCTCTTCCTGGCGCTGACGCCCGGCATGACGCGGGCTGAGCGCAACCAGGTCGCGATCAGGGCGAGCATCATCTCCGTCGTCCTGCTCGGCATCTTCGCGATCGCGGGCGCGGCGATCCTCGCCGTATTCGGCATCACGCTGCCCGCCTTCCGGGTGGCGGGCGGCCTGCTTCTCTTCTACATCGCCTTCGAGATGATCTTCGAGCGTCGGCAGGACCGCAAGGAGCGCAGCGCGGATGCCGCGATTACCATCGACCATATCCGCAACATCGCCGCTTTCCCGCTGGCGATCCCGCTGATCGCGGGTCCCGGCGCGATCTCGGCGACGGTGCTGCTGTCGGGCACCTTCGCCGGGCCGGCACAGCGCGCGATGCTGGTGGCGATCATCCTCGCCTGCATCGCGCTGACCTATCTGGTCTTCGTGCTGGCGGAACGCGTCGACCGGTTCCTCGGCGAGACGGGACGCTCGATCCTGACGCGCCTGCTGGGCGTGATCCTGGCCGCGCTCGCGGTCCAGTTCGTGGCCGACGGGGTGCGCGCCCTCATGGCGGCCTGACGCAGCGAACAACCGCGCGCAGGCCGCCGCCGGGGGCGCCAATGGAGAGACTTATTGCGCCGCGCCGGTGAGGTGTCCGTTGATGCGCTGGGCGAGATCGGGGTCGGTCTGCGCCGCCTGGATGATCTCGTTGTACTCGGTGACCGAGATGCCTTCCGAAGCCTCGACCGCCTCGATCATCTTCTCGCCGGCCTCCTGCTGGATCTTCTGCCGGTCTTCCTCGCTCGCAGCGCTTTCGAGCTGCGGCTGGTACTGCCGGGCGATCTCGTTGACCTGCAGGAAGGCGACGGCGAAGGATTCCAGCTTGGAGTCGTCCATCGTGGCCGCGCCTGCCGGCGCCTGATCGGTAGGCTGCTCTGTCGGCTGGGCCTGGGACTGTGGCTGTTCGGCGGGCGCCGCTTCCTGGGCGATGGCAGCCGGTATGGCGAACGACATCGCGGCAGCGGAGGCGCCGGCTAGGATCAGCTTTCTGACCAACATGATTGCAGTTCCTTTTCCAGTTCCAAGAAGAGCGTCGCGGCCCCGGCTATTCCGGCACCGACCCGCATTCCCGCTGCTAGGCCAGCAAACTGCGGCAATTGTGGTCGCCTCGCGGCAATGATGCGGCGGCCGGTCACGTTGATGACGGGCCTGAGACCAAACTTTACCCGTCGAAGCGGGAACATGCGCAGGATCCGTCCGAGGCACGGTCGCACACGACCTCGCGGGCCGGATAGTTGCGGCGTCATCCT
>CAYYZC010000481.1:0-1992 GCA_964475605.1 uncultured Chelativorans sp.
TGCGCAACACGCAGGCGCTGGGCGACTACGTGCTGGCGCATGCCTATGTGCGCGAGGACCATGTGCTCGACGAGGATCTGCCGGTCTGGGTGCCGATCCCGGCGCTCGCCGAGGTGCAGGTGGCGCTGCAGGAGGCGGTCGCGGAGGTCACCGGGCTTTCGGGCTACGAGCTGAAGCGCATCATGCGCACCGGCACGGTCGCCACGATCGACAACCGCAACTGGGAGCTGCGCGACCAGCGCGGTCCGGTGCAGCGCCTGTCGCAGTCGCGGGCGATCGCGCTCGACATGGAATCGGCGACGATCGCCGCCAACGGCTTCCGCTTCCGCGTGCCCTACGGCACGCTGCTCTGCGTCTCCGACAAGCCGCTCCATGGCGAGCTCAAGCTGCCCGGAATGGCGACGGAGTTCTACAAGCGCCAGGTGGCGCAGCATCTGCGGATCGGGATCAGGGCGGTCGAGAAGCTCGGCGACATGCCGCCGGAGCGCCTCCATTCGCGCAAGCTCAGGAGCTTCTCCGAGACGGCGTTCCAATAAGCGCCGCATTGCCCTGGATTCCATGCCCTCATGAACCCTGCCCGCCTCCTGCTTCGCCTTGCCGTGCTCGCCCTGGTCGCGGGCGCGGCGGCCACGCTCACCTTCGGCTATCTCGGCTATCTTCACGGCGCCTTCGATTCCTTTTCGCATTTCCGCATCCACGTCGCAGCGGGCCTGCTCCTGCTCGTGCCGCTCCTGTGGCTGCTGGCGTTCAGGGTCGAGGCCGTCTTCGCCCTGCTTTTCGGCGCGACGGCGATTGCGACGACGCTGTCGTGGCAGACGCCGCCAATGGCCGCGAGCGCACAGGCGGAGCCTCCGGCCGCGCCGGTATTCCGGCTGCTCCAGGTCAATCTGCGTTTCGACAATGCGGCGCCGACGGAGCTGCTGTCGCTGATCGGGCGGGTGGGCCCCGACGTCATCACGCTCAACGAGGTGTCGGCGATGTGGAAGGAGCGGTTGCGCCCGCTTCAGGCGGCCTATCCGCACCAGATCGTCTGCCCGCACCCGGCGCCGATCGGCGGCACGGCGATCCTGTCGCGCCGGCCCTTCGCCGAGGGCACCGCACCCGAATGCCATGACCGCGGCTCGCTGGCGATCGCTTCGATCGACTTCTCCGGCCGCATCGCCGAGATCGCAGCGCTCCATCTCGGCTGGCCGTGGCCGTTCGAGCAGCCCTGGCAGATCCCGCATCTGGTCGGCCCGCTTTCACGCCTCGGCGATACGGCGATGCTCGCCGGCGACCTCAATTCCGCGCCGTGGAGCCATTCCGTCAGGCGCATCGCGGCGGCCGGCGATCTGAGGGTGCTGCGCGGCATCGGCCCGACCTGGCTGGTCGGCGCCATGCCGGATTTCGTCCGGCGCTCGATCGGCCTGCCGATCGACAATGTCATGGTCAAGGGCGGCGTGGTGCCGCTGGCGCTGCGCCGGCTGGACGACGTGTCGTCGGATCACCTGCCCGTCCTGCTGCAGTTCACATTGGTGCAGGAGGAAGAGGCGCGCGTGCAGCAGGCCGGGTTCGGCATTCGGCAGTAGGCAATCGGCAGTCGGGCAAACCTGGTCCGATTGCCGACTGCCGACCGCCTCAGTCCTCACATATTCGGATAGACCGGCCCTTCGCCGCCCTGCGGCGGCACCCAGTTGATGTTCTGGTTCGGATCCTTGATGTCGCAGGTCTTGCAGTGGACGCAGTTCTGCGCGTTGATCACGAAGCGAGCCTCCGGGTCGGAATGAGAGACCTCGCCGCCCTTCTCCTCCGCGCCCGGTCCGCCGGCGAGCGCATTGCCGTCGGCGTCGACCCACTCATAAACGCCGGCCGGGCAGTAGCGCGTCGAGGGGCCGGCATAGACGCCGTATTCGGAACGCTTCTGCAGGTCCATGTCCTTCACCTGGAGATGGACCGGCTGGTCCTCCTCGTGGTTGGTGTTGGACAGGAACACCGAAGACAGCCGGTCGAAGG
>CAYYZC010000482.1:0-1986 GCA_964475605.1 uncultured Chelativorans sp.
TTCGACGGCACGGCGCTCTACGAGCACGAGGACCCGCGGCTCGGCTTCCATCAGGACTGGAACACGCTGATCTACAATTTCGGCCGGCTCGAGGTAGCCAATTTCCTGCAGGCGAGCGCGCTCTACTGGCTGGACGAGTTCCATGTCGATGCGCTGCGCGTCGATGCGGTCGCCTCGATGCTCTATCTCGACTACAGCCGCAATCCCGGCGAATGGGTCCCAAACCGCTATGGCGGCAACGAGAACCTCGACGCGATCGACTTCCTGCGCAGCACCAATGAGCGGATCGGCGAGCGCCATCCCGGAGCCCTGGTGATCGCCGAGGAATCGACTGCCTTTCCCGGCGTCAGCCGGCCGGTCTCCGACGGCGGCCTCGGCTTCAGCTTCAAATGGAACATGGGCTGGATGCACGACACGCTCGACTATATGAGCCGCGATCCGATCCATCGCCGCCATCATCACCACCAGATGACCTTCGGCATGGTCTATGCCTATTCGGAGAATTTCGTGCTGCCGCTCAGCCATGACGAGGTGGTGCACGGCAAGGGTTCCCTGCTCGGCAAGATGCCGGGCGACCGGTGGCAGAAATTTGCCAACCTGCGCGCCTATTTCACCTTCATGTGGGCTCATCCGGGCAAGAAGCTGCTCTTCATGGGCGGCGAGCTCGCCCAGGAGCGGGAGTGGGACCACGACAGGTCGCTCGACTGGCACCTGCTCGACGATCCGCTCCATCGCGGCGTGCAGTCGCTGATCGCCGAGCTCAACCGGCTCTATCGCGACCTGCCGGCGCTGCACGAGCTCGATGCCGAGCCCGGGGGCTTCGAGTGGATCGAGGCCAACGATGTCGACAACAGCGTCTTCTCCTTCGTGCGGCGGGGGCGCGGCGAGGCGCGGCCGGTCGTCGTCGTCTGCAACATGACGCCGGTGGTGCGCGAAGGCTACCGGATCGGCGCGCCGGCCGAAGGCAACTGGCGCGAGATCCTCAATTCCGACGCGGTACGCTTCGGCGGCTCCGGATTCGCCAATGAAGACGTTCTCGCGACGCAACCGATCGGGTGGCACGGGCGTTCACAGTCGCTCGAACTCGATCTGCCGCCGCTCGCGGCGGTCATGCTCACGCCCGACCGGTAAGAATGTAGGACCATGCCACGCACCAGAAGGCTGCTTCCGGGTTCTTCCTATCCGCTGGGAGCGCATTGGGACGGCTCCGGGGTCAATTTCGCCCTGTTCTCGGCCAATGCGGCGAAGGTCGAGCTGTGCCTGTTCGACGCCACCGGACGGCGCGAGCTGGAGCGCGTCGAGCTGCCGGAATTCACCAACGAGGTCTGGCACGGCTATCTGCCCGACATCAGGCCCGGCCAGCTCTATGGCTACCGCGTCCACGGACCCTACGCGCCGGAAGCCGGGCACCGCTTCAATCCGAACAAGCTGCTGCTCGACCCCTATGCGCTGGAATTGCGCGGCGACATACGCTGGCACGATTCCGTCTTCGGCTACCGCCTCGGTCATCACCGCGAGGACCTCGCCATCGACCGTCGCAACTCCGCCTCGGCGATGCCGAAATGCGTCGTGGTCGATCCGGCCGTCACCTGGGGAAACGATCCGCGCCCCGGCCGCGACTGGTCTGAGACGGTGGTCTACGAGGCCCATGTCAAGGGCATGACAGCGATGCGCGAGGACCTGCCGCAGCAGTTCCGCGGCACCTTCGAGGGTCTTGCCGACCCGCGCGTCGTCGAGCATCTCGCCAATCTCGGCGTCACCGCGGTCGAGCTGATGCCGGTGCAGGCGTTCTTTGACGACCGCCATCTGGTCGAGCGCGGGCTCACCAACTACTGGGGCTACAACACGATCGGCTTCTTCGCGCCCGCGGCGCGCTACATCTCGCCCAATGCCGGCATCCACGAGTTCAAGCTCATGGTGCGGCGCCTGCACGAGGCCGGCATCGAGGTGATCCTCGACGTCGTCTACAACCACACGGCGGAGGGC
>CAYYZC010000483.1:0-1980 GCA_964475605.1 uncultured Chelativorans sp.
GCTGTTGAAGCAGGTGCCGCTGCTGTTCACGGCGCTGGTGATCGCGGTGGCCCTGGCGGCGGCGCTGGTCCTGCTGCGGGGCAAGGCGGGTCGGGAAACGAGCGATGGGTGAACGGCCGCGCGAAGACCACCTGGAGCAGGCGCCGCCCGCGTCGCAGCGGATCGAGCCGACCTGCCACCCCGACCACATCACCTGCCCCGTCTGCGGTGGCCCGGGCGTCGAGAAGAAACAGAAGTGGTTCTGCGCCCGCTGCGGTCAACTGCTGCAGACCTGCTGCGACTGATCCTCCCCGCGCCGCGAGCAGGGTCCGTGTCGCACCCCTTATACGCCTCGCAGTTGATCCGCAGGCGCTGTTCGGCGCATGTTCGGCTTGCGCGGGGCGAGGCGATTTGAGAGGATGAGGCATCTGGCATGGAGGCCTTTATGCACATCCCCCTTCACGACCCGGCGGACCTGGCGGAATTGGATCGGCGGATCAAGATCGAGCCGATGGCGGAGCAGCGGGACCGGCTCCGCGTCGTGCGGCTGGCGTTGGCGGGGAAGAAGACGCTGGACATCGCCGCCAAGCTCGACCGCAGTCGCGACTTCGTCCAGACCTGGGCCTACGCCTATCGCGACGGCGGGCTCGACGCCATCGCTCCCAAGCCCCGGCCGGGCCGACGGCCCAGGCTCGACCCGGCGGAGCAGAAGGCGTTCATCGAACGCTTCAAGCAAGGCCCCGGCGACGACGAAGCGCTCTGCACCTACCGAGGCAAGGACGCCCAACGGATCCTGCGCGAGAGCCACGGGGTGAACTACTCGTTGCGAGGCGTTTACGAACTGTTGCACCGCAACGGCCTGTCGTGCCTCAAGCCCCGCCCGCGGCACCGCAAGAACGACCCGCAGGCGATGAAGGAGTTCCTCGAACAGGCCCCCCTTTTGTCCAGACCGTAGCGGATGAGCATCCGGATCAGCGGGTCGAGGTGTGGGCCCAGGACGAGGCGCGGTTCGGCCAACAGGGCACGCTCACGCACGTCTGGGCCGACACCGGCTCACGGCCGACGGCGGTGAAGCAGACCGAGTACGAGTGGCTGTACATCTTCGCCGCGGTGAATCCGCTGACTGGCGAGAGTTCGGCGATCCTCACGCCGACGGTGAATACCGACTACATGAGCGAGCACCTGCGGATGATCAGCGAGCAGGTGGGCCCGCGGCGCCACGTCGTGCTGATGCTCGACCAGGCCGGGTGGCACGTGGCCAAGGCGCTGAAGGTCCCGCCCAACATCACGCTGCTGCACCTGCCGCCGTACAGCCCCGAGCTCAATCCCGTCGAGAGGTTGTGGGCCTACCTCAAGAGCCACTACCTCAGCAACCGCGTGTTCACCGACTACAACGACCTGTTCGCCAGGGTCCGCCAGGCATGGCTAGAACTCGACGAGCAACGCCTCCAGTCTGTCACACGCACCTCGTGGCTCACGCCTGCGGCGTAACTGCGAGGCGTATCACAATGCATAAACGATTTTAACGCCCTGGCGCCCGTAGCTCAGTCGGATAGAGCGGCGGTTTCCTAAGGCGACGCCGCGTTACGTAAGTCCTTTATTTTCAAGCACTACCGGATACCGCTGACGCCCGTTTAACCCCGTTTTTCGTCGCTTGCAGGTGTCAGTGACACCCGCTGACTACCGCTCCCTGTCGGCCATCGCCGTGTCTTCATCGAAGCTTTCGGGGCGGGCGTGGTGGGCGCGTGTCCACAACATTAGAAGTCGTTCAAGGTACGCGTCTCGCCGTTTGATCGCACCTGTCGCGTCGACGCCCTGCTGTCGGGCATAGCCAATGTCGCGCTCGGCCGCGGCCACCAGTTGTCCTAGCGACACAATCTCCGCCTGAATCGCCATCATCCGGTGTGCCCGCTCCTGCGCCTCAGCGGACCGCGCGAGTTCGCCGCGGCTTGCCGCCATCTCCTCCCGCTGTAGTTCCAGTTCCCGTCGCTGTAGCGCCAG
>CAYYZC010000484.1:0-1957 GCA_964475605.1 uncultured Chelativorans sp.
GTCTCGATGCGGCTCAGGGCCGAGAAGCGCAACGACCGCTATGTGCTCAACGGCACCAAGATGTGGATCACCAACGGCCCGGATGCCGGCACGATGGTCGTCTATGCCAAGACCGATCCGGAGCGCAATTCGCGCGGCATCACGGCGATGATCGTCGAGCGCGAGATGAAGGGCTTTTCGGTGGCGCAGAAGCTCGACAAGCTCGGCATGCGCGGCTCCAACACCGGCGAGCTGGTTTTCGAGGATGTCGAGGTCCCGTTCGAGAACGTGCTGCACGAGGAGGGGCGCGGCGTCGAGGTGCTGATGTCGGGGCTCGACTATGAGCGCGTGGTGCTCGCCGGGGGCCCGCTCGGCATCATGGCGGCCGCGCTGGATGTCGCCGTGCCTTACGTCCACGAGCGCAAGCAGTTCGGCCGGCCGATCGGCGAGTTCCAGCTCGTCCAGGGCAAGCTTGCCGACATGTATGTGACGATGAATGCCTGCCGCGCCTATGTCTATGCGGTGGCGGGCGCCTGCGATCGCGGCGAGACGACGCGCAAGGACGCCGCCGGCTGCATCCTCTATGCCGCGGAGAAGGCGACGCAGACCGCACTCGATGCGATCCAGCTCCTCGGCGGCAACGGCTACATCAACGAGTTCCCGACGGGGCGCCTGCTGCGCGACGCCAAGCTCTACGAGATCGGCGCGGGCACCAGCGAGATCAGGCGCTGGCTGATCGGACGGGAGATGATGGCGGAGGGATGATCTCCACATGGGGCGTTATTTGGCAAACTGGTCGAAAAATGCCATAATCGGGGAAAGATGACAGGAGGCGTTGATGCCCGCTCATAAAGGCTTCTCCGAGGAACCCCAGCCGTTCGAACCTGCAGCCGACGGGCTGCGGTCGGTTTCCTATACGCGCCTGAAGATCGACAGTGCAGGCCGCATCGTCATCCCGGCCGAGATGCGCGCGGCGATGATGGTGAAGCCCGGAGACATCGTGACGGCAGAGGTTGTAAATGGTGAACTCAGGGCTCTGTCCCGATCCGCCATCTTCAAGCGGCTTCGAGTGGAGGCCGAAAGATCAAAAGCTCAGTATCCCGGCAGCGCGGTGGACGAATTGATCGCGGATCGCCGTCAGGAAGCGCTGCTCGAAGACGAGAAGTATGAGCGGATCGGCCGTGAGGCCGAGACGGCGCGAAAGGGCACGGAGCACCCGTGAAGACTTATCTTCTGGATGCTTCGGCCTTGATGGCGTTCATCCGTTCCGAGAATGGTGCTGATGTGGTGGAGGCACGGCTGAACGACGCAGCAGCTATGTCTTCCGTCAATGTCAGCGAAGCGATCATGCGTTCCGTGGAGAAAGGCTTTTCTGCCGATCTCGTGACGCGGCTGCTCGTTTCTGAACAGGTCCAGATCTTCGATTTCGGCTTCGAGCTTGCGCGGACGACAGCCGCATTGCGGCCTGCAACGAAACATCTCGGCCTGTCCTTCGCCGACCGCGCCTGCATCGCCACGGCGATCCGACTTGGCGCCATCATTGTCACCGCCGATCGCGCCTGGTCCACACTCGAACTGCCCTGCTCCGTAGAACTCATCCGCTAGGATTTTTCGCATGCCCATCCTCTCCTCCCAGATCTCCCCCTCCTCCGAGACGTTCCGTGCCAATGCGGCGCGGATGCAGGCGCTGGTCGCCGAGATCGCCGACAGGGCGGCGGTCGTCGAACAGGGCGGGCCGGAGGAAGCGCGCGAGCGCCATGTCGGGCGCGGCAAGCTGCTGCCGCGCGACCGCCTCGCCCAACTCCTCGACACCGGCGCGCCCTTTCTGGAGGTCGGACAGTTCGCGGCCTGGGACATGTATGGAGGCGACATCGCGTCGGCCGGCATGATCGCGGGCATCGGCCGCGTCGAGGGGCGCGAGGTGATGGTCGTCGTCAACGACGCGACGGTCAAGGGCGGCACCTACTACCCGCTGACG
>CAYYZC010000485.1:0-1953 GCA_964475605.1 uncultured Chelativorans sp.
GGGAACACCGAGACCAACATCACGGTCACCTATCAGGACGGGGACGGGACAATCGATTTTGTCGTCGCCGACGCCTCGACCTCCGCGAAGGGCGTCGTCGAGTTGGCGACAACCGCCGAGGCGCAGACTGGAACTGACACGGCGCGCGCGGTGACGCCGGCCGGCCTCAAGGCGGTGGTTGAGGCCGGCACGTACACGCCGACCGGCTATGCCGTGACGAACATTGATTCCGTCACACCCGGACAGGCAATTTATCAACGTAACGGAAACGTTGTGACGGTCTCCGGCTACGTCGAGTTGAATATGACGGCGGCGGGGGGCGCCTACACGAGGGCCGACCTGTCGTTGCCCATCGCATCCAACTTCGTCAACTCACTGGACCTGTCTGGCGTAGCCACCGATCTCACGGGGAAGGTGTGTGCCATTCAGGCCAACGGGACGAACGACCGGGCGCAGATCGAAAGCAACGCCACTGTCACGACAACCGTCCCTTACCGCTATGTCTACCAATACGTGATCAAATGACCCCCATCGGCGGAATACCAGGCGATCTTGAAGAGTGGCACGAGATCGAGCCGCAGCGATGGGCTCGGCGCGGTCACCCGGAGGACGGAGTGACTACGCTCCGCGAAGGGCTTTCGTTTGCCGATTACTATGCTGAAAACAAGACGCCCAAGCGCCAGGTGCTCAAGTCCGTCATCATCTCCCGCCTGATCGATGCCGGGAAGATCGAGGCGGCCCGAACTGCACTCGATCAGGATGCCGCTGCATATGCCCGCTGGTGGGCCCCGGATCGACCCGCGATCAACTACGACGATCCCGACGCGCTCGCCTTGCTCACCGCGATTGGCGCTGACCTGGACGCGATCCTCGCCGAGTAGACTCACCACCACACGACTGCCACCGGCCGCCCTTCGAGGCGGCTTTTTTCATGGGACATCCCCGATGATCGAAGGCCTTCTGTCGGGCCGGCGCTGGCCGTCCGATATGGTGACGTTCAGCTTCCCCACGACGGGCGAGGACTACGGCGGCTGGTCGGCTGAGGCCAAGGTCGGCTTCGCGCCGTTCAGCGCCGAGGCGCAGGCCGCCATCCGCAAAGTGCTCGGCGAAGTCTCGGCCTTCACCAATCTGACGTTCGACGAGGTACCGGGCGGGGCGGGCGAAATGCGCTTCGGCAAGTCGCTCCACGGCGATATCGCGCTGGCCTATGCCTACTACCCGCAGAGCGTCGGGGACTTGGGCGGGGACGTGTGGGTGCGGGCCGATGATGTTCGGTTCGACGTGCTTACGCCCCGCTGGCATCAGATCCTGATCCACGAGACCGGCCACGCCCTCGGGCTCAAGCATCCATTCGAGGAGGGCGCGGGCTATCTCGTCCGCCTTCCGGAGCAGTGGGACAACGGCAACTACACCGTCATGTCCTACAACCAGCGCCATGCCGACTACGCGCCGGAGACCTTCATGGCGCTCGACATACTCGCCTTGCAGACGATGTACGGCGCGAACTACGCCGCGGCCGCCGGCAACGACACCTACAAGATCGACCCATCGATCATGGCGATATGGGACGGTGGTGGCCGGGATACGCTCGACTTCTCCGGCCTGACCACGGACGCCATCCACGGCAAGTTCACGCTCACACTCGTCCCCGGAGCATACTCGCACAATGCCGCCGAGAGCATCGTCATCGGCAACGCCTTCCGTTTCCGCGACGATCCTCGGTCCGACCTCGAGAACCTGATCGGCACCCGCTACGGCGACACGATCTACGGCAACGACCAGCCCAACAAGCTCAAGGGCAAGAAGGGCGGCGACGTGATCTTCGGTGGGGCAGGGGACGACGTCATTCGCGGCGGCAAGGGCCGGGACAAGCTCTACGGCGGCGAGGGCGCGGACATCCTGATCGGCGGCAAGGGCCGTGACACGTTCTACGTCGACGAGCACGACACGATC
>CAYYZC010000486.1:0-1953 GCA_964475605.1 uncultured Chelativorans sp.
TTCCTGGTCGGACATGTCACCAAGGAAGGCCAGATAGCAGGCCCGCGCGTTGTCGAGCACATGGTCGACGGGGTGCTCTATTTCGAGGGCGAAGGCGGCCATCACTACCGCATATTGCGCACCGTCAAGAACCGTTTCGGGCCGACCGACGAGATCGGCGTTTTCGAGATGTCGGACAAGGGTTTGCGCGAGGTTTCGAACCCTTCGGAGCTGTTTCTCGGCGAGCGCAGCGCCAAGGCGCCGGGGGCGGCCGTCTTCGCCGGCATGGAAGGCACGCGGCCGGTGCTGGTCGAGATCCAGGCGCTGGTCGCGCCCTCGCCGCTCGGCACGCCGCGGCGCGCCGTGATCGGCTGGGATTCCGCGCGGCTCTCCATGGTACTGGCGGTGCTGGAGGCCCATTGCGGCGTGCGCTTCGGCACCCATGACGTCTATCTCAACATCGCCGGCGGCTATCGCATCAGCGAGCCGGCCGCCGATCTCGCCGTCGCCGCCGCACTGGTTTCATCGCTCGCCGGACTTGCCCTGCCTGCCGATTGCGTCTATTTCGGCGAAATCAGCCTGTCTGGCGCGATAAGACCCGTCGCTCATGCGCAGCAGCGACTGAAAGAGGCGGAAAAGCTGGGATTTGGCCATGCGGTCATGCCGGTAACGAGCGAGGACAAAGGGGGCGGTTTCCAGGCCATGGCCTATCAGCCTGACACGCTTGCCGATCTCGTCGCCCGCATCGCGGGTTCCCGCGCCTCGCCCCGATAACCAAACAGAACAAGGACGCCGCAAAGCCCATGCCGATAACGCTGCTCGACGGGATTGTCATCGGCTTCACCCTGGTCTCTGCCATGCTGGCGATGGTGCGCGGCTTCTCGCGCGAGGTCCTGTCGATCGCCTCATGGGCGGCGGCGGCGGCGGCGGCCTATTTCTTCTATCCGGTCGTGCTGCCCTATGTGCAGCCCTATGTAGACCACGCGCAGCTAGCCATCGTGGCCGCCGCGGCGATCATCTTCTTCATCGCGCTGATCGTGGTGACGGTGATCACGATGAAGGTCGCCGACTTCATCATCGACAGCCGGGTCGGCGCGCTCGACCGCACGCTCGGCTTCGTCTACGGCGCCGCGCGCGGCATCCTGGTCGTCGCCGTCGGCTATCTGTTCTTCTCCTGGCTCGTCGGCAGCAACCCGCCGGCCTGGATCACCGAGGCGAAATCCCGCCCGCTGCTGGAAAGCGTCGGCGGCTGGCTCGAAGGCATCTTGCCTGACGATCCGGAGAACTCCATATTGAACCGCATATCGGGCGGCGACGACGAGCCGCCGCAGCCGGAACAGCCGGTCGAGACGCAACCGGACGGCTAGGTCGGACTTGTAGATCTGGTCCCCGTCGCCCTGTGGGCGGCTTCGATTCATTCCTCGAGACGAAGGGCGCAGGCGCATGGCCGACGCAGACGACACCCCTTTTTCTTCAGGCGCCGACGACCGCTTCCACGACGAATGCGGCGTCTTCGGCATCTTCGGCGGGCAGAATGCGGCGGCGATCGTGACGCTCGGGCTGCATGCGCTGCAGCATCGCGGCCAGGAGGCGGCCGGCATCGTCTCCTATGACGGCACCCAGTTCCATGTCGAGCGCCATGTCGGGCTGATCGGCGACACCTTCACCAAGCCGGCGGTGATCGACCGGCTCGCCGGCTCGCGCGCCATCGGCCATACGCGCTACGCCACCGCTGGCGGCTCGGGCCTGCGCAATGTGCAACCGCTCTTCGCCGAGCTTTCGGACGGCGGCATCGCAGTGGCGCATAACGGCAACATCACCAATGCGATGACCGTGCAGCGGAGCCTGCAGAAGCAGGGCGCGATCTTCACATCCACCTCCGACACCGAGACGATCCTGCATCTGGTCGCGACCAGCCGCGAGAAGGACCTGAATACGCGCTTCATCGAGGCCGTGCGCCAGCTCGAAGGCGCC
>CAYYZC010000487.1:0-1947 GCA_964475605.1 uncultured Chelativorans sp.
GGCGATCGACAGCGTCGAGGACATGAAGATCCTGTTCGACGGCATCCCGCTGTCCGACATCTCCGTATCGATGACGATGAACGGCGCGGTGATCCCGATCCTCGCCTCCTTCATCGTCGCCGGCGAGGAGCAGGGCTGCTCGCGCGCCGAGCTCTCCGGGACCATCCAGAACGACATCCTCAAGGAGTTCATGGTCCGCAACACCTATATCTACCCGCCCGAACCTTCGATGCGCATCGTCGCCGACATCATCGAATACACGGCGAAGGAGATGCCGCGCTTCAACTCGATCTCGATCTCCGGCTACCACATGCAGGAGGCGGGCGCGACGCTGGTGCAGGAGCTCGCCTTCACGCTGGCGGACGGGCGCGAATATGTCCGCGCCGCGCTGAAGAAGGGGCTCGACGTCGACGCCTTCGCCGGGCGGCTCTCCTTCTTCTTCTGCATCGGCATGAACTTCTTCATGGAGGCCGCCAAGCTGCGCGCCGCGCGCCTCCTGTGGTCGCGCATCATGGAGACGTTCGAGCCGAAGAAGCCGTCCTCGCTGATGCTGCGCACCCATTGCCAGACCTCGGGCGTGTCGCTGCAGGAGCAGGACCCCTACAACAACATCGTGCGCACCGCCTATGAGGCGATGGCCGCGGTGCTGGGCGGCACGCAGTCGCTGCACACCAATTCCTTCGACGAGGCGATCGCCCTGCCGACGGAGTTCTCCGCCCGCATCGCCCGCAACACCCAGCTCATCCTTAATCACGAGACCGGCGTGACCAAGGTCGTCGATCCGCTCGCCGGCTCCTACTATGTCGAGAGCCTGACCAAGGAGCTCGCCGACGCCGCCTGGGCGCTGATCGAGGAGGTCGAGGCGATGGGCGGCATGACCAAGGCGGTCAATGAGGGCCTGCCCAAGCGCCTGATCGAGGAGGCGGCGACGAGCAAGCAGGCTGCGATCGACCGCGGCGACGAGGTGATCGTCGGCGTCAACCGCTACCGGCTCGAGGACGAGCAGGAGATCGAAATCCTCGCCATCGACAACAAGGCGGTGCGCGAGGCGCAGATCAGGCGCTTGGAGCGGGTGCGGCGCCAGCGCGATCCGCGAAAGGTCGAGGAGACGCTTGGCGTGCTCGCCGAGCTGGCCCGGAGCGGCCGGGGCAACGTCCTCGAGGCGGCGGTGGAAGCGGCGCGCGCGCGCGCCACGGTCGGCGAGATCTCGGATGCGATGCGCAAGGCCTTCGGCGACCACGAGGCGGTGCCGGAAGTGGTCTCCGACGTCTACGGTCCGGCCTATGACGACGAGCCGGAATACGCCACGCTGGTCGGCCGGCTGGACGAATTCGCCAGGTCGCTCGGCCAGAAGCCGAAGGTGATGGTCGCCAAGCTCGGCCAGGACGGCCACGACCGCGGCGCCAAGGTGATCGCCTCGGCTTTCGGCGATATCGGCTTCGAGGTGATCGCGGGGCCGCTGTTCCAGACGCCGGAGGAGGCAGCCGGGCTGGCGATCGAGAAGGGCGTCCATATCGTCGGCATGTCGTCGCTTGCCGCCGGCCACAAGACGCTTGCTCCGCAGCTCGTCGAGGCGCTGAAGGCCAGGGGCGCCGGCGATATCGTCGTCGTCGTCGGCGGAGTGATCCCGCGCCAGGACTACAAATATCTGCTCGACCACGGCGTCGCGGCGATCTTCGGCCCCGGCACGAACGTGCTGGACGCCGCGCGCGCGGTGCTCGACCTGCTCGAGGGCAGGCGCCGCAACGAATAGGCGGGATGGGGCTTGCGCGGCCCCCGATTATCGAACAAGCCTGTCTGGCCCGGCGAGCGGGCGGAGGCAGGCTTGGTCGAGTCCATCTACGATCTCTTCGTCATCGGCGGCGGCGTCAATGGCTGCGGCATAGCCCGCGATGCCGCCGGGCGCGGCTATTCCGTCCATCTCGCCGAGATGCACGATCTCGCCAG
>CAYYZC010000488.1:0-1937 GCA_964475605.1 uncultured Chelativorans sp.
GTCCCGCCGCTGTTTTTCGAGTCGTAACAGACGTCGAGACACAATCCGACGACCAGAATGCCCAGGATGCAATCCTTTCTCTGTCAACCGGGAATCTAGGTCACGCGGGCGGGACACCCAATGCCGGGAGCGTTGAACAGTTCGTCACTCGTTGGAGCCAATCCGGATTGCCGGGGGGACGGAATGATGATAGCCGGGACAGGCGGAGAGGAACACGATGGTTCGGGCAGGTCTGGAGCGACGACGATTGAGCTGAGGCGCAGCAAGCGCCTGCGGGCCCATTGCCCGCGCGCATATATTGCCCGCGCGCATATTCAGTTCAATCGCAAGCCGGACCATCGACATGACACTTGCCGACATCGACTATGTTGCGGAATCTCCCGCGCACGACGCCGAGATCGAAACCATCAATGCCGAGGCCTTCGGGCCGGGGCGGTTCACGCGTGCCGCCTACCGGATCCGCGAGGGCGGCCCGCATCTGCGCGAGCTTTCCCATGTCGCGCTGCGCGGCGGCGAGGTCGTCGCCTCGGTGCGGATGACCCCGATCGCGGCGGGAGCGGGACGCGCCCTGCTGCTCGGGCCCCTTGCCGTGCGGCCGGCGTGGAAGAATCTCGGCATCGGCAAGAAGCTGGTCATGATCGCCCTGGAGCAGGCGAGGCAAGCCGGCTGGAAGCTGGTCATCCTCGTCGGCGACGCGCCCTACTACCGGCCATTGGGTTTCGGCAAGGTCGTGCCGCACGGCCAGCTCGTCATGCCGCGCCCGGTGGATCCGCACCGCCTGCTTGCCTGCGAGCTGGAGGAGGGAAGCCTCGCCGGCTTTCGGGGCGAGGTCACCCATGCCGGCTTCGCCGAGGTTTCGGCGGCCGAACTGCGCCGCGACAGCGCCGCATAAGTTGCTGGGTTGCGCCCGCAAGTCGAAACTAGCGCCCCTCGCGATACCACATCGCGCCTAGCGCCGTCAGCAGCAGGGCGAGGCCGAAGAAGCCGGCGAAGAGCGGCACCCGGCTGACCGATTGCAGCACGCTGTCATTGGTCGTCCTGAGCCCGATCCAGTCGCGGCCGGATGCATCGCCGGCCTGGCGCACCGGCACGATGTTCGGCAGGTCGAGCGCGCCCGAGCCCGAAGCGATCCGGCGCACGGAACCGCCGCTCGCCTCCGCGACCGGGGCCAGCCGCTCAGTGGTCGAGACGGTGTCCTGGAACTCCGGCGCGTTGACCGGGCCGACATGGGCAAGCGCGCGGAGGTCGCCATTGCCGACCTGGTAGAGCCCGATCTCCTCGACCTCCATGCTGCCGGTGAAACGGCCCGGCTCGCTCTGCGTCAGCTCCAGCTCGACCGCTTCGCCGGAGGGCGAGATGACCGTCGCCGGGCCGGCGTCGTCGCTCATCGTCTGGCGCATCACGTCGAGCACCATGCCGCGGCCGTCGGCGGTGAGGCGTTCCTCCTCGAGCTCCGGTTCCTTCATCAGCCAGTGCGCGATGCGGCGATAGAGCGAGACATGCGGCCCGCCGCCCTCGAAGCCGCGCGCCCACAGCCATCCCTGGTCGGAGAGGAACATGCCGACCCGGCCCTCGCCGATGCGCTCGAGCAGCAGCAGTGGGCGCCCCCCGGCGCCTTCCATCACCACCTGGCCTCTGGTCGGGCCGATGCCGACGAGGCGGAACCAGCGGCTCCATTCGGGCGGATCGGCCTCCGAGCCTTCGAGGCCGCGCGTGACGGGATGCCGCTCGCCGGTCTCCGTCAGCCGCGGGTAGAAGCCTTCCTCCACGATATCGCCGGAGGGCATGGCCGGAAGCGCCGCCATCAGCGGCGTGCGGGCGATCGACTGGCTGCCGGCATATTCCGGTCCGGCGGCAATCAGCAGAGCGCCGCCGTTCTTCGCATATTCGGCGATGTAGTCGTAATAGAGGATCGGCAGCACGTCGCGGTGCTGGTA
>CAYYZC010000489.1:0-1930 GCA_964475605.1 uncultured Chelativorans sp.
AACCCCTAGGAGAGCGAGAGCAAAACCAGTGATCTGAACTGCGTTTAACGTTTCGCCGAACGGAAGCCACGCTTGCAGGGCAGTCGCAGGAGGTACTAGCAACATGAGCGCGGTCATGCGCGTCACTTCCCCACGCCGGATCATCCAGACGAATAGTGAAGTTCCGGCCAGCGACAGCCCGATGACGGACCACGCCAGCGCCAACCATAGGTCGGGCGAGCCATCCCAATGGCCCCGCTCCGACGATGGGTAGGGCAATGCCGGCGACGAGCGCAGCACCGAGATGCTGGATGGCTCCTGTCGCGCGCAGATCGGCTTTCGACAATGACGATTTCTGCACCATCGTCCCGGTCGTCAGCGCGATTATGCTGAACAGGCCGAGAGCGACGGGCAGCAAGGGCAGGCCCTCGGCATCGACATTGACGAGGCGGGGCAAAATCACCAACGCTACCCCTGCAAAGCCCAGCGCCAGTCCGATCCAGGCGCTTCGCCCGATGGGATTGCGCAGAACGGCGACGACCAGCAATGCGGCGAACAACGGCTGCAACGCACCCATCAGGGTCATGACGCCGGCAGCAAGGCCATGTCCCACAGCCCACCAACTCGCCACGAGATAGGCGTCGTTGATGACCATTCCGGCGAGAAGGTGGCCGATGAAATGCCATCCCTTCGGCCATGGAACATTCCGGGCAAGGATCGCAAAGAACAAGGCGACCAGCAGAAAGCGGACGAAGAGAAACAGGATCGGATCGACGTGCGGCGCGACGGCGCGCGCCGCGATGAAGCTGGTGGACGACAGGAAGACCAGCAGCGCTGGAGCAGCAACGGCGTTCATGGCCGCCGCTCCAGAGGTGTTCACGCGGCAGAGGCGGACATCGAGGCGCGTTCCGGTTCACCGATCGCGGCGAACAGTTTGGCGTCCTCGCCGATACCGGCATTCGGCGTGGTGAGCAGCGTGTCGCCGTAGAACACTGAATTGGCACCGGCCAGGAGACAGAGCATTTGCGCCTCGCGGTTGAGAGCGGAACGTCCCGCCGAAAGCCGCACGGTCGAGCCCGGCATGACGAGGCGGGCTGTCGCCACCATCCGCACCAGTTCAAGCGGATCGACGCGAGGCTGGTTCGCAAGCGGCGTGCCCTCGACCGGAACGAGCGCATTAATCGGAACGCTTTCGGGGTGCGGGTCCATGCCTGTGAGAACGTGCAGCATGGAGGCCCTGTCGCGGATCGTCTCGCCCATGCCGATGATGCCGCCGCAGCACAGGTCGATGCCGAACGAACGCACCGTCGCTAGCGTATCCAGCCGATCCTCATAGGTGCGAGTGGTGATGATGCGGTTGTAGAACTCGGGACTGGTATCGAGATTGTGGTTGTAGGCCGTCAGACCGGCGGCGGCGAGCCGTTCGGCCTGATGCGGTTTCAGCATGCCGAGCGTGACACAAGCTTCCATGCCGAGCGCGCGAACGCCCTCGACCATTTCGATCACGGCATCGAACTCCCGGCCGTCGCGAACCTGCCGCCACGCCGCGCCCATGCAGAAGCGTTCGGCTCCTGCCGCCTTTGCCGTCGCCGCCATGGCGACCACCTTTGCAGGGGCCATCAGCCGGTCACGGCTCAGATCGACTTCGCGGTGATGGGCCGACTGCGGGCAGTAGGCGCAGTTCTCCGGGCATCCGCCCGTCTTGATCGACAGCAGGCTGGCCTTCTGGACCTTGTTCGGATCGTGGTGATGGCGATGGACGGCGTTGGCTCGCCCCACCAGCTCAAGCAAGGGCAACTCGTGCAGGACAACGATCTGGTTGATTGTCCAGTCGTGCCGGATTTCCCCATCGGCCGCACTCATTCGGCTTTGCCCCGAAGGCGGGCAAAGGATGCCGGCAACACCATGCTGCCCGCCGCCACGACGCCGATCTTGACCAGATCGCCCAAAA
>CAYYZC010000490.1:0-1918 GCA_964475605.1 uncultured Chelativorans sp.
TCGGCGACGAGCGCGTCGAGCACGACCATGCCTTCGGGCGTGGCGCGCAGGCGTGAATTACCGAGCGGGGCGACCAGCTTGAGCGCCTGCAGATCCTCGATGCGGCGGGAAGACAATGGCCGGCCGGCCAGCGCCTCGTAGCGCGCGAGATCGATGCCTTCGGCCAGCCGCAGTCCCATCAGCAGGAACTCGTCGGCCTCCTGAAGCGGCGACAGCACCTCGCCGTCGATGACGCCGTTTCCCTTCGCCTCGACCAGCGCCAGCCATTCCTCCGGCACGCGCTCGGTGAACGTCACCACGCGCCGGATGCCGTCAAGGAACCGGCCATGGGCGCCGGGGCCGATGCCGACATATTCGCCATAGCGCCAATAGGTGAGATTGTGCCGGCTTTCCGCCCCGGGGACGGCATGGTTCGAGATCTCATAAGCCGGCAGGCCATGGGCGGCGGTTACCTGCTGCGTCAGTTCATAGAGATCGCCGGCATGGTCCGGATCGGGCATGACGATGCGGCCGGCGGTATGGAGGGCGTGGAAGGCGGTGCCTTCCTCGATGGTGAGCTGGTAGAGCGACAGATGGTCGGCGGCATGGGAGATCGCCTGTTCGAGCTCGGCCTGCCAGGCCTCCAGCGTCTGGCCGGGGCGGGCATAGATGAGGTCGAAGGAGAGACGCGGGAATGTGTCGCGGGCGATCGCTATCGCCGCGAGCGCCTCCTCGACGGTGTGGAGCCGGCCGAGGAAGCGCAGGTCGGCATCGTTCAGCGCCTGGACACCGAGCGAGATGCGGTTGACGCCGGCCGCCGCATAGAGGCGGAAGCGGCCCGCGTCGACCGAGGAGGGGTTGGCTTCAAGCGTGATCTCGATACCGTCGGGCACATGCCAGTTGTCGGCCACGGCGTCGAGCAGGGCCGACACGGTCTCCGGCGCCATGAGCGAGGGCGTGCCGCCGCCGAGAAAGATCGAGCTGACCTCGCGGGGGCCGGTGCGGGCGCGCATCGCCGCCATCTCGCGCGCAAAACCCGCCGCATAGCGCGGCTGGTCGATCGGCCGGTGGCGGACATGGCTGTTGAAGTCGCAATAGGGGCATTTGGCCGCGCAGAAAGGCCAATGGATATAGACGCCGAAGCCGGGATCGCGGGAGTCCATGGTTCAGGCCCCGGTCAGCGCCTGGGCGAATTTGGCGAATGCACGCGCGCGATGCGACAGGGGCCGGTCGCGACCCTGCTTCTCCTCCGGCTCCATCTCGCCGAATGTGCGCTCGAAGCCGTCGGGCAGGAACATCGGGTCGTAGCCAAAGCCGCGCGATCCCCGTGGCGGCCACACGAGCCGGCCCTCCACCTCGCCGCGGAAATAGTCGGCATGGCCGTCCGGCAGGCACAGGCACAGCACCGAGACGAAGCGGCCCGTCCGCCGCTCCGGGGTCGTCGCAGCCTTTTCCTGCAGCGCCTCTTCGGTGATCCGCATCGCATGGGCGAAATCGCGGCTGCCGTCCGGCATCTGCGCCCAGTCGGCCGTATAGACGCCCGGCGCGCCGCCCAGCGCATCGACCTCGAGCCCGCTATCGTCCGACAGCGCCGGCAGGCCGGTCGCGGATGCGGCGGCGAATGCCTTGATATAGGCGTTCTCCTCGAAGCTCGTGCCGGTCTCGGGAGGTTCGGGCAGGCCGTATTCGGCCGCCGAACGCGCTTCCAGTCCGAAGGGCGCGATCAGCTCGGCGATCTCGGCCAGCTTGCCCTTGTTGTGGCTGGCGACAACGATCTTCCTGCCGTTGAGACGGTGCATCAGAGGCCCCAGATGCGCGCTTCGGCGAATTCCAGCGAATTGCCGAACGGATCGCGGAAATAGATCGAGCGACCGCCATTTGGCCATTCGAAGTCCGCCTCGATCGCGATGTCCTGTCCTTCGAGATGCTCTTTCCAGCT
>CAYYZC010000491.1:0-1918 GCA_964475605.1 uncultured Chelativorans sp.
GGCGGTCGGCGCCGACCGCTGCGACATCTATACGGATGTCGCCGGCGTCTATACGACCGATCCGCGGATCGAGCCGAAGGCGCGCAAGCTCGCCAGGATCTCCTTCGAGGAGATGCTCGAAATGGCTTCGCTCGGCGCCAAGGTCCTGCAGGTGCGCTCCGTCGAGCTGGCGATGGTGCACAAGGTGCGGACCTTCGTCCGCTCCTCCTTCGAGGATCCCGATGCGCCGGGCATGGGCGATCCTGACAATCCGCCCGGAACGCTCATTTGCGATGAGGATGAAATCGTGGAAAGCCAGGTCGTCACCGGCATCGCCTATGCAAAGGACGAAGCGCAGATCTCGCTGCGCCGCGTCGCCGACCGGCCGGGCGTCGCCGCGGCCATATTCGGCCCGCTCGCCGAGGCCAACATCAATGTCGACATGATCGTCCAGAACATCTCGGAGGACGGATCGCACACCGACATGACCTTCACCGTGCCCTCCGGCGACGTCGCCAAGGCGCTCGCCGTGCTGGAAAAGGTGAAGGAGGCGATCGGCTTCGACGTCATCCAGCATGACGAGGGCATGTCGAAGGTCTCCGTCATCGGCATCGGCATGCGCAGCCATGCCGGCGTGGCGGCCTCCGCCTTCCGGGCGTTGTCGGAAAAGGGCATCAACATCCGCGCCATCACCACGTCGGAGATCAAGATCTCGATCCTGATCGACGGCCCCTATACCGAGCTCGCGGTGCGGACTTTGCATTCCGTCTACGGTCTCGATAAGCAATAATAGACTATAGAGCGACAACAAGCGGTCGCGACGGCGCCGGCAGCGATCGGCAGTCCCGCGGCTGCTGGAGAGGAACCGATGCGCGATACGCCCGCAGGCCCTCGCATCCTGCTGAGACGGCTTCGCGAGCTCATGGCCGAGCCCCTGGAGCCGCAGGTCCGGCTCGACCGGATCGTGCATCATATCGCGCGCGACATGGTGGCGGAGGTCTGCTCGCTCTACGTGCTGCGGGCCGATTCGATGCTCGAGCTCTATGCAACCGAGGGTCTCAATCCGGGGGCCGTCCACCATGCCCAGCTCAGGCTCGGCCAAGGCCTCGTCGGCACGATCGCGGCGAGTGCGCGGCCGCTCAACCTGACCGACGCGCAGAAGCACCCGGCCTTCGCCTATCTGCCCGAGACGGGCGAGGAGATCTATCACTCCTTCCTCGGCGTGCCGGTGCTGCGGGCCGGGCACACGCTCGGCGTGCTCGTCGTCCAGAACAAGACGATGCGCCAGTATCGCGAGGACGAGATCGAGGCGCTCGAGACGATCGCCATGGTGATCGCCGAGATGATCGCGTCGGGCGACCTGGCGCGCCTGTCGCGGCCCGGCATCGAGCTCGACGTGACGCGGCCGGTCAGCCTGATCGGCATGGGCTTCAACGAGGGCGTCGGGCTCGGCCATGTGGTGCTGCACGAGCCGCGCATCGTCGTCACCAACCTGTTCAACGAGGACAGCGACGAGGAGCTGGCGCGGCTGGAGCCGGCGCTCGGCTCGCTGCGGCTGTCGATCGACGACATGCTGTCGCGCCGCGACGTCGCCTTCGAGGGCGAGCATCGCGAGGTCCTCGAAGCCTACCGCATGTTCGCCAACGATCGCGGCTGGATCAGGCGGCTGGAGGAGGCGATCCGCAACGGGCTGACCGCGGAGGCTGCGGTCGAGAAGGTGCAGAGCGACATGCGTGCGCGCATGCTGCACATGACCGACCCCTATCTGCGCGAGCGGATGAGTGATTTCGACGATCTTGCCAACCGGCTGCTGCGCCAGCTCATGGGGCGCGATCCCGAATCGATCGCCGGCTCGCTGCCGCGCGACGCCATCATCGTCGCGCGCTCGATGGGGGCGGCGGAACTGCTCGACTATCCGCGCGACAAGCTGCGCGGGCTG
>CAYYZC010000492.1:0-1911 GCA_964475605.1 uncultured Chelativorans sp.
TGGCGCTGGAGCGCGAGGAACTGCGCGCCAGGCAGCGCGCGCGCCTCGCCGCCGAAGCCGACCGCCGGCGTCGCGGCCTGCGCGAGGAGCAGTCGATCGGCATGCGCAACATCGTCGAGAAGCTCGACCTCAAGCGCGCGCTTGCCGACGAGTCGACTGTAGCGAAGCTGAGGATGGCGGGCTTCCGCGGCCAGAACCCGCTGACGCGCTTCCTGTTCTTCCGCCTGGTCCTGCCTTTTGTCGGGCTCCTGCTCGGCGTCTTCTATATCTTCGTGCTGGGCGGCTTCTCGCAGCAGCCCTTCTTCGTGAAGGCCTTCATCTGCGTCCTCTTCGCCTATGCAGGCTTCTATGCGCCGGTCTTCTACGTCTCCAACCGCGCCACCAAGCGCAAGAAGTCGATCCAGAAGGCGTGGCCGGATGCGCTCGACCTGCTGCTGATCTGCGTGGAGTCCGGCATCTCGGTCGAGGCGGCTTTCCGCCGCGTCGCCGACGAGATCGGCGCGCAGTCCGTCGAGCTGGCGGAGGAGTTCGTCCTCACCAATGCCGAGCTCTCCTTCCTGCAGGAGCGCCGTCAGGCCTATGAGAACCTCGCCAACCGGACCGGTCTCGACACGGTGAAGAGCGTCAGCCAGGCGCTCATCCAGGCCGAGCGCTACGGCACGCCGGTGGCGCATGCGCTGCGCGTCCTGTCGCAGGAAAGCCGCGAGATGCGCATGAACGCGGCCGAGAAGAAGGCCGCCGCCCTGCCGCCCAAGCTGACCGTGCCGATGATCCTGTTCTTCCTGCCGGTGCTCTTCGCCGTCATTCTCGGTCCGGCGGGCATCCAGGTCTCCGAGCGCGGGATATTCCCGGGATAGCGCAAGTTCCCCGCTTGCCCGACCTCAAGGCAAAGGCCTATGGCCGGCGACGTTCCAGCGAGGCGACGATCAGCGGCTGCAGCCGGTCCGGCGTGATCGGCCGGCTGACGACGCTGTCGAAGACGTCGGTCGGGGGCCTGCCGGGATCCGACGGCCTGTTCGACAGATAGACGACGAACGGCCGACCGGAGCCTGCCCCGTCGCGCATCGCGGCCAGCGTGGGGATGAGATCGTCGCATTCGCGGCCGTCCGCGCCGCCGTCGAGGAGGATCGTGCCCGGCCGCCGGGCGACCAGTATCTCCATCGCCCGGCCGGGCTCCAGCGCGACGACGTGCAGGCCCGAGCGCTCTGCGATCCGGGCGAGCACGATGCGGTCGACCGTCGAGGAGCCGACGACGAGGGCCAGGTCGAGATCGGCGGCGCCCTCCGCTCCGCTCTCGTCGCCGCCTGTTCCGTCCGCGAATCCGGGCATGTATCCCGACCCCATCTATCGGTTCGCGGTTGATTAGTCTCGGGCCCCCGAAGCCTGTCAAGATGGCTGGCGAGGGCATCCCTGCACATTATCGTGTAGGTTGCGGCGGCCGGTTCCGGCCGCCGCGGGCTCGACGTCGCCAGTTGGCCTCAGGCCGCGTTGCGCGCGTTGGTGACGATGACCGGAACGAGAAGATCGCCCCAATTGCCGTCGCCGCCATGATGGCGTGCCGAGCGCACCAGCTCGACCGAGATACCGGCCTCCACCGCCTTCATCACCGACTGGTTGAGGCGGTGCAGATCGTTGGCGACCATGCGGATGACCGCCTGCTGGTCCTGATTCATGGCCGAGGACTGTTCCTCGGCGCGTTCCTTGACGCGTGTCCTTGGCGACATGGGTTCTCTCCTTGGATGTGCCGGAGCCGAATCCTATTCGGCAGCCGGCCTGAACTGGGCGTGCTCGGTCGATTCCTTCATCGCGGTGGTCGAGGACTGGCCACCGGTGATCGCCATCGAGACGGCGTCGAAATAGCCGGTGCCGACCTCGCGCTGATGCTTGGTCGCCGTGTAGCCGTTGGCCTCC
>CAYYZC010000493.1:0-1910 GCA_964475605.1 uncultured Chelativorans sp.
GTCTTGCTGCCGCGCCCCAGAAGGCCCGCGTCATAGGCCTCGTCGATGGCGCGCTGCAGCGCCTCGCGTTCGCGGACGAACTCGCCGCGGACATAGATATAGGCGGTGTGCGCAGCCATCGCGAAGCCGGCGATCACGCAGCCCTCGACCAGCGTGTGCGGGTCGTGGCGCATGATGTCGCGATCCTTGCAGGTGCCGGGCTCCGATTCGTCGGCATTGACGACGAGATAATGCGGCCGGCCGTCGCTCTCCTTCGGCATGAAGGACCATTTCAGCCCGGTCGGGAAGCCGGCGCCGCCGCGCCCGCGCAGGCCCGACGCCTTCATCTCGCCGATGATCCAGTCGCGCCCCCTGGCGATCAGGCCGGCCGTGTCGTCCCAATGGCCACGCCGCATCGCGCCGGCCAGCGACTGGTCGAAGCGGCCGTAGATATTGGTGAAGATGCGATCCTTGTCTGCAAGCATCCCTACCTCCTAGCGCGGCTTCTTGCCGAAGACGCGGACATATTCCGCCTCGCCGCCCTTGGCCAGCGCCTTGGCCTGTTTCACCCAGTTGTCACGCTCGATCCGGCCCTTGAAGCGCAGGTAGCCGTCGACCCAGTCGCGCTCCGCCTTCTTCCATGCAGCGATCTGCGCATAGGTGTAGACACCCAGTTCGTTCAGCTCGGCCTCCAGCTTCGGCCCGACACCGGAGATCAGCTTGAGATCGTCGGGGGCATCGGGACGCTCGACAGCCGCGGGCCGCGCATCGTCCGAAGGCCGCCGGGTGGATCGGGGCGCATCCGGGGAGGGTCTGGCGAGCTTAGCCTTCGTCTTGCTGCGCGAGGTGCCGGCGCCCTTGGCGCCGGCAGCGCCGATCGCCTCGTCGTCAAGCGCCTCGGGCGCGCGGAAAGCCTTCGGCGCGGCGGTCGCCTGACCGGCATGCCGGCGCGGGCGAGCGGCCTTCTCGACCGCCGGCTCCGTCGCGTCGGCGGCGGCCTTGTCGCCGCGCGGCGCCTTCGCGCTCGCGGCCCGCTCCGCCTCCGGCGCCACCTTGACCGGCGAAGGCGACTTGATCGCCGGGCTGGTCTCCGGCATGTCGGTCTTCGGCTTGGCCGCCTGGCTCGGCGCGACGCCGGCCTCCCTGGCGGCGGCACGCGCAGCGCGTGCCGCCTCCTTCGCCTCTCGATCGCGGGTCGACTTCAGCACCGCCTTCTCGTCGGCGAGCGAGGTCAGGCCCGCTGCGGGCGCCGAATAGACGCGCTCGGTCTGCGGCCCCGGCCGGATGCCGTCGCCCTTGCCCGCCTCGAAGGCATCGATGATCTCCTCGAGCCGCTCCGGCGTCAGATCCTCGTAGGTATCCTTGAAGATCATGATCATGGGCGCGTTGACGCAGGCGCCGAGGCACTCGACCTCCTCCCAGGACAGCGTGCCGGCCTCGTTGGTGTGGAACTGCTCGGGATGGATCTTCGAGCGGCACACGTCCATCAGCGCCTCGGAGCCGCGCAGCATGCAGGGGGTCGTGCCGCAAACCTGGATATGGGCACGGGTGCCGACGGGCTTGAGCTGATACTGGGTATAGAAGGTCGCCACTTCAAGGACGCGGATGAAGGGCATGTCGAGCATCGTCGCGATATGCTCGATCGCGGGCCTGGTGACCCAGCCCTCCTGCTCCTGCGCGCGCATCAGCAGCGGGATGACGGCCGAGGCCTCCCTGCCCTTCGGATCTTTCCTGATCGTCTGCTTCGCCCATGCCGCATTCGCCTTGGAGAAGGCGAAGCTTGCTGGCTGGACGCTGGCTTCTGCTAAGCGGCGGACACTCATCTTTAGCGGTCGACCTCTCCGAAAACGATGTCGAGGGAGCCGAGGATGGCGGTGACGTCGGCCAGCATATGGCCGCGGCACATGAAATCCATGGCCTGGAGATGCGCG
>CAYYZC010000494.1:0-1907 GCA_964475605.1 uncultured Chelativorans sp.
GTCTCGGTCTCGGCATTGCCGATTGTCACTGCGGCCCCCGACCTCGCAGCCGAGGAAAGCGTCGGGACTGATACGAGCTTGGCCCCGACCGCACCCGTACCGGAGGCCACGGAGCCCCGTGCCGACACGCGAACAGCGGCACGGGGCAATCCTTCCGATGATGACGAAGGCATTCCGACATGGCTCCAGCGGGGCCACCCGGATTGCGTCGTTCGTGAGCAGGGGAGGGGGTAGATGCGGGACGCCGTTTATTCCCCTGTTTACGAACTGCGATGCTCCCGTGCGATTGCCGACAGGCTGTGGCCCAAGGCGGCTCGCTCGTCGTGGGCGGCGTATATGGCTGAGATGCTCGCGGCCGCCCAGTGGTCGTGCTTGCTGGTCCGCCCCCACGGTTCCCGGCCGTTCGCGGTGGCCCTTCTCGATGGCGCGGAGCGCGACGCATGATGGCCGGGCGAGGCGCGAGGGCGACGATATCTGCCCCGCCCGGCCATGGCGGCATACTCGGCCGCGTCTCATATCCCCTGCTTCGCACGATGTGCGTTGCCGAGCCGGCCGTCAGCCGGTGGATACCTGGACGAGGTTCGTCCCTCTCCCGTTATCCGGTGCAACTCTCTGATGGTGGCCGGGCTCGTGTTGGGTCGGGTCCGGCCATTCCTCGGAATGAATTTCAGAATCACGGCGCTGGCTCCTCCCCCGGCGCTGTGACGTGCGCGACAGAGGCGCTTGACGCCCGGCTTGTTGCCACGCGCACCGGCTCCTGCATCGCCCCCTCCCTGTGGTGCAGGAGCCGCCCCTTCCACCACCTGAGCAGCGATAGCGCCGAGAGACATCCAGTCGTCGTCGTACATCGCATTCGCTCCCTGCATTTCGCGACGCATCGGACCAAGCCGCCAAGCACGTCCCGTTGCGTCTCCGGAAGCCTGCCTTCGGCAAGGCCCCCGCTGTGTTCGTCGTCAACACGAACATCGGCCGGAGGCCATTCGAAGTGTCGAAAAAAGCAAAGGGGATCGTCGTGACTGCTGCTGTGATGGAGATGACGCGGCTTGTACGATCCGCCGCGTCTCCCGCTGTGCCCGGCGAGAAGGTTGCCCATGCCATTGCGCGCGCCGCGCGCCGGCTCGGGTTCGATCGGGGGCGGACCGCATCGTTCTGGTACGGTAAGGTTCGGTCGCCGTCCCCGGAGGAACTGGAAACCGCGCGCCGCGTAGCTCTGAAGCACGCCAAGGACCTGGAGCTTCTTCGGAATGAACATCGCAGGGCAGTCGATCTTCTGGCGCGGCTTGAGGCGCGTCTTGCCACTATCGATCCGGATTTCCACGAGCCGAGCCTGTCTGCGCTTCGGGACATGGCTGGCGGAGCGACTCGCCCCGGAAATGCTTCAGGACTGACGGTCGACGCCTCCAGCGATGGAGGCGAGTGAATGAGCAAGCCCTACAGCGACCATCCCGTTTATCAAGCGATGGCGGCGATTCTCGCGCAAGCCGACCACCCGGAAGCCAAGAGCATCGACTTGGCGCTTTCGTATAGCGGGGGCATGTCGATCGACTGCGGCCTGCACCCCGGGTTTAGCGATGGGGCGTTTGTCATCGGTGGACGGAGCCACGGCGGCACCAATCTCCCGGAAATCTGGTTCGAGGAAGAGTGCTACGCCGCCGCTCGCCAACTCGCGGCCGCTTTGAGCGCCTGGGCCGACTGGGACGAAGCCAAGTACAAGAAGGTCTTCGAGGGGACTGCGGAGTCCGCTCCCGCCTCCAGCGATGGAGGCGAGTGATGTTCCCCACCATCCGCACCGCCCGTGCCATCTGCAAGCAGGGCCAACTCCGCGGCGTCATCGTCATCGGCATAGACGAGGACGGCAGGGTTGGCGGGGCGTCCTACGGCGCCACCGTCCGCCAGTGCAAGCAGCT
>CAYYZC010000495.1:0-1907 GCA_964475605.1 uncultured Chelativorans sp.
CCGGGACGCCGGCGCGTTCCATCAGCCGCTTGGCGGCGTCCTTCAGCCCCATGGCGCGGATCGCCTTGGCCGAAGGCCCGATGAAGACGAGGCCCGCCTCCTCGACCGCCTCGACGAAACCGGGGTTCTCGGAGAGGAAGCCGTAGCCGGGATGGATCGCCTCCGCGCCGGTCGCCCTGGCCGCCGCGATGATCCGCTCGCCGAGCAGGTAGCTCTCGCCGACCGGTGCTGCCCCGATATGGACCGCCTCGTCCGCCATCGCGACGTGCAGCGCGCGCGCGTCGGCATCCGAATAGACGGCGACGGTCGCGACACCCATCCGCCGCGCGGTGCGGATGACGCGGACGGCGATCTCGCCGCGATTGGCAATCAGGATCTTCCGAAACATTGAGGTCCTCCGAATGACGATCCTCCAATAGACCGGCAGCGATGCGATTGCATCCTTCTTGCAGGCATCGGCGGGTTGAAAGACGAGCGTTGCGCGCGATAGCTTGGCGCCGCCGACCGCCGGAACGGGACCAGACGATGAAGCCAGCACTGCGCGCCGCCGCACTTGCAATCGCACTGCTTGCCGCGACGGGCGCGGCTGCGACGGAATGGCAGGCGGTCGAGCGTGTCGAGACCTATGCGATCGACGGCAAGTCCGGCATCGACCTCTACCGGTCGATCGGCGAGAAGGGGCCGACGACGGGAATCGGGCGCACCATCGCCCACACCAGCTTCGACCTCACCTGGCGGCGCGACTACCAGCCGCGCGACGGCGGCTGCGTCCTCGCCGAGGCGCGGCCCAACCTCGTCATCACCTATCGCCTGCCGAAACCGTCGGGGTTGCTTGCCCCGGCCGTCGGGCGGCTGTGGAAGACCTTCATAGACGGCGTCGAGGCGCATGAGCGGGTGCATGGCGAGCAGATCAAGGAGATGGTCCAGGCCGCGGTCGACATCTCGGTCGGCCTGACCGTCCCCGGCGACCATGATTGCTCCAGGATCCGCAAGGAGCTGCTGAAATATCTGGTCGCGCTGGCCGAGGAGCAGCGCCGCCGGAGCGTCGAGTTCGACCGCGTCGAGATGCGTGACGGCGGCAATGTCCACCAGCTCATCCTGGCGCTGGTGAACGGTGGGTGAGGCGTGCCGGCACCCGCTCGCAGGGCTTTCCGCTGGCCGGGGCCGACAGGATTTCATCATGGATCTGCCTCGCCGGAGAAGCTCCGGAACTACATCCTGAACACCCCGAACTTCGTCTCCGGCACAGGTGCGTTGAGGGCGGCAGAGAGCGACAGCGCCAGCACGTCGCGCGTCCTCGCCGGATCGATGATGCCGTCGTCCCACAGCCGCGCCGAGGAATAGAGCGGGTGGCCCTCGCGCTCATATTTGTCGAGGATCGGCTGGCGGAACGCTGCTTCCTCGTCTGTGCTCCATGAGCCGCCGCGCCGCTCGATGCCCTCGCGCTTGACCAGCGCCAGCACGGTCGCCGCCTGCTCGCCGCCCATCACCGAGATGCGCGCATTGGGCCACATCCACAGGAAGCGCGGCGAATAGGCCCGCCCGCACATGCCGTAATTGCCGGCGCCGAAGGAGCCGCCGATGATCATGGTCAGCTTCGGCACCTGCGCCGTGGCGACCGCCGTGACCAGCTTGGCGCCGTCCTTGGCGATGCCGCCGGCCTCGTATTTTCGCCCGACCATGAAGCCGGTGATGTTCTGCAGGAAGATGAGCGGGATCTTGCGCTGGCAGCACAGCTCGATGAAATGCGCGCCCTTGAGCGCGCTCTCGGAAAACAGCACGCCGTTGTTGGCGATGATGCCGACCGGCATGCCGTGGAGATGCGCGAAGCCCGTGATGAGCGTCGTGCCGTAATTCGCCTTGAACTCATCGAGTTCCGAGCCGTCGACGATGCGCGCGATCACCTC
>CAYYZC010000496.1:0-1892 GCA_964475605.1 uncultured Chelativorans sp.
GATCGGGCCGGCGATCGCCGCCGGCTGCACCAGCGTCGTCAAGCCGGCCTCGCAGACGCCCTATTCGGGCCTCGCCTGGGGCGTGCTCGCCGAGGAAGCCGGCATTCCGGCCGGGGTCGTCAACATCGTCACCGGCTCGGCGGGCGAGATCGGCGACGAGTTCTGCACCAATCCGGCGGTCAGGAAGATCACCTTCACCGGTTCGACCGAGGTCGGCAAGATCCTGATCGAGAAGTCGGCCTCGACGGTGAAGAAGGTGTCGATGGAGCTCGGCGGCAACGCGCCATTCCTGGTCTTCGACGATGCCGATGCCGAACGCGCCGTCGAGGGCGCGATGATGGCCAAATACCGCAATTCCGGCCAGACCTGCGTCTGCACCAACCGCTTCTTCGTGCAGGCGGGCATCTACGACACGTTCGTGGAGAAGCTGGCGGAGGCCTCGCGCAAGCTGAAGGTCGGGCCGGGGCTCGACGAGGGCGTCCAGCAGGGGCCGCTCATCGATGCGAGCGCGGTAGACAAGGTCGAGGAGCTGATCGTCGACGCGAAGGAGAAGGGCGGCCGGATCGTCACCGGCGGCAACCGGCATCAGCTCGGCGGCACCTTCTTCGAGCCGACCGTCATCTCCGGTGCGAAGCCCGAGATGCGCTTCATGAGGGAGGAGATCTTCGGGCCCGTGGCGCCGGTCTTCCGCTTCGAGACCGAGGAGGAGGCCGTGGCGCTCGCCAACGACACCGAATACGGCCTCGCCTGCTATTTCTACACCGGCGACCTCGGCCGCGCCTTCCGGGTCATGGAAGGGCTGAAATACGGCATGGTCGGCGTCAATGAGGGCCTGATCACCACCCCGGAGGCGCCGTTCGGCGGCGTCAAGGAATCTGGCCTCGGCCGCGAAGGCGGCCATCAGGGCATCGAGGACTATCTCGACACCAAATATGTCTGCATCGGCGGGCTGGGGCTCTAAGCCGCTCCGTCATCGAACGCGGCGCGCAGCTTCTCCATCGGGGCGAGCGCGCCGCGCACCTGCACCGTCGCGGCAGCGGTGCGATGGGCTCGCATGGCCGCCTCCTGCGGCTCGCGACCGAGGAGCCGCGCGGCGAGATAGGCGCCGCTGAAGCTGTCGCCGGCACCCGTCGTGTCGACCGGGTCGTCGATCGCGACGGCCGGCACAAGGTGGCTTTCCCCGCCGGCCCGGACGAATGCCGGCTCCGCGCCGTTCTTGATCACGATCTCCTCGATGCCGGAGGCTTCCAGCCGCTCCGCGGTGGCGGCCGGATCGGCATCTCCATAGACCGCCTGCTCGTCAGGAAAGGTCGGCAGCGCGATGTCGCAAACGGCGAGTGCTTCGTCGAATGCGTCCCGCGCCTCGTGCTTCGATGCCCAGAGCAGCGGTCGAAAATTGGCGTCGAAGGCGATCGGGCTGCCGTCGCGGCGGGCCGTGCGCAGGGCTTCGAGAAGCGCGGCGCGCTTCTCGCCGAGAATTGCCAGGGTGATTCCGGAAAAATAGACAAGCGACTGGCCGGCAAGGCTTTTCGCCAGGCTGGCGGGATCGTCTGCGAGGCGGCGTGCGGCCGAATCGGAGCGCCAATAGGTGAAGGACCGCTCCGCGCCGTCCAGCGTGATCGCATAAAGGCCGGGCCTTGCTCCGCGGAAGGTCGGGCTGTCGGCGGTGCCGATCCCGGCCCCGGCGAGGAAATCGCGCTGCTGGCGCGAAAATGCGTCGTCGCCGAAGGCGGTGACATAGTCGGTGCGGTCTTCCGCCGGCAGCAAGGCGCGGATCGCCCACAGCGTGTTCAGCGTGTCGCCGGCATGGGACATGCGCCAGGCATCGCCCTCGGCGGAGAGCTCCAGCATGCATTCGCCGATCGATGCCACGCGCTTCACGTTCGTCCCTC
>CAYYZC010000497.1:0-1888 GCA_964475605.1 uncultured Chelativorans sp.
ACCTGGTGCGCTCCTGCATGCGCGTCCTGCAAGGGCCGGACCGCAGCGACAACGGCGATGCGCAGATCCATACGTTCATGCCGGCCGCAGGCGGCGTCGGAACGACGACGCTGGCGCTCCAGACCGCCTTCCAGCTCCATCACTCCGTCTCGCGCCCGGCCTCGACCTGTATCGTCGACTTGAACTTCCAGCAGGGCTCCTGCGCCGAATATCTCGATCTGGAGCCGCGCTTCGACCTTTCCGAGATCGAGAACCAGCCCGAGCGGCTCGACCGCCAGCTCCTCGACGTGATGCTGTCGAAGCACGAGAGCGGGCTCAGCCTGCTCGCCGCGCCGACGCGGCCGACCGACATGCGCAGCTTCGACACCGACGTGGTGGTGCGCCTGCTCGACCTCGTCTCGGCCTATTTCGACAATGTCGTGATCGACATGCCGCGCACCTGGTTCCCTTGGACGGAGACGGTGCTGCTCGGCTCCAACAAGCTCTACGTCGTCGCGGAGATGACGGTGCCCTGCCTGCGCCACACGCAGCGGCTGATCCGGGCGATCCGCGAGACGGTGGGTGCGCAGGTCAAGCCCCATGTCATCGTCAACCGCTACGATCCGCGCGGCTTCGGCAGCGGCGTCAGCGAGGAGGATCTGCACGAGGTGCTGGAGGGCTGTTTCGCTGGCGGCGTGGCCAACAACTACAAGCTGGTGCGCGAGGCGGTCGATCGCGGCGTGCCGCTGCAGACGGTCGATCCGCGTGCCAACGTCATCCAGGACCTGAAGCGCATCATCCTGCCCGGCGAGGCGGGTGCGGCGGCGAAGCGCAAGCCCTCGCTTCTCGCCGGCCTGCTGCGGCGCGCCGGCTGAGGACGACGTCATGGGTGCCAGCCGTTTCTCCGCGCTTCGCCAGAGGGTTGCCCAGGCTCCGGACCATGCCGTGCGCGGGCCGGAGCGCGAGATCGTCGTGCCGCTCGCCCATGCCCGCAAGCCGCCGGAGCCGGTGGCGCCGGAGAGCGCCAAGACGAGCAACCGCGTGCTCGAGGCGCGGGTACGCATCCACCGCCTGCTGATCGAGGAGATCAATCTCGTGGCGCTGGAGCGGCTGCCCCGCGACGAGATGCACCGGCAGGTATCGGAATTCGTCACCGAGAAGACGCGCCAGGAACGGCTTGCCATCAATGTCGCCGAGCTGGAGGCGCTGGTCGACGACATCGTCGACGAGATGGTCGGGCTGGGGCCGCTCGAACCGCTGCTCAAGGACCCGACGATCAACGACATATTGATCAACGGCCATGAAAACTGCTTCGTGGAGAGGCGCGGCAAGCTGGAGAAGATCCACGTCCCGTTCAAGGACGAGGCGCACCTCATCAGGGTCATCAACAAGATCGTCGCCGCCGTCGGCCGGCGCGTCGACGAGAGCCAGCCCATGGTCGATGCGCGCATGCTCGACGGTTCCCGTTTCAACGCGGCGATCCGCCCGGTCGGCGTCGACGGGCCGCTGGTGTCGATCCGCAAATTCTCCAAGAACAAGCTCGGCCTGCACAAGCTGGTCGAGTTCGGCGCGCTGACCCAGGCAATGGCCGAGGTGCTGGCGGCCGCCGTGCATGCGCGCAAGACGACGATCATCTCGGGCGGCACCGGAACCGGCAAGACGACGATGCTCAACGCGCTGTCGGCCTTCATCCCCGAGGACGAGCGGCTGATCACCATCGAGGACGCGGCCGAACTCCAGCTCCAGCAGCCGCACGTCGCGCGCATGGAGACGCGGCCCGCCAATATCGAGGGCCATGGCGAGATCCGCCAGCGCGATCTCGTCAAGAACGCGCTGCGCATGCGCCCCGACCGCATCATCCTCGGCGAGTGCCGCGGCGAGGAGGCCTTCGACATGCTCCAGGCCATGA
>CAYYZC010000498.1:0-1884 GCA_964475605.1 uncultured Chelativorans sp.
CGATCGCCAGATCGGCCTGCGCATCGCCGTCCACATCGGCATAGACATAGGCCGAGCTGCCGGATTTCTCGACCCGTAGCTCGCCGGCCTGGCCGGAGAATTCTTTATCACCGACGAAGGCGAAGGCCTGGTCGCCCGGTTCCGTCTTGTCCGCGTCGATCCGCGAAACGTCGATGCGGTCGCCCTGGTGAGACGAGAAATCGACGATCTTGTCGCGTTTGTGCGCGCCGGTTCCGCTGTCCTTGAGCGAGCCGAACCGGAACACGTCGGCGCCGCCGCCGCCATCGAGACGGTCGCCGCCCCGGCCGCCGTCGAGGATGTCGGCACCAGGGCCGCCGCGCAGCACGTCCTTGCCGGCGCCGCCCTTGAGCACGTCCTTGCCGCTGCCGCCCTTCAGAAGGTCGCCGCCCTTGCCGCCCTTGAGCACGTCGTTGCCGGCACCGCCCTTGAGCACGTCGCTGCCCTTGCCGCCTTTCAGCAGATCGCTGCCCCTGCCGCCCTTGAGCACGTCCTTGCCGCCCAGCCCGATGATGATGTCGTCACCGGCCGATCCCTTGATCCGGTCGTCGGACTGCGTGCCGAGGAACGTCCGGCCGGCCGGGCCGTCGCCGCTGCCATCGCCGTCTCCGCCGTTGTCGTCGCTGCCGCCTCCATCGTCGTTGCCGAGATCGTCATTGTCGAGCGGGGCGAAGGGCTGGTCGTAGATGGCGTCGAGATCGCGATCCTCGGCGATATAGAGCGGTATGCCCTTCGATTTCAGATAGTCGTATTCGGACTTGAGCATGGTCGAATACTGGCTCTGCCGTCCTTCAGTCAGATATTCGACCACGAACACCTCGATGCCGGCCGCCTCGGCCTTCTCGATGTATTTCTTGGTGCCTTGGAACCAGCCGTTCGGCACCGGCCTGAAACTCCCCTCGGCGCCGTTCGGGTAGAAGAAGCGCAGGTCCTCCTTGGCGATGCCGTCGATAGCGGCGCGATAGGCCGGCTCGTCGAAGAGTTCCTCGCCGTTCTGGCCGATGATGACGAAAGCCCGGTCGTCGCCGGCGGCGGCGAGCCTCGCTTCGGCGTGCTTGCGGATCGCGGCGACGAAATCGGCCATCTCGGACCTGAAGTCGACGCCCTTGACGTTGGTCTCCTCCTCCCAGAACTGGAAGGCGTCGATGATGTCGAGATAGACGCCGTTGAAGCCGGAATCGACGATCCGGTCGACAGCCTTGAAGACGATCGCCTGCCATTCCGGATCCCAGTAGCGGACCTTGTAGTTGTCCTGCCATTCGGGATTGGCGGCGCCGAGGAAGTCGGGCGGATTGCTGGACCAGCTGTTCTTCCAGTAGGGCCGGTAGTCTTCGGCCTCGCCGATGCTGAGATAGCTGACGATCAGCTTGTCGTCGCCGCCGCGCATGATGTCGAGCTCGGCGGCACTGTAGGGCTTCATCGACCCGTGGGCGGCGTCGATCACGACGAGGCCGGCATCGGTCGCGCCGATCTGCTTGCTGCGCGCCGCATCGACATTGCCGAGATGGTAGAGCCAGGATCCGACGCCGGAAAGAGGATTTGCCATGAAAGTGCTCACGCCTGCCATTGTTCTGGATTCGAGAACAGACGGCTATCTGCCAGCAGAATTATGACGAATCCACCTTGCCAGATTATTGCATTCAGCACGATTTGTTTCGAGCTGTTGGACAAGGATATGTATTCGACCATCGGTCGCAAGATGGCGATCTGCTACTTGCAGTCGTCATTTGCCTCTGCGTTGTCCCGGACGGGCCCGCGGTCGTTCCCACGACCGCCTGTCACCCCTCACTCGTGCCTCAACGCCTGGATCGGGTCGAGCCTTGCGCCCCGCATCGCCGGGAAGAAGCCGAACACCATGCCGATCAG
>CAYYZC010000499.1:0-1873 GCA_964475605.1 uncultured Chelativorans sp.
CTCCAGCAGCCGCATGTGGTCCGTCTCGAGACCCGTCCTCCCAATCTGGAGGGCGAGGGCGAGATCACCATGCGCGACCTGGACAGGAACTGCCTGCGCATGCGCCCCGAGCGCATCGTGGTCGGCGAGGTGCGCGGCCCCGAGGTCTTCGACCTGCTCCAGGCGATGAATACGGGCCATGACGGGTCGATGGGCACGCTCCACTCCAACAGCCCGCGCGAATGCCTGAGCCGTATGGAATCGATGATCGCCATGGGCGGCTTCTCTTTGCCGCAGAAGACGGTGCGCGAGATCGTCGTCGGCTCGGTCGACGTCATCATCCAGGCCGCCCGGCTGCGCGACGGCTCGCGCCGCATCACCCATGTGACCGAGGTGATCGGCATGGAAGGCGACGTGGTGATCACGCAGGACCTGCTGCTCTACAACATCACCGGCGAGGATTCGCAGGGCCGCCTCATCGGCCATCACGTCTCGACCGGCATCGGCCGGCCGGCCTTCTGGGACCGCGCCCGCTACTATGGCGAGGAGCAGCGCCTGGCTACTGCGCTGGAAGCGATGGAGAAGCAGGCGAGCTGAGCATGGTCCCGAAAGCGGGGAGCCGGCCGCCGCTGGTCAGGATCATGCACCGGCAATAGGGCGTTCGCCGAAGCGGGTGGGTAAGAGATGATGAACTCGGTGCTGGTTTTCGTTCTGCTCGCGGCCGTCAGCGCGGGCGGCATCGCCTATGCGCTGCTCTTTTCCCGCATCGAGAACGAGAAGAAGGCGGATCGCCGGCTGGAGACGGTGAAGAAGGCGGAGACCGACGGCGCCACGATCAAGGCCTCGCGCGACCGACTGGCGGAAGCCGCCAAGCGCCGCCGCTCGATCCAGGAATCGCTGAAGGATCTCGACGAGAAGCAGAAGGCGCGCGACCTCAACTTCAGGAAGCCGCCGCTGAAGGTGCAGCTTCGCCAGGCCGGGCTGGAGATGTCGATCAGCCGCTTCTATGTATTCTCGGTAGCCTGCGGCTTCATCATCGCCTTCGCCGTGTTCGTCGTCGGCGCGCCGCTGCTGGCCGTTCCGGCAGCCTTTGCCGCCGGCGCGCTCGGCCTGCCGCGCTGGTTCGTCTCCTTCAAGCGCGCGCGCCGCTGCAAGGCCTTCCTCGAAGAGTTCCCCAACGCGCTCGACGTGATCGTGCGCGCCGTCAAATCCGGCCTGCCGCTCAATGACGGCGTGCGCATGATCGCCTCGGAGGCGCAGGAGCCGGTGAGGACGGAGTTCCGCCGCATCGTCGAGGCGCAGCAGGTCGGCATGTCGCTGCCCGATGCGGCCCTGCGCATGCCCGAGACGATGCCCTGCCCGGAAGCGAGCTTCTTCGGCATCGTGATCCAGATCCAGAGCCAGGCCGGCGGCAATCTGTCGGAGGCGCTCGGCAACCTGTCGCGCGTGCTGCGCGACCGCAAGAAGATGAAGGCCAAGGTCAATGCGCTGTCGATGGAGGCGAAGGCATCGGCCGCCATCATCGGCGCGCTGCCCTTCATCGTCGCCTTCCTCGTCTATCTGTCGAGCCCCAACTACATCATGCCGCTCTTCACCCACCCGACCGGCCATCTCATCCTCGTCGTCTCTGCTGTGTGGATGTCGATGGGCATCTTCGTCATGCGCAAGATGATGAATTTCGATATCTAGCGAGCTGAAGCATGACCGAGCAGATCATCAAGTCCGTCACCGATCCGGCCTTCCTCGTCGCCATGCTGGTGGCGATCGCCGTCTTCGCGACCGTCTTCACGCTGATCCCGGTGTTCGGCGGCGACCCGCTCAAGTCGCGCATGAAGTCGGTGGCGCTGGAGCGCGAGGAACTGCGCGCCAGGCAGCGCGCGCGCCTCGCCGCCGA
>CAYYZC010000500.1:0-1872 GCA_964475605.1 uncultured Chelativorans sp.
CACCGGCTGGGCGCCGATCCTGCGCGAAGCGCGGGCCGTTCGCCAGGCGGTTGGCATCTGTGATGTCTCGACGCTCGGCAAGATCGATGTCCAGGGCCCCGATGCCGGGCGGTTTCTCGACCACCTCTACATCAACACGTTCTCGACGCTGCCCGTCGGTCGCGCCCGCTACGGCGTGATGCTGCGCGAGGATGGCATGATATTCGACGACGGCACCACATCGCGCCTCGGCGAGCAGCACTATCTCATGTCGACCACCACGGCGAAGGCGGCCGAGGTGCTGGAGCACATGGAGTTCTATGCCCAGACGGTCTGGCCCGACCTGGACGTACAGTTGTGCTCGGTAACGGACCAGTGGGCACAGATGGCCGTCGCCGGTCCGCAGTCCCGCCAGACGCTGCAGGCTGCAGTCGACGGCCTCGATGTGTCGAACACGGCCTTCCCATTCATGGGCGTGATCAAGGCCACGATAGGCGGCGCGCCGGCGCGGATCTTCCGCGTCAGCTACTCGGGCGAGCTGGCCTACGAGGTCGCAACGCCTGCCGGATATGGCGAGCACGTCTGGGAAGCCCTCCTGGCGGCGGGCAAGCCCTTCGGCATCGTTCCCTACGGGCTCGAGGCCATGGGGCTCATGCGCATCGAAAAGGGCCACATTGCGGGACCTGAGATCAACGGTCAGACCTCCGCACGCGACCTCGGCCTGGAGCGCATGCTCAAGAAGACCGGTGACTACGTCGGACGCGTCAATGCAGAGCGGCCGGGGCTCCGCGGCCCGAACCGGCCATCATTCGTCGGAATTCGTGCACTGACGGGCGATTTCGACAAGCGCCTCAGGGGTGGAGCCCACATCGTCAGTGCGCCCGAGGATACCCGCAGTCTCGGCTGGGTTACGAGCGTCACGCGCTCCGTCGAACTCGACCGCTGGATCGGGCTGGCGATGCTGGAGAATGGCGTGGACCGACGGGGCCAGCGGCTCTACGCGGTGTTCCCGTTGAAAAACGAGGTCGTCGAGGTCGAGATCACCTCGCCCCACCATGTAGATCCCGAAAATAGCCGCGTCCGTTCTTAGCGCGATCGACGTCCGACTGAAAAACGATCGGCCGTGGCGTACTGTGCCGCCACGGCCCGATTGCAATACGGGAACCCGACCTCAGCGCAGGTAGGGGCAGAGCCGCTCTTCGCCCGAACGCGTGATGATCGTGCCGGTTTCATAATCGAACGACCGGAAGTCCCTGGCGCAGCGGTCGAAGCGATTCCGGGCCGAGGACTCGCTGATGCCCTTGGCAATGAGGGCGCCAACGATCCCAACAGCCAGACCGGCGCCGAATGCTCCCGCGCCGCGATGCCTGTGGTGGTGGCGGCGGTGCCAGTGACGCCCCCTCACCTCGATCACCTTGGCCGTTTCAGCACCGGCCGCGTACTGACCACCTGCAACCGCGGGCACGACGGCCCCCGAAGCGGGCACTGCAACTGCCGGAGCGGGCGTGACCATGCCTGCGAATACCGGCTGCACCAACATGGCACTGCAAAGCAGTGTCGCGACAAACGTCTTCTTCATCGAAACGCTCTCCTTAGAGACAATTGGGAGCAGCAGAGCTCGTGTTGCATCTAGCGCGTCATTCCGGCGCTCAGATGGCAACTTCAAGCCTCCCCCTTGCGCCAGCGTTTCGGCTCTGTTCTCCCCAGACCCTCCAGTGCTAACATCCAGTCGTTTCCGGCAGATGTAGGGAAAGCCAAGAATGTCAGAATGACGGTTTCATTCTGGTGCGGGTTTGTGATCCAATGCGCCGCTATGGCCGCTGACGTGCGTTGGCGGAGCGCCTAAGCATCAAAATTCGCGCGCAGTCTCAACATTTCCGGGAGAGCACGTTG
>CAYYZC010000501.1:0-1871 GCA_964475605.1 uncultured Chelativorans sp.
AACGCCCATGCGACCATGCCGAGGATGTCGGTCGGGTTCGACGAGGCGACGACGAAGACGGCCGCCACGCCGGTCCCGACCAGCAGGATGCGCGCCACCGCCAGGCGGATCGCCGTATCCGCGCGGGGATCGACCAGCTTGTAGTGGAAGTCGTGGCTGAGCGAATTGGCGATCGCCAGCAGCAGCCCGCTCGCGACAGCCATCGCCGCCGCCATCCCGCCGGCTGCGACCAGCCCGGCAACGGCGTAGGGCAGGCCGGCGATCTCGGGCGCCGCCAGCACCAGCATGTCTGCCCTCATGAACAGCTCGTTGAGCTGCAGCACCCCGTCGCCGTTCTGGTCGACGGCTGCCATCATTCCCGCCGCGCTCCAGTTCCTGACCCAGTCGAGCGCCAGCACCTCCTCGATCGGCCTGCCGATCAGTGAGGTCGGCAGGGTGGGGTCGAGAAGCTGCAGCTTGATCAGCGCGGCGAGCGCCGGAGCGGTGAAGCAGAGCAGGAAGACGAAGAGCAGGGACCATGCCGCCGATTTCCGCGCTGCACGTACCGAAGGCGTGGTGAAGCTGCGCATCAGCAGATGCGGCAGCGATGCGGTTCCCGCCGCCATGCACAGCGCCAGCGTCGCGAACTTCCAGGAATCGATGCCGCCCGTCGGATCGTTCTGCGGCACCGTCAGCACCGCGAGGCCGGCGATCGCGTCCGCCGCCGGCGCCAGCCCGTATTGCGCCTCCAGCGCGCCGATGCCCTGGATCGCCTCGCCATAGGCGAATTGCGGGACGATCCCGAAGCCGAGCGCATTCGACATCCAGACGACCGGCACCAGATAGGCGATGATCAGCACGACATATTGCGCGACCTGCGTCCATGTGACGGCGCGCATGCCGCCCAGCACCGAGCAGAGCAGGATGCCGGCGAGCGCGAGCCACACGCCCGATTGATACGGGATCCGGAGCGCGTGCGAGGCGATGATGCCGGCCGCCGCGACCTGCGCGACCAGATAGGTGAAGCAGGCGACGACCAGGATGATCATGGCGCAGAAGCGGGCGAGATCGCTGCCGTAGCGCGTGCCGACATAGTCCGGCACGGTATAGCAGCCGAATTTGCGCAGGTAGGGCGCCATCAGCGAGTTGACGACGACGAAGCCGCCGGTCAGGCCGATGACGAAGGCGAGATGGTGGTAGCCGCCGAAATAGATGCCGCCGGCCAGCGCCGTGAAGGAGACGCTGGAGATCCAGGTCGCCGCGGTCGCCATGCCGTTATGGACCGGCGGGACCCCGCGGCCGGCGACATAGTAGACATCGACCCGCATGGTGCGCGCGAGGAAGCCGATCACCGCGTAGGATGCGAGGGTGAAGGCGACGAAGAGGATGCCGATGGTCGCCGCCGACACGCCGAGCTGCTCCAATATCACCATCAGGACGATGAAAAGCACGAAGCCGGCGGCATAGAGGCCGTAGACCCGGCCCGGATTGCGGAAGAAAGACCCGTCCATGCCCGGTCCTAATCGCCGATGCCGAATTCGTCGTCGACCTTGTCCTGGGCCAGGTTCAGCCAGAAGAGGGTCGCGACGAAGACGATCGGCGAGCCTTGCGCCATCATGTAGTAGCCCAGCGGAAAGCCGAGCATGGTGATCTCGTTCAGGTCGCGGGCGAACCAGGGAAGGGCGAGCGAGAGCGCCAGCCAGACGAGCAGGCCGACGATGGCGAGCAGGCCGGTCCTGGCGCGGTATCTTCGTCCCGCCTCCTCGCTCAGATGCACGTTCCTGCCGGACATGGACGCTCTCCCCCTCCAGCGATTGCCGGCCGTCGCTCAGGAATCGCTAGCGGTGAGCCTACTGCATCGGCCCGAAAATCGGAATCGGTTTTCGGTAGAC
>CAYYZC010000502.1:0-1850 GCA_964475605.1 uncultured Chelativorans sp.
ATTGACGCCGAGCTCGCGTGCCATGATCTGCGCCAGCGTCGTCTTGCCGAGACCGGGCGGACCGACGAAGAGGACGTGGTCGAGCGCCTCGCCGCGCGCGCGCGCGGCCTCGACGAAGACCTTCAGGTTCGCCCGCGCCGCCGCCTGGCCGACGAAATCGTCGAGCGTCTGCGGGCGTAGCGACAGATCGGCATCCTCGCCGCGCTTCTCCGACGAGATCAGGCGCGGGGCGACGCTCATGCGAGGAGCTCCATGGTGGAGATGGACGCCGCTGCGTGACGATCGAAGGTGACGGTCTTGTCCGCCCCCAGTTCATTATTGCGCATCGCAATCACTGCGTCGGGAAAATCGGCAATCCTGCTCTCGTAGATCGCGATGGCCTTTCCGATCGTCTCCAATGCTTCGAACTCGATATGCTCCACCTCCAGCAGGTTGCGCATGGTCCCCGCAAGACGCGCATGGGGTAGCTTGTAACGCGATCGCAGCACCCAGAAGAACTCCATGATCACTGGTATGTTGACGAAGCCCGGACGCTGCTCATCGAGGCTGTGCAGGAATTTCTGCGCCAATGGTGATTGGACTGGGTCGTCGTTCAGCGTGGCCCGCAGCAAGATATTCGCGTCGAGCCCGATCAAGCGTCTGTCTCGCTGTCGCGCGAGCCCTCGACGTGATCGCTGATACCCATGCCGATAGCCTCGTCATAGTCCGCCAGGGAAGTGCCCGGAACGGCAAAGTCCGACAGCGAACCGAACAGCGTGCTCGCAGGCCGGTTGCGCGGCACGATCAGGAATCCCTGCTCGACTTCTATGAAGGCGATCCGGTCGCCCCTCTGAAGCCCCAGCCGCTCGCGGACCTCGACGGGAATGGTCGTTTGCCCTTTGGTCGTGATCTTCGACTCGATCCCCAAAGCACTGACCTCCAATTTCCTTACATCTTATCAAAATGTAAGGAATTCGCAAGTTTCGCTCACCGCGCCAGCTCCTTGAGCCCCAGCCTGATCAGCTTGGCGGAATCTGCGCCTTCGCCCGCCGCCTTCATGGCTGCCGCGACCGCATTGGCTGCTATGTCGCGGGAATAGCCGAGATTGGTCAGCGCTGAGACCGCGTCGGCAACCGGTGCCGGCGCCACGCCCTCGCCGAGCTCCTGCTTGAGGCCGATCGTGCCCGTCGCCTCGCCGGCGAGCGCCGGCGCCCTGCTCTTGAGCTCGGTCACGATGCGCTCGGCCACCTTCTTGCCCACTCCCGGCGCGCGGGCGACCATGGCGATGTCGCGCAGCGCGATCGCATTGGCGAGCTCGGCCGGCGAGAGCGTCGAGAGCACGGCGAGCGCGACCTTGGCGCCGACGCCCTGGACATTGCTCTGGAGCAGCCGGAACCATTCGCGCTCGAGCACGGAGCCGAAGCCATAGAGCCGGATCACGTCCTCGCGGACATAGGTCTCGATATGGAGCGTCGCTGCTTCTCCCGCTTCCGGCAGGGCGGCGAGCGTGCGCGCCGGGCAATAGGCGACATAGCCGACGCCGTGGACGTCGATGACGCAATGATCCTCGCCGATCTCCTCGATGACGCCCTTGAGCTTGCCGATCATCTCGTGCTCCCGATGGCGGGGGCCGTCTCAGGGACTCGGCCGCCGGAGGCCGTCGCGGCGACGAGGCGGGCGGTGACGCTCTGGCGATGATGCGCGTGGCAGATGGCGATGGCCAGCGCGTCGGCTGCGTCGTCGCCGTCGAAGACGGCCTTGGGCATCAGCACCTTCACCATCATGTGGATCTGCTTCTTGTCGCCATGGCCGACGCCGATCACCGCCTTCTTCACCGCATTGGGCGCGTATTCGGCGACCTGGAGCCCGGC
>CAYYZC010000503.1:0-1840 GCA_964475605.1 uncultured Chelativorans sp.
AGATCGTCGAGCTGATGGCCGACAATCTCGACTAGCCGTTCTCGGACGGCCAGCTCGCCCGGTCGGCCGGCCTTTCCGTGCGTCAGGTCGAGCGACTGTTCCTGCGCCATCTCAACATGACGCCGGGGCGCTACTACATGCGGCTGCGCCTGGAGCGGGCTCGCGAATTGCTGCGCCAGACCAACATGCCGATCCTCGACGTGGCGATTGCCACCGGCTTCACCTCGCATTCCTATTTCGCCCAGAGCTACCGCCTGCTCTTCGGCCGCCCGCCGAGCGAGGAGCGCCGCACCACCTACTGAGCGGGCGTTCCCTTGGCTACTCGCTCAGGCAGCCTGAAGCTTCGATCTCCGAAGCGCTTCACCGCGTCCAGTAGACCGGCACGGCCTGTCGCGCATGCGCGAAGATGGCGCTGATCGGCTTGTCGGCGCCCGGCCGCAATGCCTCCTCCAGCACGGCGCGCTTTTCCTCGCCTTCGATGTGGAGCGGCAGCAGGTCGGCTTCGACGAGCCGCGGCAGCGGCAGGGTCAAGCGCGGCTCGGCCGCGCTTGGCGCATGCACCGGCAGCACCAGCCCGGTGCCGGCCGGATCGAGAAGGCCGGCGAGGTTTTCCGCGTCGGGGAAGAACGAAGCGGTGTGCCCGTCCATGCCCATGCCGAGCACCGCCACGTCGAGCGGCCATGGCAGCGCGGCGAGGTCGCGCGCGGCGATCGAGGCGGCGCGTTCGACCGTTTCCTCGTCATGATGAAGAGGGACGAACCGCGTCCGTGCGACGTCGCGCTGGAGCAGGTTGTGGCGCACGAGTCGCGCATTGGAGCGCTCGGAGGTCTCCGGCACGAAGCGTTCGTCGACCAGCGTGATCGCGACCCGGTCCCAGTCGAGTTCCTTGCCCGACAATGCGCGGAGGAAGCGGGCAGGGGTCTCGCCCCCGGAAAGGGCGAGGAAGCCGGTGCCGCGCGAGGAGATCGCCGCGGCCAATGCATTCGCCACGTCTTCGGCAAGCGCCTCGGCGAGCGCCTGCGGGGAGGGGAATTCGTGCCAGTCGATCATCCGAGGTTCCGTCCCTGATTGGCGATCGTCACCCCGCTTGCCCCTCATATGCTCTCGTGCCAGGTGCGGCCGTCGCGTTCGATCAACGCGATGGAAGAGGACGGCCCCCAGGTGCCGGCGGTGTAGCCCTGCGCCTCCTGCCCGTTCTGCTCCCACGCCTTGAGGATCGGATCGACCCAGCTCCAGGCCGCCTCGACCTCGTCGCGGCGCATGAACAGCGTCTGGTTGCCGCGCACCACATCCATGACAAGCCGCTCATAGGCGTCGGGCGCGCGCCCCTGGAAAGACTGCGCGAAGCTCATGTCGAGCGGGATCTGCCTCAGCCGCATGCCGCCGGGGCCGGGATCCTTGACTATCAGGAACTGCTTGACGCCCTCGTCGGGTTGCAGGCGGATGACGAGTTGGTTGGGATTGATGTTGCCGGCACCCTCGTCGAAGATCGAATGCGGGATGCGCTTGAACTCGATCACGATCTCGGAGACGCGGGCGGCCAGCCGCTTGCCGGTGCGCAGGTAGAAGGGCACGCCGGCCCAGCGCCAGTTGGCGATCTCCGCCTTGATGGCGACGAAGGTCTCGGTGTCGGAGCCCTTGCCGAGTTCCTCGACATAGCCCTTGACCGGCCCGCCCGCCGAAGCGCCGGCGCGATACTGGCCGCGCACGGTCTGTTTCGGCGCCTCGTTGCCGTTGACGCGCTTCAGGGCCCTCAGCACCTTCAGCTTCTCGTCGCGCACGGCGTCGGCGTCCATCGAGGACGGCGCTTCCATGGCGACGAGGCAGAGCAATTGCAGCA
>CAYYZC010000504.1:0-1839 GCA_964475605.1 uncultured Chelativorans sp.
CATGACGAAGTTGATGCCGAGCGATTCCCATTCGACCTGGCGGAAATTGGCGATGCGCGCGGTGATGTTGCGGCCGAGCACGTTGACGGTGATCGTGTCGCCGAGCTCGAGCCCCAGTTCGCGGCCCTCCTCGGCGACGAAGGAGACGAGCGGCTCGCCGTCATAGTCCTGCGGCCACCATTCGCCCTCGATCAGGGTCGAGTTCTCCGGCACGTCTTCGGCATAGGTGATGCCGCGGTCGCCGCGCAGCACCCAGGCGCCTTCCGGCGGAATTCGGATCGAGCGCACGTCGACGCCGTCGAGCGCCATGATGCGGCCGCGCAGCATCGGCACGCGCATCAGCTCGCCCTCGGGAGCGGCTTCCCCGACTAGGCCGGCGAAATCCTCAACCTCGCTGTTCTGGATGTCGACGAAGAAGAAGTTCGGCGCGCGCTCCGGCAGGTTGCCGGCGATCTGGCGGCGCAGATTGCCGTCGATGAGCGCCAGCGCGACGAGCAGCGTCAGGCCGAGGCCGAGCGACAGCACCACGGAGGGCGTCAGCGCGCCGGGACGATGGATGTTGCCGATCGCCAGCCGCAGCGTGGTCGAGCGGACACGCGGGCTTCGCCGCGCCAGCACCTGCACCAGCCAGCCGACGCCACGCAGCACGATGAAGGCGAAGACGGCGGCGGCGACGAAGATCAGCGCAATGCGCCGCTCCTCCGCCATCCAGATCGCGAGCAGCGCCAGCAGCAGCGCGATTCCGGCGGCGAGCGCGACATAGAGCAGCCGCGGCAGGCCGCCGCCCTCGAAGCCCATTTGCCTGAACAGCGCCGTCGCCGGCACGTCGCGGGCGCGGCCGAGCGGCAGCAGCGCGAAGACCGCCGTCACCAGGAAGCCGAACACCGCCGCCAGCGCCAGCGCGGCGGGATAGACGCCGCCGGTCGCCGGCAGCGGCAGCACCGACGCCAGCAGCGCCCCGGCCGCATAGGGCATCGCCGCGCCGACGACGAGGCCGGCCGCGATGCCCATCGCCGCGATCAGCATGATCTGCACCAGATAGACGGTGAAGACGAAGCGGCCAGAGGCGCCGAGGCTCTTGAAGGTGGCGATGACGCCGCGCTTGCCGTCGAGATAGGCGCGCACCGCATTGGCGACGCCGACGCCGCCGACGACCAGCGCCGTCAGCCCGACCAGCGTCAGGAACTGCGAGAAGCGCTCGACATTGGACGACAGCGAGGGTGCGGCATTGGTCCGCGTCCTGATGCTCCAGCCGGCCTCCGGAAAATCCTCCGCCGCCTGCGCGCGGACCGCCGCCAGCCGCGCCTCGCCCGCGTCGCCGTCGAGCCTGATCTTGTAGCCGTATTCGACCAGGCTGCCCGGCTGCACCAGGCCCGAGGCGCGCAGCGCCTCCATCGACACCATCAGCCGCGGCGCCAGGCCGAAACCGTCGGAGATGGCGTCGGGCTCGGTGACGATCCGCGCCCGCAGCTCGAATGCCTCGGAGCCGAGCATGACGCGGTCGCCGAGTTCCAGCCCGAGCCGCTCGAACAATATGTCGGCCGCGACCGCGCCGAATGCGCCGTCCGTCCGGGCCAGCGCGTCTTCTAGCGACATCTGCGGCGAAAGCTCCATGACGCCGTAGAGCGGGTAGGCGTCGTCGACCGCCTTGGCCTCGACCAGCGTCTGGTCGGAGCCGTCGGCAAGCCGCGCCATGGAGCGCATGGAGGCGGTCTGCGTCACCGTTCCCAGGCCGTCGAGGAAGGCGCGCTCGGCCGTATCCGCCTCGAGGTGGATGAGCTGGAAGCGGATGTCGCAGCCGAGCAGGACCTGGCCCTGATTGTCGACACCCGCCGTGAT
>CAYYZC010000505.1:0-1838 GCA_964475605.1 uncultured Chelativorans sp.
CGTTCCGAGCCGCTGATAGCAATCCGGCGCCACCAGCGTCAGATGATGCGGCGTCACCTCGACGCTCGCCCATTCTTTGTGATCGGCCAGGAACGCCATTTCCTCTCTCGTCGAGACGTGGAGGACGTGCACGCGCCGTCCATGCTTTTCCGCAAGTCGCACGAGGCGCTGGGTAGCCATCAGCGCGGCAATCTCGTCCCGCCATTCCGGATGCGACGAGGCATCTCCGGGCCGCCGGAGCCCGGCGCGTTCCCTCAGGCGGGTTTCATCCTCCGCATGGAACGCCGCACGGCGGCGGATGGTGGCGATGATGCGGTGGAGGGTCGGCTCGTCTTCAACCAGGAGATCACCCGTGGACGCGCCCATGAACACCTTGATGCCGGCCGAGCCCTCGAGCCGCTCCAGCTCCGGGATGTCGTCAACATTCTCGCGGGTTGCCCCGATGTAGAAGGCGAAGTCGCAGAACATGCGATGGCGCGCGCGGCGGATCTTGTCGGCAAGAGCATCGGCGCTGGTCGTCAGCGGCCGTGTGTTGGGCATCTCGAACACGGCGGTCACTCCGCCAAGCACGGCCGCGCGACTTCCGGTCTCCAGGTCCTCCTTCTGCTCGAGGCCCGGCTCGCGGAAATGGACCTGCGTGTCGATGACGCCGGGAAGGATATGCAGGCCGGTGCAGTCGAGCACCTCGCCGGCTGCCTTGGAATCGATGCTGCCGAGCGCGGCAATACGGCCGTTGCGGATGCCGATGTCACGCGCACCAGTCCCATCGTGGTTGACGACAGTGCCGCCCTTCAGCACCAGGTCGAATGTCTCGGTCATACCTCGTGCCCTCCATCCGCTTGCCTCACTGTGGCGCGCAGCTTACGTACAGCTATGTACCCAGGCTGCCAGTGCTTCATTTTGCGCTCGGGTGCAAGCGACCGGGAATTGCACCATGACCAGCATGAACATTGCACCTCTCCACGATCGGGGCGTGGTGCGCATGTCAGGCGCCGATGCGGCCAAGCTGCTGCAGGGCATCGTCACCGCCGACCTGGACCTGCTCGAGAAGCAGCCGGCTGTATTCGCCGGCCTTCTCACGCCGCAGGGCAAGATCCTGTTCGACTTCTTCATCGTGAAGACGGAGCAGGGCTTCCTGCTCGATACGCTGCGTGAGAAGGCGCCCGATCTCGCCAAGCGGCTCACGTTCTACAAGTTGCGGGCCAATGTGACCATTGCCGATGCATCGGAGGAGTACTCGGTCGCGGCGCTGTGGGGGGGTGGCGAGCCAAAGCTTGAAAGCTCTGCTCTGGTCTATCCCGATCCGAGGCTCGCGGAAGTGGGCTGGCGGGCGATCGCACCGGCTGGCTTCCGCTGGGATCAGCCGGGAACCACCGCCGCAACGGAGGCCGACTACCACACGCACCGGATCGCACTTGGTGTGCCAGAAGGCGGCCGCGACTACGCGCTGGGCGATACCTTCCCGCACGAGGCCCTGTTCGATCAGCTGGGCGGCGTGAGCTTCCAGAAAGGCTGCTATGTCGGGCAGGAGGTCGTCTCGCGCATGGAGCATCGCTCGACGGCTCGCAAGCGGGTGGTGCCGGTGGACGGCCCGGATCGGCTGCAGGCCGGCGGCGACGTCAAGGCCGGAGAGGCTGTGATCGGCAAAATCGGCTCCGCATCGGGTGCCCGCGGACTTGCGCTGTTGCGGCTCGACCGGGTCGGGGAGGCGCTTGGCAAAGGCCAATCGATTACGGCGGGCGGCGTGCCTGTCACAGTGAACCTGCCGACCTGGGTCCGCTTCGGCATTCCCGGCCGCGAAGAGACCGCGAAGGTGTAGCGTGGCCGCAGTCGAGCAA
>CAYYZC010000506.1:0-1820 GCA_964475605.1 uncultured Chelativorans sp.
CGCATGCCGGACATTGCCGACGAGGTGCGCCGGAGATGGCGCCTGCGGCTGGCCGAAGAGGGAGCGGCGGAGCTCCATAGCCTGCTGGGCGGCCTCGATCCGGCCGCGGCCGCGATGCTGCGGCCCTCCGACGGCCAGCGGATCGTGCGGGCGCTCGAGGTGATCGAGACGTCGGGACGGTCGATAGTCGAATGGCAGCGGGAGCGGAGCGAGCCGCTGGTCGACCTGCGTCAGTCGCGTGCCTTCATCATCGAGCCTGACCGCGAGGAGCTTTACGCGCGCATCGACGAGCGCTTCGACCGGATGCTTCTGGAAGGGGCCGCGGACGAGGTTCGCGCCCTGCTTGCCCAGGAGATCGATCCGGCGATGCCCGCGAGGAAGGCGATCGGCGTGCCGGAGATCGCAGCGGCCCTTGCCGGCGTGACCGACCTTGCGACCGCCATTGACGAGGCGAAGCGGGCGACGCGGCGCTACGCCAAGCGGCAGTCGACATGGTTCCGCAACCAGACGGGACCCGGATGGAGCCGCATCGCAGGGCCCGGGCTTCAGGAAATTCGCGCGATTGCAAGCGTTTTGAATGGTTCTGATTAACCTGTCGTAAGGTCCGCCCATGACATAAGCGGGCCGGCACGACCCGATGGGGAGACTATGCGGTTCCACAAGGCCGAATCGGCGTTTTTTGTCTTCATCGCCGTCGTGCTGGGGGCAAGCGGCGTCACGCTTCACGCCTATCACCAGCTCTCGGGCGCCGCCCCGCAATTCTCCACCCCCGAAGCCATCGCCGTCCTGATCTATCTCGCCCGGCTTCTGTTCGCGACGGGCGTGCTGCTCGCCACGGCCATCTTCTTCGGCATCTTCTTCATCTATCCGCTGATCCGCACCCAGGTGAAGGAGGAAGGCAAGCTCCGCGCCATGACGGAATCGCTCAGCGCGCGCTCCGAGACGCTGGAGGTCGCGGCGCTGACCGACAGCCTGACCGGCATGCAGAACCGGCGCTTCTTCGACGATGCGCTGCGCGAATACATCCAGGAGTTCCGCAAGATCGAGAAGCCGCTCGGCCTGATGGTGCTCGACCTCGACCACTTCAAGGCGGTCAACGACACCCATGGGCACGATGTCGGCGACGAGGTGCTCAGGGCGGTGGCCGGATGCCTGCGCGAGATGACGCGTTATCACGACGTGGTGGCGCGGCTCGGCGGCGAGGAATTCGCCATCGTCGCGCCCAATATGAGCGAGCATCTGCTGGTCAAGCTGGCGGAACGCATCCGCAAGGCGGTGTCGGGGCTGGTCATCGTCACCGGCAATGTGCGGCTGCGGGTCACCGTCAGCATCGGCCTTGCGATGTGGGACGGCTCGGAGGATGCCGAGACGCTCTATCGCCGCGCCGACCGCCAGCTCTACGAGGCCAAGAAGCAGGGCCGCAACCGCGTCTGCGCGTGAGCAGGCGACGGGCCCTGCGACCGTTGCCGGTCTATTCGTACAGCCTGCGGAAGCTCTCGTCGTCCCGGAAGCGGCTGCGCAGCCGCTCGCGCTGATCGGCGCCGCCGGTGTCGCCGATGCGGCGCAGCAGGTCCTCCCGGGCGCCTTCGGTGGCCGGCGGCGGGGAGGCCGGCGCGTTCGGAACCGGTGCTGCCACGGGGCGGCCGACGCTGCGCATGCGTTCGATGATGCCGTAGAGATCGACCTCCTGCTCGCCCGTCTCCGGCGTCTCCTGCGTCGATGCCTCGTTGCGGCCGGGAAGATGGGTCTCCGGCAGGTGCTCGAAGCGCATCCGCATCGTCGTCGCCACGCCCTCGCCGAAGGCGATCGCCTCGCGCTGG
>CAYYZC010000507.1:0-1817 GCA_964475605.1 uncultured Chelativorans sp.
GCGCGGTTCAAAATCGGCGACATCGAGGTGACGCAACTCTACGACGGCATCTGGCAGAAGTCGCACGACCCGAATTTCATCAAGGGCGTCAGTGTGGAGGAGACCAAGCAGGCGCTACGGGATGCAAACCTGCCCGATGCGCACGTGCCGATCACCTTCACGATCACTGTAGTCCGGATGGGTGACAAGCTGGCGATGTTCGATTCCGGCACTGGCGGACAGATGTCGCCCACGGCCGGGCTCCTGATGAAGGAAAGCATGCAGGCCGCCGGCATCGACCCGAAGGAGATCTCGACCATCGTGATGACGCACTTCCATCCCGACCACATTTTCGGCCTGATGGAGAAGGGCACCAATGCTCAGGTGTTCCCGGATGCGGAGATTGTCGTGCCCGCAGGCGAGTACAAGTACTGGACGGACGAAGGCTTGATCGCAAGTCTGCCTGAAGCCCGGCAGGGTCTGGCGAAGCGCATTCAGGCTACCTTCCCCAAATGGAAGAACGTCAGGCAGGTCGAGGACGGATCCGATGTCCTACCGGGCATCCGCTCGGTCGCGAGCAATGGCCACACCCCCGGTCACACCAGCTATCTCGTCAGCTCCGGCAGCGATCAGCTCATGGTCCTGGGAGACGTGACCAACCTGCCCGCCCTGTTCGTCCGCAACCCCGGCTGGCACGCCGCATTCGACCAGGACCCCGAGATGGCGGAGAGTACGCGGCGCAAGATATTCGACCGCGTCGTGTCGGATAAGATTACCGTCACCGGCTACCATTACGGTATGCCGGGCGCAGGCAGCATCGAGAAGGACGGCAAGGGCTACGCGTACAATCCAGTTTCCGCCTGATACCGGCCTGGCCGGACCACGCATGCGCCGTTCGAGCATGACTCGTGAAAAGGCGCCGCCAGGAAAGGCGGCGCCTTTTCGCCGCCGGCTGGTGATCATGGTGAAACTACCGGTGGCCGGCAGCGTAAAGACGCGGCTGGCGCGCGAAATTGGCGCGGCACGTGCAGCGTGGTTCTACCGGAATGCTGCAGCGGCCATCATTGCGCGACTTTCGCATGCAAAAGCCTGGGACACCGTCCTGGCCGTAACGCCCGATGCTTCGATCCATCATTCGATCTGGCCACGCGGGCTGACGCGAATGGCACAGGGCGGAGGGGATCTCGGCCGACGAATGCAACGGGCTATTCACCGGCACCCCCCCGGTCCCGTCGTCATCATCGGAACGGACATCCCGGGCATTCGCCTCTCAGATATCACAGCCGCTTTCAAGTCACTCGGCAGCAACGATGCCGTATTTGGCCCCGCTGCCGATGGTGGCTATTGGCTCGTGGGGCAGAAACGCCGGCCCCGGGAGATCTCCATGTTCAAGGACGTGCGCTGGTCGAGCTCCCATGCACTCAACGACACTCTGCAAAATCTACGCGGCTATCGCATTGGCTTCATTGCCGAAAAAAGCGACGTCGACGACGCAGCCGACCTAGATCGCGTCTCCGCCTGGTATGGACGCCGGATCCTGCCGCCGCTTCCTGACAAGCCTACCCCTAAGAAAAAGCTCTGAATTATTGCAGATTCTCTGTTGACGTGTCTTATTATGGTCACGGGCGGAGTAAGGGGTTGTAGGATGGTACACGCATCGCCGCAGGTGACCGCGGCGCAGGTCCTCGACGCGGGCCGGCGCGCCGAAGCCGATGGACGGGTTGAGTACGCCGTTCAGTTCTATCGTCATTTGACCGATCATCATTCCGGCGCACCGGAAGCTGCCATGGCGCGGGATGCGCTTTCCCGGCTCAAGCGGCAGGGTAGCCGTTCCGAGC
>CAYYZC010000508.1:0-1808 GCA_964475605.1 uncultured Chelativorans sp.
GCTCCTCGATCTCGGCCACCTCGTCGCGGCCGTCCTCGGTCTCGCCCAACTCCTTCTGGATCGCCTTGAGTTGCTCGTTCAGGTAGTATTCGCGCTGCGTCTTCTCCATCTGCCGCTTGACGCGGCTGCGGATGCGCTTCTCGACCTGGAGCACGGAAATCTCGGCTTCCATGAAGCCCATCGCCTTCTCCAGGCGCTCGCGCACCGAGAGCGTGGCCAGGATCTCCTGCTTCTCGTTGATCTTGATCGCCAGATGCGAGGCGACCGTGTCGGCCAGCTTCGAGTAGTCCTCGATCTGGCTGGCGGCGCCGACGACCTCGGGCGAGATCTTCTTGTTCAGCTTCACATAGTTCTCGAAGTCGGCGACGACGGAGCGCGCCAGCGCCTCGACCTCGACCTCCGTCTCCTCCGGCTCGTCCAGGGCAGCGGCGGCGGCCTCGTGGAACTCCTCGCGCGCGGTGAAGGCGGAGATGCGCGCGCGTGCGGCGCCCTCGACCAGCACCTTCACGGTGCCGTCGGGAAGCTTCAGCAACTGCAGCACATTGGCGAGCGTGCCGACCTCGTAGATCTGGTCCGGCGCCGGCTCGTCATCGGCAGCGTTCTTCTGGGTCGCCAGAAGAATCTGCTTGTCGGCACCCATCACCTCTTCGAGCGCCTTGATCGACTTCTCCCGGCCGACGAAGAGCGGCACGATCATATGGGGGAAGACGACGATGTCGCGCAAAGGCAGGACCGGAAACACGCCTGCACCTGTCGGCTTGGGATCAGTGGTCATATTCCAACCTTTCATCTCGCAGCCGCATTCGAGCCTGCCGCGATTCTCGACAATAGCCTCCGCAGGGCGATCCGCCTACCGCCGGCATTGCGCCGACGAATTTCGAAGCACGGATTCCCGCTTGGCGGGGCAAGGCTTAGGTGGCGTCGCGGGGCGCAAAGATCAAGTGCGGCTCGATGCGCCCGAGGAGCTGTGGACAAAGGGGCCTTCGGCCCCTTTTGCCGAACGATCTTCTGGAGAGCCGGTGCCTGTTCGGGGTCGCGCTCAGGCGCTCGCGGCGCTGCCCTTTTCCTTCTCGCGCTCCGAATAGATGTAGAGCGGGCGGGCATTGCCGTCGACCACGTCGTCGGAGATCACCACCTCCTGAACGCCTTCCAGCGTCGGCAGTTCGAACATGGTGTCGAGCAGGATCGCCTCCATGATCGAGCGCAGCCCGCGCGCGCCGGTCTTGCGGTCGATCGCCTTGCGGGCGATCGCCGACAGCGCGTTCTCGTGGAAGGTGAGCTCGACATTCTCCATGTCGAAGAGGCGCTGATACTGCTTGACCAGCGCGTTCTTCGGCGCGGTCAGGATCTCGATCAGGGCGGCCTCGTCGAGGTCCTCCAGCGTCGCCAGGACCGGCAGGCGGCCGACGAATTCGGGGATGAGGCCGAACTTCAGCAGATCCTCCGGCTCGACCTGGCGGAACAGCTCGCCGGTGCGGCGATCCTCCGGCGAGGCGACGGTGGCGCTAAAGCCGATCGAGGTCTTGCGGCCGCGGTCGGAGATGATCTTGTCCAGGCCGGCGAAGGCGCCGCCGCAGATGAAGAGGATGTTGGCGGTGTCCACCTGCAGGAATTCCTGCTGCGGATGCTTGCGCCCCCCCTGCGGCGGAACGGAAGCCACCGTGCCTTCCATGATCTTCAGCAGCGCCTGCTGCACGCCCTCGCCCGATACGTCGCGGGTGATCGACGGGTTGTCGCTTTTACGAGAGATCTTGTCGATCTCGTCGATGTAGACGATGCCCCGCTCCGCTCGGCTGACATCGAGGTCC
>CAYYZC010000509.1:0-1799 GCA_964475605.1 uncultured Chelativorans sp.
AGCTGTCCATGGCAGTGCTTGTACTTCTTGCCGCTGCCGCAGGGGCACGGGTCGTTGCGCCCGACCTTGGGCAGGTTCGACTGCATGCGCGCGGCCATCGCCTGCGCCTGCGCCTGGGCCTGCTCTGCCTCCTCGTCGGCCCCGAGGCCGCCGGCGCCGGCGTGCTGGAACTGCATCTGCTGCGCCTGGCGCTGGGCCTGGGCGCGCTCGGCCGCCTCCATCTGCGCGACCTCTTCCTCGCTGCGGATGCGCACGCGCGCGAGCACGGTGACGACGTCGCGCTTGAACTTGTCCAGCATCTCGCTGAACAGCGCGAACGCCTCGTGCTTGTACTCCTGCTTGGGTTGCTTCTGCGCGTAGCCACGCAGGTGGATGCCCTGGCGCAGGTAGTCCATGCGCGCGAGGTGCTGCTTCCAGTTGTCGTCCAGCGCGCTGAGCATGATGTGCTTCTCGATCATGCGCATGGTCTCGGCGCCGACCTGGGCTTCCTTCTCGGCGAACACCGCGGCCACCTGGCGCTGCACCTCGTCGAGGATCTGCTCGGCGTCGATCTCCTTCGCGCCGGCGACCATCTCCGACAGCTGCGGGCGCACGCCGAACTGGCTCGCCAGCTCCGCCTCGAGCCCCTTGATGTCCCACTGCTCGTCGATCGAGTCCGGCGGCACGTAGCGGTACACGGTCTCGGCGACCACGTCCTCGCGGATGCCGGCGATGCTGGCCTGGATGTCGTCGCTTTCGAGCAGCTCGTTGCGCTGCTCGTAGATGACCTTGCGCTGGTCGTTGTTGACGTCGTCGAAGTCGAGCAGGTTCTTGCGGATGTCGAAGTTGTGCGACTCGACCTTGCGCTGCGCGTTGGCGATCTGCTTCGACACCAGCGGGCTCTCGATGATGTCGTCTTCCTTCAGGCCCATGCGCGCCATCACCTTCTGCACCCAGTCGGCGGCGAAGATGCGCATCAGGTTGTCTTCCAGCGACAGGTAGAAGCGGCTGGAACCCGGGTCGCCCTGGCGACCGGAACGGCCGCGCAGCTGGTTGTCGATGCGTCGCGACTCGTGGCGTTCGGTGCCGACGATGTGCAGGCCGCCCGCGGCCTTGACCGCATCGTGGCGCTTCTGCCACTCGGCCTTGAGCCTGGCGCGGGTGGCGTCGTCGACCGGGGCGCCGGTGTCCGCCTCGAGCTGCGCCAGCTCGGCTTCCAGCGAGCCGCCGAGCACGATGTCGGTGCCGCGGCCGGCCATGTTGGTGGCGATGGTGACCGCGCCCGGGCGGCCGGCCTGGGCGACGATCTGCGCCTCGCGCTCGTGCTGCTTGGCGTTGAGCACTTCGTGCGGGATGCCTGCGGCGTCGAGCTGCTCGCCGAGCATCTCGGAGACCTCGATCGAGGTGGTGCCGACCAGGACCGGCTGGCCCTTGGCGTGCACTTCCTTGATCTCGTTGATCACCGCGCGGTACTTGCCGGCGCGGTTGAGGAACACCGCGTCGGGGTGGTCCTTGCGCACCATCGGCCGGTTGGTCGGGATCACCACCACTTCCAGGCCGTAGATCGACTGGAACTCGTAGGCCTCGGTGTCGGCGGTGCCGGTCATGCCCGCGAGCTTGCCGTACATGCGGAACAGGTTCTGGAAGGTGATCGAGGCCAGCGTCTGGTTCTCGCGCTGGACGTTGACCCGCTCCTTGGCCTCGACCGCCTGGTGCAGGCCGTCCGACCAGCGCCGGCCCGGCAGGGTGCGGCCGGTGAACTCGTCGACGATCACCACCTCGCCGTCGCGGACGATGTAGTCCACGTCGCGCTGGTAGAT
>CAYYZC010000510.1:0-1783 GCA_964475605.1 uncultured Chelativorans sp.
TGGAGGAGAAGCTGCGCTTCGCCATCCGTGAAGGCGGCCGGACCGTCGGTGCGGGCATCGTTGCGAGCATCACGGAGTGATCGAGGGTCGATCGGGTTCGCGAATTCGGTTCCAGGCCGTGGAGACATAGAGACGGGGGCAATGCGGATCGCCGCGTTGCCCTCGATCGTTGATAAAGTGCGCCACGACGCGTTTCCGTCATGCCCGGGCTTGCCCCGAGCATCTGCTTACATCGACGGCAGGACGGAATAGGCGTTTTTTCAGCTACTTACATTGAAGGATGCAGATCCTCGGGACAAGCCCGAGGATGGCGGCGTTGTGGTGCGTCGCCCTGTTTTCTTTCGAGCCTGGCGCTCGACGCCGAGCGTCCGATGACATAAGAGAACGCCCCATCAGAAGCTTGAACCGGGAGGAAGATCTCGATGCAGCCCGACATTGCGCGTGTCTTCATCGGCTACGATTCGAAGGAGGTCGTCGCCTACCACGCCTTCGTCCAGAGCATTCTCGACCGTGCCTCGATCCCGGTCCAGTTCACGCCGATCGCGCTCGAGACGCTGGGCGGCATCTTCACCCGCGAGCGCAATGCGCTGCAGTCGACCGAGTTCTCGTTCTCGCGCTTCCTGACGCCCTATCTGTCCAATTACGAAGGCTGGAGCCTGTTCGCCGATTGCGACATGATCATGCGCGCCGACATCGCCGAGCTGTGGAAGCTGCGCGACGACCGCTATGCGGTCATGTGCGTCAAGCACGACTACGTGCCGAAGGTCGAGCAGAAGTTCCTCGGCCAGACCCAGACCAAATATGAGAAGAAGAACTGGTCGAGCGTCATCCTCTTCAACAATGCGCGCTGCCGGGCGCTGACGCCGGACTTCGTCAACGAAGCCACCGGCCTCCAGCTCCACCAGTTCAAATGGCTCGACGGCGACCATCTCATCGGCGAATTGCCGCCGGTCTGGAACTGGCTCGTCAACGAATATGACCGCCGCGACGACGCCAGGCTCGTCCATTTCACCGATGGCGGCCCCTATTTCGACGAATACCGCAACGACGACTATGCCGACGAGTGGTTCGCCGCCCGCGAACGCATGCTCCATGTCGCGCAGTCGAAGTGAGGAGCCGCGGGGCCTGAGGCTCGAAGCCGGCGGCGGCGTCGCCTGGAAGCGCTTCTTCGACCAGTTCAGCCACGTCGTGCTCGTCGGCAACAGCCATGAGGCCGATGTCGAGGAATTGCGCGCCCGCCTGCCGGAAACCGCGCTTTTCGTCTTCTTCAACCGTGTCTACAAGATTCTGTCGGAGCCGTTTCCGGGCCATTCGATCCTGGTTTCCTGCAGCACCGACAAGGGCGCGCTGATCGTCCAGGCCGGCGTCGTCGACCTCGTCATGCCGCTGCTTCGTCCCGGGCGTTTCCACGGCGTCGTCGACATGCTGGTCGAGCCCGGCTCGATCCGCAACGCGCCGGCCGATTTCGGCGAGGACGATCTCTTCGTGCTCGACCTCGGCGGCCGCGAGGCGGACTTCTACACCAAGGGCCAGGTGCCCACGACCGGGCTCTACTTCACGCTGTGGCTGCTCGACCTCGGTATCGTGCCGCCGGTCCATCTCTACTGCTTCACCGGGGCGCCGAGTCCGAACTGGCGCATGAGCAAGGCGCATGACTGGAGCTTCGAGCAGGGCGTGCTGCGCTATCTCGCCGCGCGCGGCCGCATCGTGATCGAGGAGCCCAACCCTTATGCCGGGGATGCGATCGCGCGGGTGATGCGCCGCTTCGGCGAGAGCGATCCGG
>CAYYZC010000511.1:0-1782 GCA_964475605.1 uncultured Chelativorans sp.
GTAGAGGCCCGCGTGGAAGACGCGCAATCCGGCGCTCATCTCGGGAAATAATCTCGTGAACTACCGCCAGCTGAAGCAGGCGGCTTCTGAGACAAGCTATGCCGCAACCGGCTCGCTTAACGTCCCGAGGCCCGTTCCGGGCCAGAAGTTGAAGGCTCTGTAATGCACGACCATCGCAGCAGCAACGTCCCGGTCGAGACGACATCCGCAGTCGCAGCGGTGCTCGCGCTCGGCCAGCGTCTTTGCTCTGATCGTCCCGCATTCAGGGCACGTCTGAGAAGTTCCCCGCGGATCGACTTTCACCAACTCGACACCGGCTCTCGCAGCCTTGTAATCGAGCATAGCGGTCAATTGCGCCCACGAGGCGTCGCGAACGTGCTTGGCCAGCATCCCGGATGCGAGGCCCTTCACGTTCAGGTCTTCGATCGCGATCCGACCGAAGCGGTCGATGAGATCGCGGGAAAGCTTGTGCAGGTGGTCGCGCCGCTTGGCGGCGACACGGTCGTGGAAGCGGGCGAGTGCAGCCTTGCGCTTCGCCCTCGTCGTGGAGCCGCGCTTGCACCTGGCGATGGCGCGCTGCCGGCGCCGAAGCTCGCGAGCGGCACGCTTCGTCCAGTTCGGACGCGGTACGGTGTGTCCGTCGGAAAGAGCGATCAGGCTGGACAGGCCGAAGTCGATGCCGATGCTGTCAGGGCTGGCGCGCTCGACTGCATCCACTTCCACGTGGAAGACCACGTACCACTTGCCCGCCTGCCGCGTCAGGATCGCGGACTTCGGCTTGCTGGGCAGCGCGCGGTGCCAGCGGACGCGGATCTCGCCGGGCACGCCGACGAAGCCGAGCTTGCCGGACTTGCGGATCGTGAGGCCGTCGCCGACGCGGAACTCGGCAGCGTGAAAGCGGGCACGGGCTCGAAAGCGAGGGAAGCCGCGGCCACGGGCAAAGAATGCCTTGAACGTCTTGTCCAGCCGGCGGAGCACCTGCTGCTCGGCAGTAAAGGACCATCGGGCGAGATCGGGAGCGGCACAGCGAACGGCCTTCAACTCGTCAGCCTGCATTTTGTAGCTGACGGACACGCCGCGGCGCCGGTAGGCATCGATGCGCTGCTCCAGTCCGGCGTTATAGAGCTGGCAGAAGTCCGCGAGCATCTCCCCGAGCGCAGCGGCCTGCGTCCTGTTCGGCTCGATGCGGTATTTGTAGCTCAGAATCACAGGCTACTTACCCTTTTGAGCTTCGATGTAACGGCGGACAGTCGCCTCGGAAACGGTGCCGACAGTGGCCATGAAGTAGGATCTGCTCCACAACGTCGGCAGTTTCGAGCGGAGATGCTTGAACTCCTGACGCAGACGGTTGGAAGTGGTCCCCTTGAGAAGCCGTGCAATTTGGGCAGGGGCTCTCCGAACGTCCGTCTCAACGAAGACGTGGACGTGATCCGGCATTACCTCAAGCGCGTGAACGGTCATCTCGTTTTCAGCCGCCACCTTGCCGATCAATTCCTTCAGCCGCGCATCAACCGGAGGCACAAGCACAGGCTTCCGGTATTTCGGGCACCACACAAGGTGGTACTTGAGGCTGAACACTGCACCGGAGTTCTTGGCGTACCGCTCGGTCATAGCGTATTATATAACCGGCAGTTGTCTAACTGTCAACGTCAACCCACAATCAGAGGGCGGCGCTTCCTCTGCCAGCTAAAGCAGGCAGTCCCCGCGCCACGATTCTTATGGAACTGGGACAGGTTTATGAGCGCGCGAGAGCGCTGTTCCTGACCGTATGGACGCATCCTG
>CAYYZC010000512.1:0-1774 GCA_964475605.1 uncultured Chelativorans sp.
CGTTGGTCGGCGCCGTCACCACCCTGCCCCCGGCGGCGTTCTCCTCGTTGACGGCCATGGCGTAGACCGACAGCCAGTCATTGGCGAGCAGGGGATTGGGCCTGTTGCGGCGCCATTCCTCCTCGAGCCGGTCGTGCAGCGCGCGGGCGCGGCGGCGGACCTTCAGCCCGCCGGGCATGATGCCGTCCTGGCTCAGTCCGCGCTCGATGCAGCCGCGCATCGCCTCCCAGATCGCGTCGAGGCCGCCGTCGAGCTCGGCGGCGGAAATGCGGGTCTCCTCATTGGCCCGCTTCATCTCGGCGATCGAAAGCCCGCTGTCGGCCGCCATCGCCAGCATCTCGCGCCCGTTCCTGAACGGATAGGGCACACCCTTCTCCGCCGGCGGGCCGGCCTGCGCCTTGAGCCTCTGCAGCTCCTCCTCCGAGACGACGAACCCGCCGCCCACCGAATAGTAGATGCGGCGAAGCAGCAGCCGGTCATCGGCATCGAACGCGGAGAAGGCCATGCCGTTGGCGTGGCCGGGCAGCGCCTGCTTGCGGTCGAGCACGAGATCGGCGTCGGGATCGAAGCGGTAGCGCCCGTGGCCGGGCGGTGCGACCGACTTCTCCTCGCGCACCTTCGTCAGCACTTCCTCCACACGGTCGGGATCGACGCTGGTGGGCGTCAGCCCGGTCAGGCCGAGGACGACGGCACGGTCGGTGCCGTGGCCGACCCCGGTGAAGGCCAGCGAGCCATGCAGGCTGACCGCGAGACGATGCACCACCGTACCGGGCGGCCGCGGCCAGTCGTCGCCGGCAAGCTCGTCGAGAAACCGCGTAGCGGCCGTCATCGGCCCCATCGTGTGCGAGGACGACGGGCCGATGCCGATCTTGAAGAGGTCGAATACGGACAGGAACAAGGCCGGCTCCAATCTGAGTCCGGCGATACTTGGCCCCTTTGCAAACTCTTCGCAAGCGCGTCCGCCGACCGGACCTGCTGTACCGGCGACATGGCGCAGCGAAAAGGCGCGGCATGCTGCCGCGCCTTCTCCACTTCGGAACGCCGACGAAGATTCTAGCTGGCGGCGAGCATGGCGGATGTCTCACCGCCACCGAACAGCCATGCAAGGAGGATGATGCCTGCAATGCCGATGACGGCCTTGGCCGTCACGCCCCAACAGGACTTCTGAATGGTTTCGTCCATTTCGAGCTCGGTCCGTCTTTCCTGAAAACAACCGGTTCACTTGAGCGGCGCGTTGGCCGCGACGGTCCCCATTCCGTCAAGGACGCGCTAGATAGCTCCGGCGAGAGTTTGTTGCAATGCAAAAAATGGCGGAAGCGGGGCACGATTTCGCGAACGGAGCCGCATCTCAAGGTAAATTCATTTCAAATCAAGAGATTAGTCGACCGAACGCAGCAACGATTCATCAACTCTTCAGGCGAAATTGCGACGCCTGTCAGGGGCCGGGCAGCGGAGAATCGATGCGGCCGGTGAGCCAGTAGGCGAGAAGGCCGATCCATTCGCGGATCGCCAGCGACATGTTCTGCAGCGAATCGTGGACATTGTCGCGCGCCGGACCGAGCGGCTCGTTGCCGGCGGTGCGGTAGTCGGCCGGCCAGGGCACGACGTCGAAGCCGGCATGGCGGAACAGCGCCACCGAGCGCGGCATGTGGAAGGCGGAGGTGACGAGCAGCCATCTCTCCCCGGCTTCCGGCTGCACGAGCTCGCGCGTGAACAGCGCGTTCTCATAGGTGTTGCGCGAGCGCGATTCGAGCACCAGCCGCTCCCGCTCCAC
>CAYYZC010000513.1:0-1774 GCA_964475605.1 uncultured Chelativorans sp.
TGGTGCTGTCGATCTGGATCTGCGCTTCCGCCTCCATGCCGCCGATCGCCTCGAATATCTCGCCATTGACCGCCTCGACCGCCTGCTCGACGCCCTTGCCGAGGTAGCGCGCGCCGCCGTCGCGCAGCTCGACCGCCTCATGGGCGCCCGTCGAGGCGCCCGACGGCACCGCCGCGCGGCCCATCGAGCCGTCTTCCAGCACCACGTCGACCTCCACCGTCGGGTTGCCGCGGCTGTCGAGGATCTCGCGGCCGATGATGTCGATGATGGCGGTCATGTGCTTGTCCTCGCGGCTCTATCCCGGTTGGCGCCGTCATAGCCAATGGTCCGTGAGCAGGCAATCGGCTTCGCCCTTCGGCAGGCGGCAAAAAGACGGGCTCCGCCTCTGCGGCAGAGCCCGTCCATGCCTCGTCCCGGGATCGTTCAGATCCAGTAGGGCGGGACCTTGTAATATTCATAGGAGCGGTCGCGGATATTGTCGCCGTCGCTCCTGGTGAAATCGTTGATGTCGTGGACCGGCGCCGACTGGAGCTGCTCCTTGTTGAAGGGCACGACATAACCGCCGCGAGCCGGCTCGTAGTCCAGCGTCGACCACGGCACGGCATGGTATTTCTCGCCGATGCCGAGGAAGCCGCCGAAGCCGACGACGGCATACATGATGTTGTTGGAGAGCTTGTCGAGCACGATGTCCTCGATCGTGCCGATATGCTTGCCCTCGGTGTTGTAGACTTCCGTTCCGATGACGCGCGAAGCCTGGATCGCTTCGGTATGCCCTGACGCAGTGGTCATTTTTCTGGCTCCTTCGATTGGCACGCCTCCCTGTGCCCAATCAACGGGATAGCGCGAAACCGGTTCCGGAGCGGCGGACGAAGGTCAGGCGATGCCCTTGGCGATACGGTCGAAGGCGATCAGGCGCTCCAGCAGCCCCTTCATCTCCTTCAGCGGCACCATGTTGGGTCCGTCCGACGGGGCGTTGTCGGGATCCTCATGCGTCTCGATGAAGACGCCGGCGACGCCGACTGCGACCGCTGCGCGCGCCAGCGTCTCCACGAAGCGGCGCTCGCCGCCCGAGGAGCCGCCCTGCCCGCCCGGCTGCTGCACCGAATGGGTCGCGTCGAAGATCACCGGCGCGCCCATCTCGGCCATGATCGGAAGCGAGCGCATGTCGGAGACCAGCGTGTTGTAGCCGAAGGAGGCGCCGCGCTCGGTCACCAGCACGTCGGCATTGCCGGAAGCCGTGATCTTGTCGACAACATTGCGCATGTCCCATGGAGCCAGAAACTGCCCCTTCTTCACATTGACCGCCTTGCCGGTCCTCGCCGCGGCGACGAGGAGATCGGTCTGGCGGCAGAGGAATGCCGGGATCTGCAGCACGTCGACGACATCGGCGACGATCGCGCATTGCTCTTCGGTGTGGATGTCGGTCAGCACCGGCAGGCCGAGCTCGTCGCGCAGGGCCCGGAAGACCGGCAGCGCCGCATCGAGGCCGACGCCGCGCCTGCCGCCGAGCGAGGTGCGGTTGGCCTTGTCGAAGGAGGATTTGTAGACGAGGCCGATCCCGAGCGCTTCCGCCATCTCCTTCAGCGCGCCGGCCATGTCGAAGGCGTGGCCGCGCGATTCCATCTGGCAGGGCCCGGCGATCAGCGTCAGCGGGCGGTCGTTGCCGAAAAGGGCCGTGCCGACGGCGACGGTCGAATTGGGCGTGTTCATCGGCTTGCCTCGAAGACGAAGACGGCACCCTGGCCGGTTGCGGGAGGAACGCTCACCGATCGGC
>CAYYZC010000514.1:0-1771 GCA_964475605.1 uncultured Chelativorans sp.
CGCTTCCAGGTCGACCACGGCGCGCAGCGAGCGGCCGATCAGGCGCTGGATCTCGAGCGTCCGGCCGCCCTGCCTGCCTTGCGAGGCCTCGCGGCGCATGCGGTCGCCCGTAGCCCGCGGCAGCATGCCGTATTCGGCCGTCACCCAGCCGCGGCCCGAATTGCGCAGCCAGCCCGGCACCTTCTCCTCAAGGCTCGCAGTGCACAGGACATGGGTGTCGCCGAATCGCACCAGGCACGAGCCCTCGGCATGCTTGGAGACGCCGCGCTCGAAGGAGACTGGGCGCATTTCGTCGGGCTGGCGCCTGGATGGCCGCATCGTGATCGCTTCCTTTCGTGCTTTCGCCGGCTTGTAGCGATCCCGTAGGACGCGCGCAATGGCGGCCGCGGCCCTACTTGTTGTGTTCGCTTGCCCGCAAGCTATATCCTTGCCGTAGAGCTGCGGGAAACCGGATGACCCAGATGCTGACCGACCAGGCCCTTCAATCGCTCGACCAGCGGTCGCGCGACATTTTCCGGTTGATCGTCGAATCCTATCTGCGGGAAGGCGATCCGATCGGTTCGCGCAACCTGTCGCGCATCCTGCCGCAGTCGCTGTCGCCGGCGACGGTGCGCAATGTGATGAGCGATCTGGAGCATCTCGGCCTGATCTATGCGCCGCATGTCTCGGCAGGCCGGCTGCCGACCCAGGTCGGCCTGCGTTTCTTCGTCGATGCCTTCATGGAGGTCGGCGACCTCTCCGACGACGACCGGCGCGTCATCGAGGCGCAGGTCAAGGCAGCGGATTCCGGCCAGACCTTCGAGCATGTGCTGACCGATGCGATCCAGATGCTCTCGGGCATGTCCAAGGGAGCGGGGCTGGTGCTTGCCGCCAAGAGCGAGATACCGCTCAAGCATATCGAGTTCATCCCGCTGGAGCCGACAAAGGCGCTGACGGTGCTGGTTTCGCAAAGCGGCGATGTCGAGAACCGCGTCGTCGAGATCCCGGCCGGCGTCACCGCATCGCAGCTTCACGAGGCCGCGAACTTCCTCAACGCCCATATCAGGGGCCGCACGCTCGGCGAGGCGAGGGCGGAGATCGCGCGACTGAAGGAAGAGACGACGAATGCGCTCGATACGCTGTCGCAGGACCTCGTCGAGCGCGGCCTGGCGGTGTGGGCCGGGGCGGAAGCGGGCGCGCCGGCGCGCCTCATCGTGCGCGGCCGCGCCAATCTGCTGCAATCGGTCAATGCCGAGGCCGATCTCGACCTGCTGCGCCATCTGTTCGAGGATCTGGAAGCCAAGGATTCGATGATCCAGCTTCTCGACATCGCCGAGCAGGGTTCTGGCGTGCGCATCTTCATCGGCTCGGAGAACAAGCTGTTCTCGCTGTCGGGCTCGTCGCTGGTGGTCGCACCCTATCGCGACAAGGATGCGCGCGTCGTCGGCGCACTCGGCGTCATCGGGCCGACGCGGCTCAACTATGCGCGCATCGTGCCGATGGTCGATTACACGGCGCAGCTCGTCAGCCGCCTGCTGCGCTGACCATCGGGGGAATGTGCATGTTCGGCCTGATCGGGAAAATGAAGGCGCAGCCGGGAAAGCGCGGCGCGCTGCTCGAAATCCTGCTTGCGGGAACCGCTTCCATGCCGGGCTGTCTCAGCTATGTCGTCGCCAAGGATCCTTCGGACGCCGACGCATTGTGGATCACGGAGGCCTGTGACAGTGAGGCCAGTCAGAAGGCTTCGCTGTCCCTTCCTTCGGTGCAGGCCGCGATCGCCGAAGCGCGGCCG
>CAYYZC010000515.1:0-1763 GCA_964475605.1 uncultured Chelativorans sp.
ACGATCTTCGAGAACCGTTTCATGCATGTGCAGGAGCTGGCGCGGCTCGGCGCGCGCATCAGCCTTTCCGGGCAGACGGCGATCGTCGAGGGCGTCGACATGCTCAAGGGCGCTCCGGTGATGGCGACCGACCTGCGGGCCTCGGTGTCGCTGGTCATCGCCGGCCTCGCTGCGCAGGGCGAGACGGTGGTCAACCGCGTCTACCACCTCGACCGCGGCTTCGAGCGGCTGGAGGAGAAGCTGTCGGCCTGCGGCGCGAGCATCCAGCGCCTTTCGGCCTGAACCTTCCCGGTCGCGGCGGTTGCGCTGCACCTGAAGTCGTCCTAACACCGGGCGGAACCGTCCGCACCGGCAGGGCAGCACCGCAATGACACAGTTGAAGCTCGTCGCGCTCGACGCAGAAGACCTCGCTATCATTTCGGCCCATGTCCAGGATGCCGTCCTCAAGGTCGGCGAGCTCGCCTGGCGGACGGGCGAGAAGCGTTTCGCGCTCGCCATGAACCGCTTCGTGTGGGAGAACCGGCCGCGCTTCTTCGTCAAGCAGAACGAGCGCCGCCGCAGCGCGCTGCATTTCGACCGGGTGATGTCGGTGACGAGCACCGGCATCGACAGGTCGAAGCCCGAAGACGTGCTGTCGCTGCTGGCGCTGCGCTTCCTTCCCGGCGAGGCGCCGGCCGGCGAGGTCGAGCTGGTCTTTTCCGGCGACGGATCGATCAGGCTCGGGGTCGAATGCATCGAAGCGCGGCTGACCGATCTCGGCGCGGCATGGGAAACGTCGTCCCGTCCGAGCCACGAATCCTGATCGAGCCCGAACATGCCCATCCGCCTCAACCACGACGACGCTTCATTCGAGCACGACTTCTCCGCCTTCCTGTCAACCAAGCGCGAAGTGTCGGAGGACGTCGATGCCGCGGTGCGCGACATCATCGAGCGCGTCAGGACGGAGGGCGACGCCGCGCTGGTCGAGCTGACGCAGCGCTTCGACAGGCTCGACCTCGCGACGACGCCGATGACGGTGGCCGTCGATGAGATCGAGGCGGCGGTCGCGGCCTGCGACGACACCACGCTCGATGCGCTGCGCTTCGCGCATGAGCGCATCGTCTCGCATCACCGGCGCCAGCTTCCGGCCGACGACCGCTATGTCGACGATGCCGGCGTCGAGCTCGGCTCGCGCTGGACGGCGATCGAGGCGGTCGGGCTCTACGTGCCGGGCGGGACGGCGAGCTATCCGAGCTCGGTGCTGATGAATGCGGTGCCGGCGAAGGTGGCCGGCGTCGAGCGGATCGCCATGGCAGTGCCCTGCCCCGGCGGCAGGCTCAACCCGCTGGTCCTGGCCGCGGCCCGCATCGCCGGCGTCGGGGAGATCTACCGCATCGGCGGCGCGCAGGCGATCGCCGCCCTTGCCTACGGGACCGAGACGATCGCGCCGGTCGCCAAGATCGTCGGTCCCGGCAATGCCTATGTCGCCGCCGCCAAGCGGCGCGTCTTCGGCACCGTGGGCATCGACATGATCGCCGGACCGTCCGAGGTGCTCGTCGTCGCCGACGCCGACAACGATCCGGCCTGGCTCGCCGCCGACCTGCTGGCGCAGGCCGAGCACGATGCGGCGGCGCAGTCGATCCTGATCACCGACAGCAAGGAGCTTGCCGATGCGGTCGAGGCCGAGGTGACGCGGCAGCTCGCCCTGCTGCCGCGGGGCGAGACGGCGGCTGCGAGCTGGCGCGATTTCGGCGCGGTGATCCTGGTCGCCGATCTCGACCTGG
>CAYYZC010000516.1:0-1759 GCA_964475605.1 uncultured Chelativorans sp.
ATCAGCACGCCTTCGCCGTCGCGTTCCAGCAGGGCCGGCGAGATCTCCTTCAGCACCGTGAGCTCGCCCTGCTCGGTGTAGTCGTGATAGGAGGCGACGCAGACCGTCTCGATCAGGCGGATGCCCAGCTCGCGCGACACGATCGCCGCCGGAACCAGGCCGCCGCGCGTGATGCAGACCATGGCGTGCCATTTGCCGTCGATGCCGGCGAGCCGCCAGGCGAGCGCGCGGGCATCGCGGTGGAACTGATCCCAGGAGACTGGAAAGGCTTTTTCCGGCAAGGACATTGCGAGCTCCGCGAGGCAGGGGAAGGCGCGGAATTAGCCGCAAAAGCGGCGTTTTGGCAAGCCGGAGACGGACAGGCGGTCGTCAGCGCGACATCAGGGTCGCCGCCGGCATCGATTTCAGCAGCGTGCGCGTCGTCCCGCCGAAGAAGAACTGCTTGAGCCAGGGCTGGCTGAAGGCGCCCATGACGACGAGGTCGGCTCCGGTATCGGCGACCTGGTTCTCGATCGCCTCGCCGGCCGGCACGCCGCCGGAGACGGTGGTCGACAGCGTGACCTTCGCGCCGTGGCGCGCCAGGGCTTCGGCGATGTCGGCGCCGGCGACCGCGGCGTCGCTGTTGTTGTCGCTGCGCGGGTCGACGAGCAGGATCTCCGTCTGCTCGGCCTCGACGATGAAGGGCAGGGCGTCGAAGACGGCGCGCGCGGCCTCCGTGGTCCCGTTCCAGGCCACCAGCACGCGGCGGAAGCGCGTGTCGACGGCGACCGCATAGGGCACGAAGAGCACCGGCCGCCCGCCTTCGAAGAGCAGCGCCTCGACATTGGGCTGCGGCGCGGCGGTCTCCTCCGCATTGGTCTGCTGGATGATCACCAGGTCGCAGGCATGTGCGGCCTGCAGGGCGCTGAGCGCGGTGTCGCCGGAAAAGCTCTCCATCGCCCGCCACTCTGCGCCGATCCCTTCGCGGCGGATGCGCTCGTCGAAGATCGCCTTGATCTCCGACGTCCGCTGCCGGTTCATCTCGGTGCCGGAGGCGATGAACTCGGCGTCGGGAAAGCCCATCGGCGTCGCATACGGGATCGGCAGCGGCTCGGCATGGATGCCGATCAGATGGGCGTCGAAACGGCGGGCCAGGGGGAGGGCGCAATCGAGCACCCGGCCGGTGTCGTGCTTGCTCTGAAGAACGGCAAGAAGTGTCTTGGGTGCCATCGTTTCCTCCGTCGCTTGCATCAACATAAGCATGATCCCGAGGCGTGGAAACCGGTTTCCGAACAGGATCGTGCTGCGGAGGGAGGACGCATGGCCGGGCAGGCGCGGAAGAGGCCCCTTGGCCGGATTCCCGGTCAGGTTTTGCCGGCCGGCGCGCTGTTCGCCTTGAGCAGGTCGACCATCGCCTGCACCTCGACCGTCGCAGCCTCGAGCATTGCCGCATCGCGGGCGCGCACGACCAGCTCGGTCCAGAAGCTTCCGTCCTGATATTTCGGATAGGAGCCGATGATCGTCTCGGGATTGGCCTTCTGGATCTCCGCCAACGGCCCGCCGATGACGCCTTCGCCGAAGGGACAGTGCACGGTCGCCGAGAGCAGCTTGGTGCCGGCGCGCAAGGTCGGCACGACATTGTCGAGCATGGCCTGGAAGATGGCCGGCACGCCCGCCATGACATGGACGTTGCCGATCCGGAAGCCCGGGGCGATCGAGACCGGATTGTCGATATGCTCGGCCCCTTTCGGCATGCGCGCCATGCGCTTGCGCGCCTCGG
>CAYYZC010000517.1:0-1746 GCA_964475605.1 uncultured Chelativorans sp.
GCAACGCCGCATCGATCGAGCCCCGCGAACCATCCCGCCCCTGAGCCTTCTGCACGGCCCGCCTGAGGCGGACCGTGAATCTATGAAGCAAGCCTCCTCGCCGGTACGTTCGGGGTCGAATCGGTGAGGAACGCCCCAGACCCAACAAGGAGGCTTGCGATGAGCGCATTGTACATTGGACTCGACGTTCACCAGAACACCAGCACCTATTGCGTGCTCGACCGCCACGGCAAGCACGTCCGCACGGTGACGGTCAAGGGACGCTGGGACAAGCTGGTCGAGTCGCTCAAGCCGTGGGCGGAGCGAGGGCCGATCACCGTCGCCTACGAGGCGTCGCTGGGCTACGGCACGCTCCACGACCGGCTCACTCCGTTCTGCGCCCGCGTGGCCGTGGGTCATCCGGGGCGGATGCGGGTGATCTTCAAGGCCAAGCGGAAGAACGACCGGATCGACGCCGGCAAGATCGCCAAGCTCCTGTTCCTCGACGAGTTCCCCGAGGTCCACGTGCCGTCGATCGACACCCGCGACTGGCGGGCGCTGATCGAGTTCCGCACCACGCTGATCCACAAGCGGACGCGGTGCAAGAACGGCGTGCGGTCGGTGCTCCGGAGTCACGCGGTCGCGGCGCCGCGGTCGCTGTGGACGAACAAGGGCCTGGCGTGGCTGAGGGCGGCCGAGCTGCCGACGCCGCTGGCGGCGTTGCGGCGGGACATCCTCCTCGGCGAGCTCGAGCACCTGGAGATGCAGGTGAAGCGAGTGACCAAGGAGCTGGACGAGATGGCCAGGAAGCACCCGGGGGTGGCGCTGCTCAGGAGCATCCCAGGGGTCGGGCCGCGCACGGCGGAGGCGTTTCTCGCTTACGTCGACGACCCCACACGCTTCGCGAAGGTGCGTCGGATCGGGACGTACCTGGGGCTGGTGCCGTGTCAGGACAGCTCGGCGTCGGTGAACCGCCTGGGCCACGTGACCAAGGAGGGGCCGGCGACGCTACGGCGTCTTTTGGTCGAGGCGTCGTGGCGGGCGATCGATCACGACCCGCATCTGCGTGAGACGTTCGAGCGGATCGCGGCGGGCAAGAAGGAGCGTCGCAAGACGGCGTTGGTGGCCGTGGCGCACAAGCTGGCGCGGATCATGCTGGCGATGCTCAAGAGCGGCTGCGTGTACGAGAGCACGCCAGTGACGCAGGAGACACCCATGAACGTGGCGGCGTAGGCGTCGAAGGTCGAGGCTCGGCCGAGCCGGAGGGGCTGTTCCTCCCGGAAGGGCTGGGGCCATCGAAGGCGACGCCGTTGGCAGGCGTGGGCGGGGCGGATCCCGCCGGACCTCGCTGGGTGCCATGGGGCCGACAGGACCCCGCGACCGTGAATGAGGCCGGCTTCCGCACAAAGATGAATATGGCGCGTCTTCGGATGACGCCGGATAGATGGTTGGACCTACCCCGCTCGCCCGCCACGCCCCACGCTTGACAACGGCTTGCTCATAGATGGCACCCGTGAATGGGCTCACGCGGCGCACGTGGGATCAGCCGTAAACGCAAGCGTGACGATGGACGCGTCTGCGCGCGTGGCGCCGCTGTGGTGATTCATCCGTTGACGGATGATGCCCAGCAACCGGATTGCGGAAAAGAACACGAACCCGACGAATAGCGCACAACCCTGCTGGCGCATTGGGATCATCCTGCACGTCAGGGTGCCGCCAGCCCCAGCCCGCTGAAGCGGGCCTCGCCGGGAGTCACATCGCGTTGAG
>CAYYZC010000518.1:0-1744 GCA_964475605.1 uncultured Chelativorans sp.
CGCCGCTGATGTGGGTGCCGATCTCCGCCAGCGCCGCCTGCGCCTCGTCGCGCGCACGCTGCAGGCGCTCGCCCATCTCGCGCTGGTGGGTGATCTGCTGCTCGATCCGGGCCAGCGTGCCGCCGACCTTGTAGACCTCCGCCTGCGCCTTGTTCAGCGCCTCGCTCGCCTGCTCGCGGCGCACCCGGTCCTCTTCGATCCGGCGCTCGGCCTCGCGCTGGCCGGCGATCAGTTCCTGCAGCTTCGTCTCGTCCTGGACCATCGCCTCGCGCAGCGACTTCAGCCGCGCGTCCAGCCCGCGGAACTCCAGCGCCTTCCACTCGGCGTCCTTGACCCGGCGCTCGGCCTGGATGGCCTGGTACTGCTCGGCCTGGCGGGCCTGGCGCTTGAGGTGGTCGAGCTGCTTGCCGACCTCCTCGCGCAGGTCGGTCAGGCGCTCGAGGTTCTCGCGCGTGTGCTTGATCCGGTTCTCGGTCTCGCGGCGGCGCTCCTTGTACTTGGAGATGCCGGCGGCCTCCTCCAGGTACACGCGCAGGTCCTCCGGGCGCGCCTCGATGATCTGGCTGATCATGCCCTGCTCGATGATCGAGTAGCTGCGCGGCCCCAGGCCGGTGCCCAGGAACAGGTCGGTGATGTCGCGCCGGCGGCACTTGCTGCCGTTGAGGTAGTAGCTGGACTGGCCGTCGCGGCCGACGGTGCGCTTGACCGAAATCTCGTCGTAGGCGCCGTACTCGCCGGTGATGGCGTGGTCGGAGTTGTCGAAGATCAGCTCGACCGTGGCCTGCGACACCGGCTTGCGCGCCGACGAGCCGGAGAAGATCACGTCGGTGAGCGAATCGCCGCGCAGGCGGCTGGCCGCGCTCTCGCCCATGACCCAGCGGATCGCGTCGATGATGTTGGACTTGCCGCAGCCGTTCGGGCCGACCACGCCGGTCATGTTGGTCGGCAGGTGCAGCGTGGTCGGATCGACGAAGGACTTGAAACCGGAAAGCTTGATCGTGGACAGGCGCATGCGGCGTCGTCGGCCCCGTGACAAAGGCGAAGTATACCGGGCCTTTGCTAAGGTGCCGGGGCCAAGACCAACCACGACAGCCATGGCCGACCCGGTCCTGCTCGCCGATATCGGCGGCACCAATGCGCGCTTCGCCCTCGCCGACCCCGACGCCGACCGCCCGTTGCTGGACGACAGCATCCGCGGCTTCCCGGTGGACGCATTCGGCTCGCTGGCCGAAGCCGGGCGCCACTACCTCGAGGACACCGGCGCGACGCCGTCGCGGGCGGTATTCGCGGTCGCCGGGCGGGTCGAGGGCGACGTCGCCAGGATGACCAACCATCCCTGGGTGGTGTCCCGCCAGCGCGCCATGGAGGCGCTGGGGCTGGAGTCGGTGCAGCTGGTGAACGACTTCGTCGCCCAGTCGATGGCGGTCCGCCTGCTGCGCGACGAGGACACCTGCGCGCTGGGCGCGCCGGCACGCATCGGCATCGACGGCAGCGACCGGACCTGGGCCGTGATCGGTCCCGGCACCGGGCTGGGCGTCGGCGCGCTGGTGTCGCGCGATGGCCAGGCCTGGGCCCTCGCCACCGAAGGCGGGCACGCCAGCTTCGCCCCGGGCACCCCCGAGGAGATCGCGATCCTCGAGCGCCTCTCCGGCGACTTCGGGCGGGTTTCGAACGAACGCATCGTCAGCGGCAGCGGCCTGGTCAACCTGCACCGCGCGATCAGCCAGATCGCGGGCCTCGACCC
>CAYYZC010000519.1:0-1737 GCA_964475605.1 uncultured Chelativorans sp.
GCGCTGGCCGGCTTCGGCTCGGCCAAAGGTTCGAACGAGGAGGCCTATCTCTTCCAGAAGTTCGTACGGCAGGGTTTCGGCACCAACAATGTCGATCACTGCACGCGATTGTGCCACGCTTCCTCGGTTGCCGCCCTGATGGAGGGCGTCGGGTCGGGTGCGGTGTCGGCGCCTTTCATGGACGCGCTGAAGGCCGATTGCGTGATCATCATCGGCGCGCGGCCCGCCACCAACCATCCCGTCGCCGCCACCTATTTCAAGCAGGCGGTCAAGCAGGGCACCAGGCTGATCGTCATGGATCCGCGCGGGCAGGAGATGATGCGCCACGCCGCATATTCCCTGCGCTTCAAACCCGGCAGCGACGTCGCGATGCTCAACGCGTTGCTGCACGTCATCGTCGAGGAGAGGCTCTACGACGAACAATATATCCAGGCCAACGTCTCCGGCTTCGAGGCGCTGAAGGCGAAGGTCAGGGACTTCTCGCCCGAGGCCATGGCTCCGGTCTGCGGCATCGAGGCCGACGTCCTGCGTGAGGTCGCGCGCACCTACGCCAAGGCGGAACGCTCGATGATCTTCTGGGGCATGGGCGTTTCGCAGCACACCCATGGCACCGACAATTCGCGTTGCCTGATCGCGCTGGCGCTGATCACCGGCCATGTCGGGCGGGCCGGCACGGGCCTCCACCCCCTGCGTGGACAGAACAACGTGCAGGGCGCTTCCGATGCAGGCCTCATCCCGATGTACTTCCCCGACTACAAGTCGGTGGAGAACGCCGATATCCGCAGCCAGTACGAGAATTTCTGGGGCCAGACGCTCGATCCGAAGCGCGGGCTGACCGTCGTGGAGATCGTCGACGCCATTCACGACGGCGAGATCCGCGGCATGTACATCATGGGCGAGAATCCGGCGATGTCGGATCCCGACCAGAGCCATGCCCGCGCCGCGCTTGCCAAGCTCGAGCATCTGGTGGTCCAGGATATCTTCCTGACCGAGACGGCCTGGCATGCCGATGTCGTCCTGCCGGCTTCGGCACATGCCGAGAAGCTCGGCACCTACACCAACACCAACCGACAGGTGCAGATCGGCCGGCCCGCACTCGACCCGCCCGGCGAGGCGCGCCAGGATCTCGGCCTGATCATCGACCTTGCCCACCGCATGGGTCTCGACTGGAAATACGGACACGTTTCGGAGGTCTACACGGAGATGGCGCAGGTGATGCCGTCTCTGAAGCACATCTCCTGGGAGCGCATCGAGCGCGAAGAGTCCGTCGTCTATCCTGCCGACGGCCCCGACGTCCCCGGCAACGAGATCGTCTTCACCTCCGGTTTCCCGACCACGGATGGGCGGGGACGCATCGTGCCGACCGACCTGCTGCCGCCCGATGAGGTTCCCGATGACGAGTACCCGCTGGTTCTGACCACTGGGCGCCTGCTGGAGCACTGGCACACCGGTGCCATGACGCGCCGCGCGGGCGTGCTCAACGCCATCGAGCCTTACGGCATTGCTGCGATGAATCCTTACGAGATCAAGCGTCGCGGCCTGTCGCAGGGAGAGGTGATCGCCGTGGAGACGCGGCGCGGCACGGTCGAGGCTATTCTTCGCGCCGACCGGGAGGTCGCCGACGGCATGGTGTTCATGCCCTTCTGCTTCAACGAAAGCCCCGCCAACAAGCTCACCAACCCGATGTTGGATCCATACGGCAAGATCCCGGAGTTCAAATACTGTGCCGCACGGATC
>CAYYZC010000520.1:0-1726 GCA_964475605.1 uncultured Chelativorans sp.
CTCCGGCTGCCGCCGCGGTCATAGCCGGCCTGGCCGCCCTCGCCGCCCTGCCCGCGTGAATCGAGCATCTGCAGCTCGCCGCGGAACTTCTGCAGCACGACTTCCGTCGTGTAGCGGTCCTGGCCGGACTGGTCCTGCCATTTGCGGGTCTGAAGCTGGCCCTCGACATAGACCTTCATGCCCTTCTTCAGATACTGCTCGGCGACCTTGGCGAGATTGTCGTTGAAGATCACGACATTGTGCCATTCGGTGCGCTCCTTGCGCTCGCCCGAATTGCGGTCGCGCCAGCTCTCCGAGGTGGCGATGCGCAGATTGACCACCGGGTCGCCGGAATTCAACCGCCTGATCTCCGGATCGACGCCCAGATTGCCGACCAGGATGACCTTGTTGACGCTACCCGCCATGACGCTTCTCCACGCTCGTCCCAACAAAAACTGCGGCGCACCTTAGCGGGACGCTGCCGCCGCCGCGACGTCCCGTCCGGCCATGGGCCGCTCCGTCCACAAAAGACTTGTTCATTTTTTGTTCTCAGGTCAAGCCAAATCTGGTGCGAACAGGGTCAGGAACCATCCTGGGCTTGCCGGCTTGCCGGGCCGGCCATGCGACGGAACGGCAGAAGCGCCGTATCCGGCGCCACGACAATTCGTGAAAAGTTCGGTTCGTGAAAAGTCCGGCTCGTGAAAAGTTCGGCCCGTCAAGAAAAGCCCCGGCCTGCACTCGCAAGGCTCGGGGCTCGTCGGACTCTCCGGTCCGCATGATCAGACATTTATTGTCTATCGCTTCGGGCGCTGCCGCTATCCGCGACGACCCGACCAATGGTCTCTGCGATGTGGTTGGAACGGCCTCTTGTCGTCGACCGGGAGCCCGGTCTTCAGGGCCGCGGCCTCACGACAGGGTGAGGCCGAAGGGACTGTCCGGTGGAGTCATGGCTACCTCCGTGTCGGTTTCGTCCAGATCGACGATCCGGGATTCACCCGATCCGCGGCGTCCGCCGGACGGCGGTCCCGCATCGGAGAGCGACGCCTGCGACTGCAGGCACGTCTGCTGCCCGGATCGCGATGATGGTGACTCCATCCCTTCGCCGGGTCAAGCCGTCATCGGGACGGACATGCAAATGTGATCGATGCTCCGGTGATCGGTTGCGACCGGTTGCCCGGGCCTGCTGACATCACCATGTCAGGAAAACGCAGCCCGCGCGCCGAAGCGGCTTGCGCCGATCCGCAAAAGGCGGGACAAGCGAACCAGCCTGGACCGCGCTGCCCCTCGAACAGCAGCCGCGAGCACCTACATGATGGCGGGTCGTCCCGCGGCGTTCGGGCGGCCTTTCACTCGATCACCTTTTGCGAGGGCGGCAGACCGGTCATGGCCGACCACAAATACATCTCCATTCGCGGCGCCCGCGAGCACAATCTGAAGAATGTCGACCTCGACCTGCCGCGCGACCGGCTGATCGTGATGACGGGCCTGTCGGGCTCGGGAAAGTCGTCTCTCGCCTTCGACACGATCTATGCGGAGGGCCAGCGGCGCTATGTCGAGAGCCTGTCGGCCTATGCGCGCCAGTTCCTGGAGATGATGCAGAAGCCGGATGTCGACCAGATCGACGGGCTTTCGCCGGCGATCTCGATCGAACAGAAGACGACCTCGCGCAACCCGCGCTCGACGGTCGGCACCGTGACCGAGATCTACGACTACCTGCGCCTGCTCTGGGCGCGGATCGGCACCCCCC
>CAYYZC010000521.1:0-1714 GCA_964475605.1 uncultured Chelativorans sp.
GCCGCGCCTTCGCCGGAGACATCGTCGACGGACGATACAAACTCCAAACCGAACCCGGCCCCATGCAGGTCGAAATCACCGCCTCACGCATCGTCCCCGGCAAGTTCGACACCGTAAACGGCACCCCCGAACCCGTCGGAGAAATGTACATCCCCGCCAAATACAACACCCACACCACGCTCACCGCCGAAGTCAAAACCTCCGGCGACAACGAATTCCCCTTCAACCTGACCTCGAACTAGGCTCTGTCGGAAAACTGCTCTTCCGCGGTGGGTCGGGTATGGCGCAGACTACGGTCTGACGGGATTCGATTCACCACGGAAGGTACAAAATGGTGCGACACCGGCTCACGGACGATGAATGGGACTGCATTCAGGATGTCTTTCCGCCGCCAGCGCGCACGGGGCGTCCACCGCGCGACCGGCGGATCATCATGGACGGCATCTTCTGGATTCTGCGCACCGGTTCTCCGTGGCGCGATCTGCCCGAGGAGTTCGGTCCGTGGGGCACGGTCTGGGACTTGTTCGACACGTGGAATGCCGACGGCACGCTCGATGAAATCCTGAGCCGCCTGAAGGCCGCGCAGGTCGAAGCGGGCGCGATCGACGAGGAACTGTGGTGCATCGACGGCACGACCGTTCGCGCGGCGCGGTGTGCCGGCGGCGGCGGAAAAAAGGGGCGGAACACGAACCAGTCGATCATGCATTAGGCCGCTCCCGCGGCGGGTTTTCGACCAAAATCCATCTTCTCTGCGACCGGGCCGGGCATCCGCTCGGCTTCCATCTCACCGCCGGTCAGTGTCACGAGTCGCAGTCCCTGGAAACGCTTCTGGAAGAGACTGAAGTGGTCGACCAGGGCGGTGAGCCGATCGCCTGGCCGCTCCAACTGGCCGGCGACAAAGGCTACCGTGCCGACTGGATCGACGAGTACCTGCTCGAACACGGCATCGAACCTGTCATTCCCTCCAAGGCCAACCAGGATCGCGATGCGCGTCTGGTCGAATTCGACCGCGACGCCTACCGCCAGCGGAACATCATCGAGCGACTGGTCGGTTGGCTCAAAGAATCTCGTCGCATCCTCACCCGCTTCGAGAAAACCGCCACCAACTACGCCGCGATGATCAAGATGGCCTTCATCCATCGCTACCTCAGAATCCTCTGCCGCTGAGCAGTTTTCCGACAGAGCCTAGATGGTGGCAAGTCTTCGCAGATGGATATTGTTTTGACGGAACGACGCGATATCCGTCAGTTCCGTGAACGCCGGGTGATCACCGCAACTTTTAGTCAGGTAGGGTGTGTCGAGCGAAGCGCAGACGCACCGTACTGAATGGGTCTCATCGCCGCCGAACAAAAGGTGTGTCTGCGCTGACGCTTGACACACCCTACTTGGCTTCGTTCCCATATTCCTTTGACAGAATGGGAGAATTGGAGCTCCTGGAACGCTCCATAACGGAGGTCAAGGAATGTCGATTGAATACCGCGATCTCCGCAATCAGCTGATCTCATTCACGAGAAAGCTGTCGGATACAGAGTATCAGACTAGATGCTGGATCAACCGAGACTTTGCACCCGACGAGCCATACAGCTCTTTCGACTTTGCGCTTAGTTTTATACTGGATGATATGGCTCTCGATGAGTATGCCTATGATGCAATCGGAAAGCTGTTCTATGATGAGGAAGAAGCACATATCGCCAAAGAATTAGCGGATGCGCTC
>CAYYZC010000522.1:0-1708 GCA_964475605.1 uncultured Chelativorans sp.
GCAGGGCAGAGGGGGGCGCGAAGGGGGCGTTGAGCAGGCCACGAAGGAGCGCTGAGCAAGTAATGGAGCATCCATGAGCACCGACAAGAAAACGCTTCTGGTCACCGGCGGCTCGCGCGGCATCGGCGCCGAGATCTGCCGTCTCGCGGCCGCCGACGGCTGGCGGGTGGCGGTGAACTACGCCTCCAATGCGAAAGCGGCGGAAAAGGTCGTCGGCGACATCGAAAGCGCCGGCGGCGAAGCCTTCGCCGTCAAGGCCGACATCGGCGACGAGGGCGATATCCTCGCCATGTTCGAGGCGGTGGACAAGCGCTTCGGCCGGCTCGACGGGCTCGCCAACAATGCCGGCGTCGTCGACCGCAGGTCGCGGCTCGACCAGATGACGCTGCAGCGGCTGGAGCGCATGATGCGCATCAATCTCATCGGGCCGTTCCTGTGCGCCCGCGAGGCGGTGAAGCGCATGTCGACCGCCCATGGCGGCCGGGGTGGCGTGATCGTCAATCTCTCGTCGGTCGCCGCCGTGCTGGGCGGGCCCGGCGAATATACCGACTACGCCGCCGCGAAGGGTGGAATCGAGACCCTGACCTACGGCCTCGCCAAGGAGGTCGCGACCGAAGGCATCCGCGTCAATGCGGTGCGGCCGGGCATCATCGACACCGAGATCCATGCATCGGGCGGTCAGCCCGACCGCGTCGCCGCGATGCGCCAGTTCGTGCCGATGCAGCGCGAAGGGACGGCGCACGAGGTCGCCTGCGCCGTGCTCTGGCTTCTGTCGGACCAATCGTCCTATACGACGGGCTCAATCGTGAATGTCAGCGGCGGGCGCTGAGCCCGCCCGCAGAAGAGGTAGATCGATCATGGCATATGACGTCGTCGTCATCGGAAGCGGGCCGGGAGGCTATGTCTGCGCCATCAAGGCCGCACAGCTCGGCCTCAAGACGGCCGTGGTCGAAAAGCGCCCCACATTCGGCGGCACCTGCCTCAATATCGGCTGCATCCCGTCCAAGGCGCTGCTGCATGCCTCGGAGATGTTCGCCGAAGCCGGCCATTCCTTCGGCAAGCTCGGCATCGAGGTCACGCCGAAGCTCGACCTGAAGCAGATGCTCGCCCACAAGGATACGACGGTCGAGGCCAATGTCAGCGGCGTCGCCTTCCTGTTCAAGAAGAACAAGATCGACAGCTTCCGCGGCACCGGCCGCATCGCCGGCAAGGGCAAGGTCGTCGTCACCGGCGAGGACGGCAAGGAGGAGACGGTCGAGGCGGCGAACATCGTGATCGCCACCGGCTCCGACGTCGCCGGCATTCCGGGCGTCGACGTGGCATTCGACGAGAAGACGATCGTCTCGTCAACCGGCGCGCTCGAATTCCAGAAGGTGCCGGGGCATCTGGTGGTGGTCGGCGGCGGCGTCATCGGGCTCGAGCTCGGCTCGGTCTGGGCGCGGCTCGGCGCGAAGGTGACGGTGGTCGAATATCTGGACGCGATCCTGGGCGGGATGGACGGCGAGGTCGTCCGGCAGTTCCAGCGCATGCTCGCCAAGCAGGGGATCGAATTCAAGCTCGGCGCCAAGGTCACCGGCGTCGCCAAGGCGAAGAAGGGCGCCGGCGTCACCTTCGAGCCGGTCAAGGGCGGCGAGCCCGAAACGATCCAGGCCGACATCGTGCTGGTGGCGACGGGGCGCAAGCCCTTCACCGAGGGGCTCGGCCTCGA
>CAYYZC010000523.1:0-1705 GCA_964475605.1 uncultured Chelativorans sp.
GGTGGCCAAGCGCGAGGGGCGCGAGCGCTGGAACCATCTCGACGCGCTGCCGATCAAGCGCATCCACGACCGCTGGATCGGCGAATACGCCGCCCATGCCGTAAGCATCCTCGACCGGCTGAAGGCCGATCTCGACGGCTGACCGACAAGTCGTCTCCGGTGGCGGAGCGCGACGGCCGCTGCACTTGCGTAACGGCCGCGACTGGACGTTTTGAGCCGATTTATTTATAAGCCCGTCATTCCCAGCATCGGATCGCATGAAGAATCCGCTGCCCAACCAACATACCAGGCTGTTTTATTTGCGCCCTCGCGGACGCTCGGCGGCTTGGTAGCCGCGAACAGACCATAGGGGTTTCATGGCCGGCCATTCACAGTTCAAGAACATCATGCACCGCAAGGGTCGCCAGGATGCGATGCGGTCGAAGCTTTTCTCCAAGCTGGCGCGCGAGATCACCGTCGCCGCCAAGCTCGGCTCCCCCGACCCGGCGATGAACCCGCGCCTCAGGCTCGCCGTGCAGGCGGCCAAGGCCGAATCCATGCCGAAGGACAACATCCAGCGCGCCATCAACAAGGCCTCCGGCGGCGACGCGGAGAACTACGAGGAAGTGCGCTACGAGGGCTACGGCCCCGGCGGCGTGGCGCTGATCGTGGAAGTGCTGACCGACAACCGCAACCGCTCCGCCTCCAATGTGCGCGCCGCCTTCACCAAGGCCGGCGGCGCCATGGGCGAGACCGGCTCGGTCGCCTTCATGTTCGATCGGGTCGGCGAGATCGTCTACGGCGCGCAGGCGGGCGACGCCGACAAGGTGATGGAGGCTGCGATCGAGGCGGGCGCCGAGGATGTCCAGTCCGACGAGGACGGCCATGTCATCCTCTGCGCCTTCGAGGATATCGGCGACGTGACCGCGGCACTGGAAAGCAGCCTCGGCGAGGCCGAATCGGTCAAGACGATCTGGCGGCCGCAGACCTCGACCCCGGTCGACGAGGACCGCGCGCAGTCGATCCTCAAGCTCGTCGCCACGCTCGACGACGATGACGACGTCCAGAACGTCTATGCCAATTTCGAGGTCGACGACGCGACCCTGGCCAAGCTCAGCGCGGCCTGACGCATCTCATGGCCGCTCCGGCAATCCGCATCACCTACTGCACGCAGTGCAACTGGATGCTGCGGGCGGCGTGGATGGCGCAGGAACTGCTTTCCACCTTCGGCTCCGATCTCGGCGAGGTGACGCTGGTGCCGGGAACCGGCGGCGTCTTCGAGATCACGCTCGACGGCGAGACGGTCTGGGAGCGCAAGCGCGATGGCGGCTTTCCCGAGGCCAAGGTGCTCAAGCAGCGGGTGCGCGATCGCGCCTGGCCGGAGCGCGATCTCGGCCATGGCGACCGCAGCGCCTGAGCGAACTCAGCTTCCGCTCTTGCGAATCTGGCTGAGGGCCGCGCCCAGCGCGATGCCGATGGCGATCCCGATCGCGACATTGTCCATCGCCGCGCCGAGAGAGGCGCCGAGCGCAACGCCGAGGGCGATGCCCATCGCCATGCGCGAATAGGTGTCTTCAGGCATGGTCGCGTCTCCGTTGCCTGTCGCCCAACGGACAAGCGGCGCCACGCGTTCCAACTTCCCGGCAGCAAAAAGCCCGCCTCGGGGCGGGCTTTTCGATGGATCGCGGATGGCGACCGGTATCAGATGCCGAGATTGGCGAACTTG
>CAYYZC010000524.1:0-1702 GCA_964475605.1 uncultured Chelativorans sp.
TCGGGAGGCGTCCATCGCGGTTCCGTCGGCAAAAAGGCGGCTTGGCGGCTACTTGAAGCGATAGGTGATGCGGCCCTTGGTCAGGTCGTAGGGCGTCATCTCGACCAGGACCTTGTCGCCGGTGAGGACGCGGATCCTGTTCTTGCGCATCCGCCCGGCGGTATGCGCGATGATCTCGTGTTCGTTCTCGAGCTTCACCCTGAACATCGCATTCGGCAGCAGTTCAGTGACGACGCCCGGGAACTCCAGTACTTCTTCCTTCGGCATCCGTTACCCATGTCTAGAGGATCTTTCGCGGCCCCCGGCCGCAAAGTCGCGCGGAACCTATCCGATTATCCAACCTTTGTGAACATGCATATTGGCACCGTTTCAGTCGGCCGGAAGGCGGGTGAAACGGCGCCTGATCTGCTCTTCCAGCCGCGTGCGCAGGTCGCGATAGGCCGAGAGGATCTGCTCGCGGCCGCCGGTGATGACGCTCGGATCGGGCATCGGCCAGTACTCGACCTCGATGGCCATCGTCCGCGTCAGCTCGAGCGCGGCGTGATGGGCCTCCGGCGCCAGCGTGACGATCAGGTCGAAATAGGCGTCCTCCAGGTCCTGGAGGCGCTGCGGCGTGCGCTCGCCGAGCGCCAGCCCGCATTCTTCGAGAACGGCGTCGACGAAGGGGTCGCGGGTGCCGGCGCGGACCCCGGCCGAGGCGACGTAGACGTCGCGTCCGAGGATGTTGCGCGACAGGGCTTCCGCCATCGGCGAGCGGATCGCATTCATGCCGCACATGAACAGGACCGAGTGCGGCGTCTTCTGCGTCCTTTCGGGCCCGTCGGAGCGCAAGCCTCAGCCCCGCCAGTGCAGCACGCAGACCAGCGTGAACAGGCGCCGCGCCGTGCCGAAATCGATCTCGATCTTGCCTGCAAGCCGGTCCCTCAGCGTCTGCGAGCCGTCATTGTGAAGGCCGCGACGGCCCATGTCGATCGCCTCGATCTGGCTCGGCGTGGCGCTGCGGATCGCCTGATAGTAGCTCTCGCACATCATGAAATAGTCTTTGACGATCTTCCTGAACGGCGTCAGCGAGAGGATATGCGTGACCACGCCCGCCCCGTCGTCGCGCGAGATGGCGAAGACGAGCCGCGAATCGACGAGGGAGATGCGCAGCCGGTAGGGACCGCCGAGATCGTCGCCGATCGGGCGGAAGCTGTTCTCCTCGATCAGGTCGAAGATCGCCACGGCCCGCTCATGCTCGACATCGGGCGTGGAGCGTCCGATCGAGTCGTCGAGCTCGACGTCGATCAGTCGATCGGGGCCTCGCTCGACCTTGGTCATGTCGCCGGCCTAGATATTCAGCCTGACGGCGACGGATGCGGCATGCCCGTCGAGTCCTTCGGCCCGCGCCAGCTCGATCGCTGCAGGGGCCAGATGGCGAAGCTGGTCGGGCCCGAGCTTGAGGATCGAGGTCCGCTTGACGAAGTCGAGCACCGAGAGCCCCGAGGAGAAGCGCGCCGAGCGCGCCGTCGGCAGCACGTGGTTGGAGCCGCCGACATAGTCGCCGATCACCTCGGGTGTATGGCTGCCGATGAAGATGGCGCCGGCATTGCGGATCCCGGGCAGCAGCCGCTCGGCCTGCGACGTGGCGAGCTCGAGATGCTCGGCCGCGATGCGGTTGGCGAGTGGCACCGCCTGCTCGAGATCGGCGACCAGGATCACC
>CAYYZC010000525.1:0-1697 GCA_964475605.1 uncultured Chelativorans sp.
CAGCCCTGCTCGCCTTCACGATCTTCTTCTATGCCGTCATCTACACGATGTGGCTCAAGCGCTCGACGCCGCAGAACATCGTCATCGGCGGCGCGGCCGGCGCCTTCCCGCCGATGATCGGCTGGGCCGTAGCGACCGGCTCGCTGAGCGTCGAGAGCTTCGTCCAGTTCCTGATCATCTTCCTGTGGACGCCGCCGCATTTCTGGGCGCTGGCGCTGTTCAAGTCCGGCGATTACGGCCGTGCCGGGGTTCCGATGATGCCGAACGTGGCCGGCGTCGCCTCGACCAAGCGGCAGATCCTCGCCTATGGCGTTGTCATGGCGCTCGCCGGCGTCGCGCCCTGGGCGCTCGGCCATGCCGGCGCCGGATACGGCATCGTGGCGGCCGCGCTTGGCGCGGTCTTCGTCTGGTATTCCTGGCAGGTCTGGAAGATGGACGAGGGCGACACCGTCATGAAGCCGGCCAAGATGCTGTTCGGCTATTCCATCCTCTATCTCTTCGCGATCTTCGCTGCGCTGCTGGCCGACAGCGTGGCGTCACGGATGGTCGCGGCATGGTGACGACGATCATGTCCGATGACGACCGGGTGAAGATGACCGAGGCGCAGAAGAAGGCGCGGCGCAGCCGCTCGATCGCGATCGGCCTGGCGCTGGGCGTCATCGTGCTGGTCTTCTACGTGGTGACCATCGTCAAGTTCGGTCCCGCGATCCTCGTGCGCCCGTTGTAGTGGAAAGATGAGCGAAGCCGGCCAGAACAGGGATCGGAAGACGGAGCGCTCCAACCGCGCCATCGCGGTGCTGTGCCTGGCCTTCTTCGCCGGCATGGTCGGCGCTGCCTACGCCGCCGTGCCGCTCTACCAGCTCTTCTGCCAGGTGACCGGCTATGGCGGCACGACGCAGCGCGTCGAGCAGTATTCCGACACGATTCTCGACAGCAGGATCAGGGTCCGCTTCGACGCCAATGTCGCGGCGGGGCTGCCCTGGCAGTTCCTGCCGAAGCAGCGCGAGGTGGAGCTCAGGATCGGCGAGACGACGCAGGTCGCCTATGAGGCGAAGAACGTCTTCTCGAAGCCGACCGCCGGGCGCGCCAGCTTCAACGTCACGCCGCAGATCGCCGGCGCCTATTTCATGAAGGTCGAGTGCTTCTGCTTCACCGATACCGAGTTGCAGCCGAACGAGAGCATGGACATGCCGGTCGTCTTCTATGTCGATCCGGCCATCGTCGACGTGCCCGAGATGAAGAACATCCACACGATCACGCTTTCCTACACCTTCTATCCCGCCGCGCAGGACGCGCAGGAAACGCCGTTCGCGGCGGCGGCGGGAAAGAGCAAGACTGACGCCGAACCGGGAGCCGGGGGTTAGAATGGCCGACGCACACGCAAAACCGCAGCACGACTACCACATCATCGACCCCAGCCCGTGGCCGTTCACCGGCTCGATCGGCGCTCTGGTCATGGCGATCGGCGGCATCGGCTGGATGCAGGCGCTGAAGGGCAACGAGTTCTCGCTGCTGGGCGTCAACCTGGCTTCGCCGTGGCTCTTCTTCGTCGGCGTCGCGATCGTGCTCTACACGATGTTCGCCTGGTGGTCGGACACGATCAGGGAATCGCACGAGGGGCATCACACGCGGGTCGTGTCGCTGCATCTGCGCTACGGCATGATCATGTTCATCGCCTCCGAGGTGATGTTCTTCGT
>CAYYZC010000526.1:0-1693 GCA_964475605.1 uncultured Chelativorans sp.
CGGGCAGCGGCAGCGCGTTGCGATGGGCCGCGCCATCGTGCGCGATCCGGCGGTTTTCTTGCTCGACGAGCCGCTGTCCAATCTCGACGCCAAGCTGCGCGTCCAGATGCGCACCGAGATCAAGAGCCTGCACCAGCAGCTCCGCACCACGACGATCTACGTCACCCACGACCAGGTCGAGGCCATGACCATGGCCGACAAGATCGTCGTGATGCATGACGGCATCATCGAGCAGATCGGCACGCCGCTCGACCTCTACGACCGCCCGGCCAACCGTTTCGTCGCCCAGTTCATCGGCTCTCCCGCCATGAACGTGGTCGAGGGGCGGATCGAGGAGGGACGGGTCCAGGGCAGTGGGATCGCGCTGCCCGTGCCCGAATACGCGCGGCAGCGCTGGGACGGCAGGCGCGTCGCCTGGGGCATCCGCCCCGAGCATCTGCGGCTTTCGGAACGAGGCGTGATCGAGGCGACGATCGACGTGGTTGAGCCGACCGGGGCCGACACGCTCCTCTTCGTCCACGCCGGCCCGGACCCGATGGTCGTCACGCTGCACGAGCGCACGAGCGTCAAGGCAGGCGACACGGTGCGGCTTTCGGTCGATGCCGACCTGATCCATCTGTTCGACGGCGAGACCGGCGCGCGTCTGGTGCCCTAGGCCGGACCGCGCGGCGTATGGAAGAAATAGCGAAGGAGGCACGATGGCCGCACACGGGGAGTCCGACAACGAACGCCGGGTGGCGGCGCGCTTCTCGATGGCGGGGCGCAAGGCCCTCGTCACCGGCGGCAGCGTCAGCATCGGGCGCGAGATCGCCCTCGCATTCGCCGAGGCGGGAGCCGACGTCGCCATCCAGCATGCGCGGGCCGCCGACATCGCCTTCGGGCGCGACGACGCGGCCGAGGATATGCTGGACGCCGTGACCGCCCGCGGCCGCGTCGGCGCGGCGATCGATGCGGACTTTGCCGTGGCCGGGGAGGCGACCCGCTGCGTCGGGGAAGCGCGCCGCGTGCTGGGCGGGCTCGACGTGCTGGTGGTCTGCGCCTCGATCCAGTACCGCACGCCTTTCGAGGAGGTCACGGCCGAGCAGGTCGAGCGCCAGATCCAGGTCAACTTCAAGGCGACGATCGAACTGATGCAGGCGGTGCTGCCCTCGATGCGAGAGGCGGGCTTCGGCCGCATCCTGACGATCGGCAGTGTCAACCAGATCGCGCCCGAGCCGGTGCTCTCCGTCTACGCCGCGCTCAAGAGCGCGCAGCACAATCTCGCCTTCAATCTCGCGCGCGAATACGCACCCTACGGTATCACCATCAACAATCTGTCGCCCGGCCTGATCGCGACCGAGCGCAACAAGTGGCGCCGCGAGGACGCGGCGGCCTGGAAGGCGATCGAGGAGGATTGCAGCCCGATGCGGCGGGCCGGCCGGCCATCCGAGATGGCGGGAGCGGCGCTGCTGTTCTGCTCGGAGGCGGGAAGCTACATTACCGGCGCTGACCTGCAGGCGACGGGAGGCCGCCACCTTGCCTGGAGGCCGCCGGGGAGCGCCGGCTGAAGTGGCGGGAGGTGCGTCGCGATGACGGAGCCCACATTTCTCGGATTTCCACGCACTGGCGGCCGCGCCGGCACGCGCAATCACCTGCTTGTTCTAGGCATCAACGGCCTCGTCGCCGCCTCCGCGTCCCGCATCGCCGCGTCCCT
>CAYYZC010000527.1:0-1678 GCA_964475605.1 uncultured Chelativorans sp.
GTGCATTCGCACGGCGGACAGGTCTATTTCGACGGCGCCAACCTGAATGCGCTGGTCGGCCTCGCCCGGCCGGGCGACATCGGCGCCGACGTCTGCCACATGAACCTGCACAAGACCTTCTGCATCCCGCATGGCGGCGGGGGTCCCGGCATCGGGCCGATCGGCGTCAAGGCGCATCTGGCGCCCTTCCTCCCCGGCCATCCGTTCGAAGGGTCCGCCCATGCGGTCGCCGCCGCCCCGTTCGGCAGCGCCTCGATCCTGCCGATCACCTGGATGTATATCCGCATGATGGGTGCGGGGGGCCTCACGCGCGCGACCGAGAACGCCATCCTGGCGGCGAACTATGTCGCCGAGCGGCTGAAGGCGCACTATTCCGTGCTCTACAAGGGCCGCAACGGCCGCGTCGCGCATGAATGCATCCTCGACACGCGCATCTTCAAGGAGCAGGCCGACATCGGCGTCGAGGACATCGCCAAGCGGCTCATCGACTACGGCTTCCACGCCCCGACCATGTCGTGGCCGGTCGCCGGCACGCTGATGGTGGAGCCCACCGAGAGCGAGCCGAAGAACGAGCTCGACCGCTTCTGCGACGCCATGGCAGGCATTGCAGGCGAAGCCCGGATGGTGGCCGACGGCAAGTGGCCGCGCGAGGACAACCCGCTCGTCAACGCCCCGCATACGGCAGCCGAGGTGACGGCGGACGAATGGCATCACGCCTATTCCCGCAGCACCGCCGCCTTCCCGGCCGGCGACGACGGGTCGACAGCGAAATACTGGCCGCCCGTATCGCGCGTCGACAATGTCGGCGGAGACCGCAATCTCGTCTGTGCCTGCCCGCCGGTCGAGGCGCTGGCGAGTTGACCGCGTTTACTTGGCCTTCACCATGTTCCCAGTTGCGAGGCAACGGTTCTCACGCAGCGACGATTGATCATCCGAGACGCCGATTGCGATATGCGAGGCAGCAATGCTCGATGATCGATGCAGATTCGACTGCTTGAAGGAGAGCGCCGGAACCTGGATGGTCTGGGACAATGACGAGGGTTGCCCGGCGACGATCGGCGGCTTCGTGCTGGCCGGACTCACCGAGCAGCGGGCGCGGATGGCGCGCAACGTGCTGACCCGCATCTACCGGCACGGCCTCGATGCGCGGTCGCAGGGGCGGCGGGACCCGTCGGAGCGCGATCCGCAGACGGACCGGCCCTGACCGTCAGCTATCGAGCAAGGCCAGATTGGCGTCGACGAGCGTGGTGTCGCTCGTGACGGCGCGCGCCTCCGCATAGAGCGCGCGCGCCTTCGCCTCGTTGCCGCGCAGATATTGCGAATAGCCCATATTGTTGACGACTTCCGCCCGCCTTCCGGCAAGCCTGACGAGCTGCTCGTAGGCGCGATCGGCGAAGTCGAACCGGCCGAGCTGGTCATAGGCGGCGGCGAGCCCCATCCAGGCCTCCGCATTGCCGCTGCTGAGTTCGACCGCCTTGCGGAAATGCTTCTCGGCGAGCCCGTAATTGGCGGCGCGGAAATGGGCCTTTCCCGAAGCAAGCTCCGTCATGCCCGGCGCGCCTGCCCTTGCACCGAGCGAGGTCGTCTCGATCGCGTCGACGCCCGCACTCTGGCATCCCGCCAGCGCCAGCATGCCGACCAGCAGCAACCCCGCAATCCTGCCATTTTGCCGCATGAT
>CAYYZC010000528.1:0-1661 GCA_964475605.1 uncultured Chelativorans sp.
GCATCCCTGTGGGTGCGGAAGACGCCGACCGGCCTCCCGGACTGGACGAGCAGCGTCTGGTCGTCCTCCAGCTCCTTGAGCGATGCCACGATGGCGTCGAAATCGGACCAGCTCCGCGCCGCCCGGCCGATGCCGCCATAGACGACCAACTCGTGCGGGTTCTCCGCCACCTCGGCATCGAGGTTGTTCATCAGCATGCGCAGCGGCGCCTCGGTCATCCAGCTCCTGGCGTTGAGCTCGGTGCCGCGCGGCGCGCGGACGTCGCGGACATTGTGGCGGCGGTCGGTCATGTCGGTTTCCCCAGTTCTGGCGCGAGCTTGGCGATGCGCCGCAGGATCTCGCCAAGATGCACCCGCAGGCGCCCCGCCTTCTCCGGGTCGTAGGCGAAGGGCGGCGCCTCCGTTGCGAGATGGGTCGATTGGGCGAGTTCCATCTGGATCGCATGGACGCCCGTCTCGGGCCGGCCGTAGTGGCGGGTCGTCCAGCCGCCCTTGAAACGGCCGTTGAGCACCCTGGTGTAGCTCTCCGCCTCGGCGGCGGCCGTGAAGACGGCGTCCTCGATCCGTGCGTCGCAGCTCCGGCCCATATCGGTGCCGATATTGAGATCGGGCAGCGTTCCCTCGAAGAGAAAGGGAATATGCGAACAGATCGAATGGCAGTCATAAAGGATGGCGACGCCGTGCAGCGCCTTGACCCGCGCGATCTCGCCGGCAAGCGCGGCGTGATAGGGCGCGTGATAGGCCGCGAGCCGTTCGTCGATATCGGCGATGGTCGGTTCCAGCCCGTCCTTCCAGATCGGCGCGCCGTCGAAATCGGTCGCCGGGATCAGTCCGGTCGTGTTCTGGCCGGGATAGAGGCTCGCTCCGGACGGGTCGCGATTGGCGTCGATGACGTAACGGTGGAAACGGGCCGCGACCGTCGTCGCGCCCTCCAGCAGGCCGTCATAGAGGAGGTCGACATGCCAGTCGGTGTCGGCGAGCAGGCGGCCATTGCTGTTGAGCCGGTCGCGGATCGCGGGCGGAACTTCGGTCCCGACATGCGGGAAGCCGAGGATGATGGGCGACGAACCGCGCCTGATCCCGATCATCTCCCCGACAATCTCCATGTCAGATCACCAGTTCCGGCAGGATTCCCTGCGACACCGAAGCGGCGAGTGCGCCGGAGGCGACGAGATCGGCAGCCGCTTCCAGGTCGCCGGCGAGATAACGGTCCTCCTCGAGGCCGGGCACGACGGCGCGGATCGCCGACAGCGCCTTGCGCAGTTCGGGGCTGGTGACGAGCGGCGCGCGCAGCTCGATCCCCTGTGCCGCGGTCAGCGCCTCGATGCCGACGATGCCGGCGAGATTGTCGCTCATCTGCAGCAGCCGGCGCGCGCCGTGGCAGGCCATGGAGACGTGGTCCTCCTGATTGGCCGAGGTCGGCGTCGAATCGACGGAGGCGGGGTGCGACATCTGCTTGTTCTCCGACATCAGCGCGGCAGAGGTGACCTCGGCGATCATCAGGCCGGAATTGAGCCCCGGCCTCTTCGCCAGGAAGGCCGGCAGCCCGTAGGAGAGCGCCGGATCGACCAGCAGCGCGATGCGCCTCTGCGCGATGGCGCCGATCTCGCAGATGGCGAGCGCGATCTGGTCGGCGGCGAAGGCGACCGGCTCGGCGTGGAA
>CAYYZC010000529.1:0-1657 GCA_964475605.1 uncultured Chelativorans sp.
TGTCGAGCATGCGGTCGGCCTCGTCGAGCACCAGCCAGCGCGTCTGCGACAGCACGATCTCGCCCTCGCGGACGAGGTCGATGAGCCGGCCCGGCGTGGCGACCAGCACGTCGACGCCCTGCGCCATCCGCCTGACCTGGCTGCCGCGCGACACGCCGCCCAGCACCAGGGCGCTCGATATGTGGAGCCCCTTGGACAGGGCCCGGATGGTCTCCTCGATCTGCACGGCAAGCTCGCGCGTCGGCGCCAGGATCAGCGCATGGCAGGTTCGGGGACCGCGCTTTGCGCCCAGCGACTTGATGGCGGTCAGGATCGGCAGGCTGAAGGCCGCCGTCTTGCCCGATCCGGTCTGGGCGATACCGAGAATGTCGCGCCCTTCGAGCTGCGGCGGGATCGCCTGCGTCTGGATCGGCTTGGGCTCGACGAAGCCGGCATTTGCCGCACTCTTCAGCAGCGCGCCCGAAATGCCGAGCGCGGCAAAGCCCGAATCGATATTGTCGTTCGTATTCAAGATCTATCTTCTTTCGCGCGGGAACAGCGCCCGCGATATCGCACCACGGAGCGCAATCCGCGGCGCAAGCCATTGGGAAACGACAAGGCGGCGGACCTCGTCCGCTCGGCTGCGCTGTCGTACCCGCAGCCTGATGGCGGCGGGCTTCGTTCGCCGCTCGCCGTCACATCTGATCGGAAGGGAAAACGTCGGACGCAACCGGTCTCATCTGAGAAAGCCGGCAATGCCGACCCATGCGCCTCGCGATGCGCATATGGCCCTGTTCGGGCCGGAAAGCAAATCTTTTCTCGCCGCGCGCTCGCGGTTCAGCCCTGCTCGCGTTCGGCAGCCATCTCGGCCAGCCTGACCACCGTGTTCCAGTTGCGCGCCGTGTTGGTCACGCCGATGCCCGCATCGAAGCGCTCGGCGAGCTTCGAGCGGCCGAAGCCGTCGGGCGTATGCAGATAGGCGACGCGGCCGACGATCTCGATGCGGTCGTTGCCGCTCGCCACCTGCCTCAGCGCCTCGAGGCGATTCCGTGCAGGCTCGCTGTCCAGCACCGCCGCATGGAGGAATTTCGGCGTCGCGACGGCCTGCGGGAACGGGTTCCCGGCAATCAGTTCGTGCCATTCCCGCGGCGTCACCGCGAAGATGGCCTTGTCGAAGCCGAACTCGCGGGAACAGGTCCGGGCGATCGTCTCCACCACCTGCTCCCGCGGGGCTGCGCTGCGCAGCACCGCATTGCCGCTGTTGATATAGGTGGCGACATCCTCGAAGCCGTCCGCCGAAAGCGCCGCGCGCAACGGCGCGGTCGGAAGCTGGGTCTTCCCGCCGACGCCGCGGAAGAGGATGATATAGACGCTGCTCATGCGGCCCATGCTCCGGCGATTGTCGAAGCAGCGCTATTGCATAATCGCCGTCGACTGGCCACTGTCGCGCCCGCGCCCGCTTCGGGGGTCCGCGCCACAAACCGGGGGCGACCGCCTTGCACTATCTCGCCGTCCGCTCAGCGATCCATATCGCCGCGGTGTTCGCGATCTACCTGTCCTTCGCAATGCTCATCCCGGCGTCGGTCGACCTCTATTACGACAATGACGACTGGCGCGTCTTCGCCTTCTCCGGCTTCTTCACCGGCGGCCTCGCGCTTGCCGTCGCACTGGCGACGCA
>CAYYZC010000530.1:0-1643 GCA_964475605.1 uncultured Chelativorans sp.
CGCAGATGGACCGCTGGTCGATCGTCACCACGCTGAACTACCTGCCGCACGACAAGGAGGTCGAGATCGTGCTGGCCAAGGCCAAGCATTTCCGCACCGCGGAGGGACGCGAGACCGTCAACAAGATGGTGCGTGTCGCCGACATGACGCGCTCGGCCTTCATGAACGGCGACCTGTCGACCGTGATGAGCCCGCGCACCGTCATCATGTGGGCGGAAAATGCCGAGATCTTCGGCGATGTCGGCTTCGCCTTCCGGCTCACCTTCCTCAACAAGTGCGACGAGCTGGAGCGCTCGGTGGTGGCCGAGTTCTATCAGCGCGCCTTCGGCCAGGACCTGCCCGAAAGCGCGGCCAACGTGGTGCTGGGGTAGGATCGGACGTGCGGGCTTTTCTGATGACACCCCCACCCCTTACCCCTCCCCACAAGGGGGAGGGGGGCGCCAGCGTCGCAGAATTCCCCTCCCCCTTGGGGGGAGGGGTGTGGGGTGGGGGTAAGTCGCAGGCGCCCGGGACGGCATAGATGGCTGAGCCCGGCGACAACAGGCGCGGCAAGCCGGCCGGAGGCAACGACACCGACGTGCTGAAGCGGTCGGTGACCGCCTGCATGCGCGCCATCGCCGGCGATCCGGAGATGGAGGTCGCCTTCTCCAAGGACAAGCCGTCACAGGCCGGCAACCGCGCCCGCCTGCCCGACCTGCCACGCAAGCCGAGCGCGCAGGACGTCGCGGTGACGCGGGGGCTGGGCGATTCCATGGCGCTGCGGCGCGCCTGCCACGACATAGGCCTCCATTCCCGATTTGCGCCGGAAGGCAAGCAGGCGCGCGCGATCTTCGACGCCGTAGAGCAGGCGCGCGTCGAGGCGATCGGCAGCCGCGCCATGCAGGGCATCGCCGACAATATCGGCACCATGCTCGAGGACAAATACAGCCGCGCCAATCTCGCCGGCGTGACGGAGCGCGTCGATGCACCGCTCGAGGAGGCGGTGGCGCTGGTGGTGCGCGAGCGGCTGACCGGCCGCCCGGTGCCGCCGAGCAGCGAGCGCATGGTCGGTCTCTGGCGAGACTGGATCGAGGAGAAGGCCGGCAGCAATCTCGACACGCTTCTGGACTCGCTCGACGACCAGCAGGCTTTTGCGCGCATGGTGCGCGACATGCTGGTCGCGATGGAAATGGCCGACGAGCTCGGCGATGAGGACCAGAGCGACGACAACGAGGACAGCGAGGAGCAGGAGCCGCAGGGCGAGGATCAGAGCGAAGAGGGCGGGACGGAGGATTCCGGCGCCGACCAGGGTCAGGCCGAGGAGTCGGACAGTTCCTCCGACGACCAGGACGCGGGCGAAAGCGAAGCCAGCGAGACCAGCGCCGAAGACAGTTCCGACGACGATCTCGACGCCGAGACGCCGGGCGAGGCGCGCCGGCCCGACCCGACGCTTTCCAACCTCGCCCGCGAGATCGACTACAAGGTCTTCACCACCACCTTCGACGAGACTGTCGGCGCGGAGGAGCTCTGCGACGACGAGGAGCTCGAGCGGCTGCGCGCCTATCTCGACAAGCAGCTCGTCAATTTGCAGGGGGTCGTCGGCCGTCTCGCCAACCGGCTCCAGCGCCGGCTGATGGCGCAGCAGAACCGCTCCTGGGATTTCG
>CAYYZC010000531.1:0-1638 GCA_964475605.1 uncultured Chelativorans sp.
TGGCCGAGGCCGCGGCCCGAGATCATCGGGACATAGGCGCCGCAGGCCGCAACGATCGGCGCCAGCATCAGCGAGACGTTGTCGCCGACGCCGCCGGTCGAATGCTTGTCGGTGACAGGCCCGGGCAGGTCGCTCCAGTCGAGCACCGTGCCAGAGTCGCGCATGGCGAGCGTCAGCGCCACGGCCTCGTCGCGGCCCATGCCGTTGAGGAGGACCGCCATGGCAAGGGCGGCGACCTGGCCTTCCGAGAAGGCGCCGGAGGTCAGGCCGGCGACGAAGGCGGCGATCTCTTCGGCGGAAAGGGGCTCGCCGTCGCGTTTCCTGCGGATGATTTCCTGGGGGAGCATGGGTCAGACCGCCCGTCGGATAGTCTGGCGCGCGAGGTTGCCCCCCTCTGTCCTGCCGGACATCTCCCCCACAAGGGGGGAGATCGATCGCTGCGATCGCTCCGCATCTCCGGCAGGACCGAGGGGGGCGTGAAAGAGCGCCAGCATCGCCATTACCACCATCTCACCTACCCAAGAGATCCGCCTGCAAGCATTTCCCGGATGATGGCGGCCAGCCGCCGGCCGCCGAGGGGCGCCATGTCCTTGGTCTCCTGATGCGACAGCTCCTCGCCGGTCATGCCGGCGGCAAGATTGGTGACGACCGAGCAGGCTGCGACGCGCAGGCCGAGGAACCGTGCCAGGATGACCTCCGGCACGGTCGACATGCCGACCGCGTCGGCGCCCATCACACGCGCCATGCGGATCTCGGCCGGCGTCTCGAAGGAGGGGCCGGAGAACCACATATAGACGCCTTGGTGCAACTCGATACCGCTCTTCTCGGCCGCCGCCTCGAAGGCTGTGCGCAGCGAGCGGTCATAGGCCTCCGTCATGCCGACGAAGCGGCGTTCGGTGGCTTCGCCGATCAGCGGATTGGTGCCGGAGAAATTGATGTGATCGGTGATCAGCATCACCGATCCCGGACCCATTTCAGGCCGCAGCGAACCGGCGGCGTTGGTCAGGATCAGCGTCTCGACGCCGACCGCCGCCAACGCCTCGAGCGCCGGACGCATGGCGGCGGGATCGCCGCTCTCATAGTAATGCGCACGCCCGGCAAGCGCGACCACCGGCACTCCGGCAAGCCGGCCCGCGACCAGCTCGCCGGCATGGCCGGTGACACCCGATCGCGGAAAGCCCGGCAGCTCCCCATAGGGAATGCGGACGCGATCCTCGATCTCGTCGGCAAGACCGCCGAGCCCGGAGCCCAGCACCAGCGCGATCTTCGGCTTCAATCCACCGAGCCGGCGCTCCAGGACGGGTCCCGCCACGCTCATTTGAGCGCATCCCCGGCAAAGCCGAGCGGCAGCAGGTCGGCCATGGTCAGCGTCTCGACGATTCCCGTCCCGTCGCAGAGATGGACGCGCGTATCGGGTGCGGCGAACTCGGCGAGGCGCTGGCGGCAGCCGCCGCAGGGCGTGATCCTTGCCATCCGCTCCGCCACCACGGCGATGTCGGTGATCCTGCCGCCGCCGCCCATGACGTAGCGGCCGAGTGCCGTGGTCTCGGCGCACCAGCCTTCCGGATAGGACGCGATCTCGATATTGGCGCCGGTGAAGACGCTGCCGTCCTCGGTGGCGATTGCCGCACCGACAGG
>CAYYZC010000532.1:0-1636 GCA_964475605.1 uncultured Chelativorans sp.
CATGACGGGGAGAGAGGAGAGCGCGGCGACGACGCCGGGCGGGTACGAGAGCGAGGGCTTCGGCGGCGGCGATCCCGACCGGATCCGCGGCGCGGCCTACTGGGTGCTGCTCGTGCTCGGCACGATCGGCAATCTCGTGGCGATCAACCAGATCTTCAATCTGCAGGCGTTCGGCCTGCTGTTCATCGACACGGCGTACTTCTACGCGCTCATGGCGATCTTCCTGTCGCTGGTGTTCGTGATTTATCCGGCGCACAAGGGCGCGGCGCACCATGTGCCCTGGTACGACTGGCTGCTGGCGGCGCTGACGCTCGGGACCGGCTTCTATCTGGCGTGGAACGGCGGCCGAATCGTGCAGGAGGGGTGGGACATCATCGCCCCGCCGACGGCGACGGTGATCGCTGGCATCGTCTGCGCGCTCGCCCTGGAAGGGGTGCGGCGCTGCGGCGGCACGCCGCTGTTCATCATCTGCGCCTTCTTCTTCGCCTACCCGCTGTTCGCGGAATCGATGCCGTCGTTCCTGTGGGGGCCGCAGAGCCCGATCGAGGAAGTGGTGCGGATGCATGCGCTCGGCACCGAGAGCATGATCGGCGTGCCGATGCGGGTGGTGGCGAGCCTGCTGCTCGGCTTCCTGATCTTCGGCTCGGCGCTGGTGGTGACCGGCGGCGGCGAGTTCTTCATGGCGTTCGCGACGGCGCTGATGGGGCGCTCGCGCGGCGGGCCGGCCAAGGTGGCGATCCTCTCCAGCGGCTTCTTCGGCTCGCTTTCGGGCAGCGTCATCTCGAACGTAGTGACGACCGGGCAGATCACGATCCCGACGATGAAGCGGACCGGCTATCCGGCGGTCTACGCCGCCTCGGTCGAGGCGTGCGCCTCGACCGGCGGCGCGCTGATGCCGCCGGTGATGGGGGCGGTCGCCTTCATCATGGCCGAGTTCCTGAACATCCCCTACGCCACGGTGATGATCGCCGCCCTGGTGCCGGCAGTGCTGTACTATCTGGCGCTGCTGCTGCAGGTCGACAATTTCGCGGCGCGGCACAACCTGCAGGGTCAGCCGGCATCGGAGATCCCGAACCTCTGGGAGGTGCTGAAGGACGGCTGGTACTACCTCTTCAGCCTCGTCGTGCTCGTCTACATGCTGCTGTTCATGGGGATCGAGGCGTTCGCGCCCTACTACGCCACGGCGATCCTCGTCCTGACGGCGATGCTGCGGCGGAAGAACCGGTTCGGGCTGCGCGACGCGGCGGCGCTGATCGTCGACGCGACCAAGACGATCGCCAACATCGTCGGCATTCTGGTCGGCATCGGCCTGATCGTCGGGGCGCTCTCCTACACCGGGGTCGGCGGCGCGTTCAGCCGCGAGCTGCTGCAGTTCGCCGGCGGCAACATCTACCTGCTGCTGTTCTTCGGCGCGATCACCAGCTTCATCCTCGGCATGGGGATGACGGTCAGCGCCTGCTACATCTTCCTGGCGATCGTGCTCGGACCGGCGCTGATCCGCGGCGGGCTCGACCCGATCGCGAGCCACCTGTTCATCCTGTACTGGGGCATGCTGTCCTACATCACGCCGCCGGTGGCGCTGGCGGCGGTGGCGGCGGCGGCGATCGCCAAGTGCAATCCCTTCACCACCGGCTTC
>CAYYZC010000533.1:0-1630 GCA_964475605.1 uncultured Chelativorans sp.
GACGCTGTGCGGCATGACGGTCGCCGACGAGGTCGCCTTCGCGCTGGAGAACCAGAGCATGCCCGCATGCCGGATCGAGGCGCGGGTCGCGGCAGCGCTCGCCCGCGTCGACTTTCCCTCCGGCCAGCATGCGCGCCGGACGATGACGCTCTCCGGCGGCGAGAAGCAGCTCGTGGCGCTTGCGGCGCTGATCGCGCAGGACGCGCCGTTGCATGTCGTCGACGAGCCGACGGCGCATCTTGCGCCAGCCGCCGCCTCGCGCCTGCGGGCGCTGCTGATGGCCGAACAGGGCGAGCGGGCGACGCTGGTCGTCGACCATCAGGTCGACGCGCTGATCGCCTCGATCGACCGCGTGGCCGTGCTCGACGGGCAAGGGCAGCTCACAGGCGAAGGCGAGCCTCGGCGCCTTTTCCGCTGCATGCACGACCGGCTTGCCGCGATGGGCGTCAGGCTGCCGCTCGCCGTCGGGCTCGATACGAAACTGTCGGAAGCCGGTATAGATCTGCCGGTGCCGCCGCTAACCCTGGCAGAAGCGCTTGCAGCAATCGACCGGCTGGCGCCGGAGCCGCGGGCCGCGGCGAGGCGCGTGGCGTGGACCTTCGCGGCCCGTCACGTCGCCCCCTCGCCCGAGCCATACGAGACTGCCGAGCCTGTCGCGGTATTGTCGCATGCCGATTGCGCACCGCTCTTCGGGTCTGTCGTCCTGCGCGACGTGTCGCTGTGCATCGCTGCCGGCGAAACCGTTGCCCTGCTCGGGCCGAACGGCGCCGGCAAGACGACGCTCGGCGCAACGCTCGCCGGACTGCTGCGACTGAAAGCCGGCCGCCGATCAGGCGAGATGGGCGGCATGTCGTTCCAGAACCCGGAGCATCAGTTCCTGACCGGATCGGTCCGCGACGAGCTGCTGTCGGCCTTGCCGCCGGACGCAAATGCCGAAGAGGCCGGACGGGTGCTGGCCGAGTGGCGCCTGGACGAGCTTGCCGGTAGCCATCCATTCGAACTCTCACAGGGCCAGAAGCGCCGCCTGTCGCTGGCGAGCCTGACGGCAGGCCGGAACCGCCCGCTCCTCGTCCTCGACGAGCCGACCGCTGGGCTCGACGGCGCCGGAAAGACGGCGCTGGAGAGCGAGGTCGCGCAGCTGACGGCAAGCGGCCATGCGGTCCTCGTCATCACCCATGACCTCGATTTCGCCCTGAAGACCTGCCCCCGCGCGCTGATCGTCGCCGACGGAGCGCTCGTCGCCGACGGGCCGACGCGGCAACTGCTCGCCGATCCGGAGCTGCTGCGGCGGGCCGGGCTGGAGGAGCCGACGATCTTTCCCCTTCTCCGCTGGCTGGAGTGCTGCCGATGCTGAGCAGGCTTCATCCGCTCGCCAAGATCGCCGTCTGCCTCGTCTGGCTCGCGGCCTCGATCCTCGTCTTCGACGCGAGGTTCCAACTCGCGACGATCGCCGTTTCGGCGGCGGCGTTGATCGTGCTCGAGCGCCGCTCGCCGCTGACCGTGCTCGCGCTGATGGTGCCCTTCGCCCTCTTCGGCTTCGGCTTCCTCACCACCTCGGTGCTGTTCCGGCAGGAAAGCGGCTTCGCGCTCCAGATGGCCGGCGAGACGCCGTTCGGCGGCGAGGCGGTGT
>CAYYZC010000534.1:0-1628 GCA_964475605.1 uncultured Chelativorans sp.
TTAAAGATTAAATATAGCAACCATTTTGCTTTTATTTTTGTCCCTTTTGGGTCGTTACTGACCGGGTGCCGGGAAGTAGTCAGTGTGAATTGCTGGGCCAAACTGGTACAGAGGAGGTTTTTCCGGTTTTTTTGTCGTTTTCTGGCAGGCTAAGACATAGCTTCCCTGTAATGTTATTGATTTTCAACAGGTTGCACGGTTGCTTATTTGGCTTTAGGTCAATAAAGGCGAGTAGTCCTTTTCGGTATATAGCTTGAGCACATAGTTTCTTCCCGTCCTGATCCATTTCCCCGCCACTGTTATGAAACGGAAGATGAATTTTTTCAGCCTATAGTTGGGTTTCAGCCAGGAAAGCTTTTTGGAATATTCTCCGACCAGGTAACTGTAAAAATTGGCGTAGATGGCCGTCATGATCATAAAGGCGGTATTCTCCGATAAAAAAGAGCAGGGCATTTTGGCCCAACCGAAGTCGTTGTTCATCACATCGAAAATCCGCTCGCTTTCCCCTCTGGCATTATAGAAGGCCACCACTTCCTTATTGGGACTCTCCAAGTCATTGGTCAGGATGCCCCTGTAGGTATAGGCCCCACCGCTGAACATATCGGTCTGTGCATCCCTTCTCTTTATCCTGCTGATGACCAGCCGGTAGGGGTTGTCCCCGCCAAACGGTCTGTAACCGGGGATGTCGGCCACCTCCATCTCCTGGATGCCCAGGCGGGTCTTCTCCCAGTCCCCTTCGGGGACAGATCCGATCATCCCATCCATCTTTGCACATCGGTTTGCCCTGATGTAAAAAGACCTGCAGTTCTGTTCCACCATGTCCACTACCTCTTTCTGGTAAGAAGCCGAATCGGCCCTGAACCTGCCTATGCTGATCCGGTTACCGGCCAGGCTGGCAAACGCCCTTTCCAGCGTCTCTGCCTGAAGGTATTTTGCCGGACTGTTTCCGTTCCTGCCCTCCAGGTATACCGGCATGTTGTCTATGGAGGCTATTCCCGGCTGGTAGCCGTATGTCTTTTTATAAGTCATTCCAGCATCGTATTTCTCTGTCGGCTGGACCTGGTTGTCATAGTCAAGGTCATACCGTTTGTTTTCCCTGAGCTGGCCGGTCAGCTTTAATGCCTTTACCAGTAAGTCATTGAGTTTAGGATTCAGGTTGAAGCCGTGCTTTACCCCGGTAACAGGATTTTCAAAGACTTCGGTAGCAGTGGCCAGTTCCTTGATGCCCCGGAGGATGGTATCCGCACTGCACACCTGAATACCCCTGACATTGCGCAGATGTTCCCTGAGATGGTCATTGACATCCTCTGTACAGTCCCCTCCGTTTAAATAGATGGCAAGGTGGTTGGTGAAAATATCGCTATAGGAAAAGCCGAAGGTCTTTACCCTCATCCCCAGCTGATTATCTATCAGATCCGGAAGGCCGGAATCTTTAAACGAATTGAAAACAAAATTAAAGCCGCCAAAGGGTGTGATTTTTTCTGATGAATTGGTTACTTTCATGCCAACTTATTTATCTGAGTGGTATCATCTAAATAAGTGAAAAAAAATGAGCCGGAAAAGCCTGAATCCAATAAATTCAGGCCTATTTCGGCTCTTTTTATTTATCTATTTGCGGATTTAAGGTA
>CAYYZC010000535.1:0-1621 GCA_964475605.1 uncultured Chelativorans sp.
GGCGACGAGGGTGGTGTGGTCGGCCGAGTTCATCGCGTTCTCGACGATGGTCTTGTCGGCATACATGGGCGCACCGCCGACCTCGGGATTGTCCTGTGCGACCGCGACGGTCGTGAAGGCGGTCGCGGCGAAGGCCGCGGCGGCGACGGTGGAAAGGATCTTGCGCATTCTGGTTATTCTCCCTGTTGTGCCGTTTGGGGCGTGGACGCAGGGAGATACGAGAGCCGTCGAAGCCCAGTTTCGGAGATCACGGTTTGTTGAGCGGCGTCAGATGGCGCGCAGATCGCCGGTGGCGACGACCGGCCCGGTCGGCGCGCCGGTCGGGGAACCCCCGGCGGGCTCGAGACTGATGGCGAAGAGCGAGCCGGCCTCGATCTTCTCTCGCAGGCCCTGGCCGGCGGGCAGGCTCACCGTCCGGCCGCCCGGAACGAGGCCGAGCGAGGCGGGCGGCTCGTCACCGGCGATCACCCAGAGCTCGAAATCGCGATCCGGGCCATGCTCCCCCGACAGATGGGAAAGCGCGATCTCGCCCGAGGCGCCGTCATAGACGGCGACATAGCGCACGTCGCTGTCCTCGGCGCTCAGCGAGGCGACGAGGCGCTCGGCCGGCGCGACCGCCGGCTCGGGACGAATGAAGGGCAGCGCGATCAGGAGAAGCAGGCCGGCCAGGGCGGCGGCCGACAGGCCCCGCCAGAAGGCGAGGCTGCTCCAGAAGCCGGGCGAGCGGGCCGCCTGCGGCTCGGCGAAGAGGCGCGACTGGATCGCGGCGAGCGCGCCGGGCGGCGGCGCGTGCTCCTCATAGCCGGCATTGATCGGCGAAAGACGCTCCTCCCATGCCTCGACGAGGCGAGCGAAGGCCGGCTCCCGCGCGATGCGCGCGGCAACCGTCTGCCTTTCCTCCGCCGGCAGGACGCCCAGGACATATTCGGCGGCGAGCGCGTCGTCGCCTTCCAGTCCCGGTCCGTCTTCGTCGAGATGCGTCATCTCTCGAGGCATTCCTTCAGTTTCATCAGGCTGCGCCGCAGCCATGTACGCATCGTGTTGAGCGGCACGCGGTGGCGCGCCGCGAGTTCGGCATAGCTGTCGCCGCCGAGATAGGCGCCGCGGACCGCCGCCGCACGATCGCTGTCAAGCTCGTCCAGGCACGAATCGATCCGCTGGCGCGTGCTGCCGGCGATCGCCTGCGCCTCGGGGCCCGGACGATCGTCGGCCAGTTCGACGGCATCGTCGAGCGTCGTCGCCGGCTGCCGGCGCGCCCTGACGAGATCGATGCAGTGGTTGCGTGCGACCGCGGCAAGCCAGGTGATGGGGCTGAGGTCGGAGACCGCGTAGCGATCCGCCCTGGTCCAGATCTTCACGAAGACGTCCTGCAACGCCTCCTCCGCCTCCGCCCTGTCGTTCAAGACACGCATGCAGATGCCGAAAAGTTTCGCGCTGGTATGGTGATAGAGCAGCTCGAGCGCGGCACGGTCGCGGGTCGCGACACGCACGATCAGCTTGGATATGTCCTGGGAGGTCGCCGGCTGCAGCTTCATCAAGGGCAACGTAGCGTGCCAACCGACGATTGCAATCCGGCTTGTGGCGCAGCGGGCCGCCGCCTAGAGAAGAGCTTTTGCGGGCA
>CAYYZC010000536.1:0-1617 GCA_964475605.1 uncultured Chelativorans sp.
GGATCGCGCGCGAACGGGTCGCCATAGCCGCCGCCGCCCGGCGTGCCGACCCGCACCCGGTCGCCAGCCCGCATCGGGATGTCCTGCTCCTTGGAAAGATGTGCCGGCACATGGGCCTCGCCGTTGCGCCAGACGGTGACGGCGTTGACGGCGCCGTCGCCGCCGCCCAGCGCCCCGGGCGGGCCGAAGCGGCCATGGTCCATGACGAAGGAGGCCCGCGCCTCGCCGCGCAGGAGCTCGATCTCGTAATCGAGGCCGAGGCCGCCGCGCTGCCGCCCTGCGCCGCCCGAGCCCTCGCGGAGCTGGTAGTGGCGGTAGAGGACCGGATAGAGCTGCTCCATGATCTCGACCGGCGGCGATTTCGAGATGCCGATGGTCGAGCAGCCGTTGGACAGGCCGTCATGGCCGGAATTGCCGCCATAGCCGCCGCCGGAGAGCTGATAGAGCACGAAGTTGCGGCCGCGCACCGGGTCGTGGCCGCCGAGGCTGAAATTGCCGCTCGAGCCGGCGGGCGCCGCCGTCACTCTGTCCGGCAGCGCCTTGACCATGGCCGCGAACACCGCCTCGGCGATGCGCTGCGAGACCTCGGCCGCACAGCCGGAGACGGGGCGCGGATAATGCGCGTCTAGGAAGGTGCCTTCCGGGCGCCGGATCACCAGCGGCTCGAAGGCGCCGGCGCTCAGCGGAACGTCGGGGAAGATGTGACGCATGGCGAGATAGACGGAGGAGTGGGTCGTCGCCAGCACAGAGTTCATCGGCCCGATGCAGGGCGGGCTGGAGCCGGAGAAGTCGAAGGTGAGAGTCTCGCCGCGCTTCTCCAGCCTGAGCGCGATCCGCAGCGGCTCGTCGACGACGCCGTCCGAATCGACGAAAGCCTCGCCCTCATAGGTCCCGTCGGCGATCTCGGCGATGCGCGCGCGCATCTGCTGCGCGGCACGGCGGCGCAGTTCGCCGATCGCGGCGACGATCGTGTCGTCGCCATAGCGGTCGAGCAGCTCGAACAGCCGCTCGCGCCCGACATGGAGCGCGGCCGCCTGCGCCTTGATGTCGCCGATGCGCTGCTCGGCGATGCGGATGTTTGAGGTGATGATGGCGAGTATCTCGGGGTCGAGCCGGCCTTTCTTGAAGAGCTTGACCGGCGGCAGGCGCAGCCCCTCCTGCTCGACCGAGGTCGCCGAGGCGGAGAAGCCCCCCGGCACCGCGCCGCCGACATCGGGCCAGTGTCCGGTATTGGAGAGCCAGCAGAAGATGCGCCCGTCCCGCCACACCGGCATGGCGAAGCGCACATCCATCAGATGGGTGCCGCCGAGATAGGGATCGTTGACGATATAGACGTCGCCCTCCTGCGGCGGCAAGCAGCGCCCGTCGGCGATCATCTCGATCAGCACGCGGGTCGAATACTGCATCACGCCGACGAAGACCGGCAGGCCCCCGATCCCCTGCGCGATCAGCGAGCCGTCCACGGCCGAGTAGATGCCGTCGGAGCGGTCATTGGCCTCGGCGATGATCGGCGAGAAGGCGGAGCGCGAGAAGGCCAGGTCCATCTCGTCGCAGACCTGCTGCAGCCCGGCCTCGATGACCGACAGCGTGATGGCGTCGAGGATCATGGATGCCCCT
>CAYYZC010000537.1:0-1614 GCA_964475605.1 uncultured Chelativorans sp.
GTCGTTGGTGACCTGGATGGCACCGGGAGACACGCCGGCAACATGAGCTGCGGTGAGGATGTAGCCGCCGGGGAGAACGACGCCGGAGCCGCTGCCGCCGATGACGGTTAGGAGCACCGTGGGGCCGGCCATGTCGGACTTGCTGCCGACTGGCGTGACAAGTGTCGTACCGAGAATGGCCGCGCCGAGGAGAGTAGCGACGACGACCGGCGCGAAGGTGCGGCGGAGCATGGGCGTGTCCTTTCGAGGGGGGTTAGGGGCGCGGCCAGAGCCACGCAAGAAACGCAACGATCAGGCCGCCGAGGGTGGCGGCAGCGCCGGTAAGGAACACCAGCGCCTTCCATTGCCCCCGTGCCGTCACGATGGCGTCGTGGACCTCGCTGAGCTTCCGCTCCATGCTGTCCACGCTTTTCTCGACGTGGGCGAGACGGGCATCGAGGGCGCCGAGCTCCCGGTCCACTTCCGCCACCGGATCAGACCTTCGGCTTATTGGCCGGGGACAGCCACACCATGGCGTAGCCGACAATCCAGCCGGCAACGGCGGTGCCGACAATGACGCCGAGCTGCTCGACCTGAGGCAAGGCGCCTTCGCCGAAGCCCTTCACAAAGGCGTCGACGATGGGCTGGCCGGCAGCAATAACGACGCCGGCAGCACCGGCAGCCTTAGCCTTTGCCGCTGGCCCCTTGGCGCGGGCTATCGTCCCGACCACTGCCGTCAGGATGGGGATGATGGGGAGTGCCATGGGCGTGTCCTTTCAGAAACGGAAAGGCCGCCCGAAGGCGGCCCTGTCCGAAGTGATGGGGTGGGGTGAGGATCAGCCGCCGAGGTTGCTTCCGACCATCTGAGCGCCGTCCGTGATTGGGAGGCCCAATGAGTTCTCGACGCGACGCAGTTCGCGGGACAGCGCTTCGAGCGCGTCCGACTCAGCATCGAAATGAGCGCGGAGGCGCCCGATGAGACCGCCCGCGGTCGACGCGACGTCTGACGATCCGGCCGGCTGTGGAACGCCGCCAGCGATTGCATCGGCGATGCGTCGGGCCCGGTCGATCATGTCGATCAGCTTGCTACCATTCACATCGCCGTGCTTCAGCACAGTCATCAGATCCAGAGGGGGAGCCGCGGCCTCGCCAACGTAGGTCGCGTTGCGATGGGACAGTGCCATGTGGTTCTCCGTTGTTGCCCTTCGCCGGGCCGGCATCCCGCGACGCGGGAATGGAGGCGATATCGGAATCCCGATATCGGTCAGAGCCCGAACAGCCAGCGCCAGAAGCGCTGCCACCAGCTCAGGGGAACTGTTTCCAAAGACGAAACAGTTGGACCTGGATCGTCCGGAGGCGGCGGCGCGGGAGGCACCAGCGCGGCGAGCAGAGCGGCTTTCGTCACCGGCCCGACAATGCCGTCCACGACAAGGCCCCGGCTCTTCTGGAAGGCCTTCACGGCGTCGGTGGTCTGGCGGCCGTGGATGCCGTCGATAGGGCCGTCGTAGAACCAGAGCCGGTCGAGTGCTTCCTGATACCAGCGGACGTCGACCACGCTCCCCGTGGGCTTGCTCCGGTATTTGCCGTCGAAGATCAGTTCCGCCTCGCGGGTGCGGCGGCCGATGATCTCCGGCG
>CAYYZC010000538.1:0-1600 GCA_964475605.1 uncultured Chelativorans sp.
TGCTGTTCATGCTCGATCCCCAAAGCACGTATCTGGAGCGCGACACGATCTGGGGCCTGATGAGCGAGCTGACGCCGATCTCGCAGCCCTTTTTCGACCTCTGGTCCAAGCAATACCGCATCGAGGAGCGCCGCTGATGGCCTTCAAGCTTCGCGACAATGTCGCCGAGACATCGACCACGACAGGCAGCGGCGACATCGACCTTGCCGGCGCGGTGACGGGCTATAATTCGTTCGGCTCGTTCCTGAGCACCGGCGACACGACCTGGGCACAGATCCGCAATGTCGATGTCCCGACCGAATGGTTGTCGGCCGTCGTCAAATATGTCGTCGGCAACGATCTGGAGATTGTCACAGTCCTCGACGGTACGAACGGGGCCGGCAATGCGGTGAGCTTCTCGGCCGGCGTCAAGCAGGTGGTGTGCGGGCTGCCGGCGGCGGCAGCGCCGAAGCTCGTCGGCTTTGCCTATGGCGAATACACGGCCAATGCCAGCCTCACCGATGTCATCCCCTTTGATGACACGCTGCCGGGCTCGTCGGAGGGGACGCAGATCATCTCCGTGCCCTACACGATCAAGCATGCCGACAGCATCATCAGGCTCCGCTTTAGCGCCGTTGGCACGGTCAACATCATTGCCGGCATCACCGCAGCACTTTTCGAGGGTACGACAGTGCGCGGCGTCGGCCACCAGACAGTTCATACGGCTGGAACCATCGTTAGCGTCGCAGCGATGTGCGCCTATGCAGCCGGAGGCACAGGAAGCAAGACGTTCAGCGTCCGGGCCGGCCCCAACATTTCCGCGACGGCGCGTCTCAACGGCAACGGCGCGAGCCGTTTTTGGGGCGGGGCGGCACGCTCCATTCTGACCGTGGAGGAGCTGCGACCATGACTTATACGATCCTGTCGGCTCGCTATGCCAATGAGGAGCACCTCGCGGCCGAGGTGATGACAGAGGAGGCAGGCGCGGTTATCCTCTCCGCGGCCGATACACCCGATGATTGGGATGCGCTGCTTGGCGGGGACGTGGAGATCGCGGCTTACGAGCCGCCGCCTCCCGCTTTCCTCGCCCTCTCTCCGCGCCAGCTCCGCCTGATGATGCTGCAGCTCGGCATGGACGAGGCGGACATCGAGGCGGAAATCCTCACCATCGAGGACGACGCCGAACGTGCCGCGGCGATGATCGAATGGAAGTGGGCGACCTGCTACGAGCGTGACCATCCGCTCGTCGTCCAGCTTGCCGGGGCGTTGGAATTCGACCCTGAGCAACTGGACGCGCTCTGGATCTACGCGGCCGACCTCTAGCCGTCTCGATCAGAACACCAAGACATACAGCAGAATTATCACGATGAGCGGGACGCCCATCAGCCAGAGTATGATGCCCTTCATCGGATTATCTCCTGCCTGATCTCTAAGAGAATTCGCGAGCGTCGCGGTGGTTCCGCAGGCGCTCTGACCTCCACCACAACCTGACCTCTCCAGATCACCCGGCCCTGCCGGGGGAAAGGACATGCCATGACCTTTGAAGCCTGGCTTCAGAGCCGCCTCGTCGTGCACGGACACAGAATTGCCGTCGACGGCGTGATCGGGCCGCAGACGACCG
>CAYYZC010000539.1:0-1598 GCA_964475605.1 uncultured Chelativorans sp.
TCGGGATCGACGTGATCGGAGACTATCTGACGGAGATCAACGTCACCTCGCCGACCGGCGTGCGCGAGGTGAAGCGCTTCGGCGGCGCCGACATCGCGGCGCTGTTCTGGGATGCGGTGGAAGCGAGACGTTAAGGGGGCAATCGGCAGGTCGGCAGTGGAAGCAGGCGGTGCTCTGCTTCAGGATTTCGATCTTTCCGACTGCCTATTGCCTACTGCCGATTGCCTATCGCCTGTGTTCAGGCAGCGCGCCGCTGCGGCGTCTTCCGCTTCGCCTTGGGCAATAGCCCTTCGCGCTGGGCGAGCTTGCGCGCCAGCTTGCGGGAGCGGCGCACGGCCTCGGCCTTTTCGCGCGCCCGCTTCTCGGACGGCTTCTCATAGGCGCGCCGGGCCTTCATCTCGCGGAACACGCCCTCGCGCTGCAATTTCTTCTTCAGCGCCCGAAGCGCCTGATCGACATTGTTGTCTCTGACGATAACCTGCAAATTCTGTTCCTGACCTTTGTTGACGATTTCGAGTGCCCCCGCAGGGCGGAGGCGATACGAGCCGACATCTCGGGGTTGAAGGGCTCCCGGCGCTCTGCGCGACGAGCCCGAAGGGTGCCGAACCCGGGTTCTGCACCGTCCATATAGTCTTCAAGCCGGCTCAGGCCAACCCCCCGAAGCCATGATCACGGCCCCTTAGTTGCCGTCAGGGCTCGCGGAAGGCGTGGTAGACCTGGTCGGTCAGCGGCTTGAGCAGATAGGACATGACGGAGCGCTCGCCGGTCCTGATGAACACTTCCGCCGGCATGCCGGGATAGAGCGACAAGTCGCCGAGCCTCTCCAGGCTCTCCGGATCGGGCCTGATGCGCAGCGGATAGAAACTCTGCCCGGTGCGCTCATTGGTGACCATGTCGGGCGCGACCATCGTCACCTCGCCCTTTACCTCCGGCGTGGTCTGCTGATTGAAGGCGGAGAAGCGCATGGTCACCGGCTGGCCGGCATAGACCTGGTCGATATATTGCGTCCCCAGCGGCGCCTCGACCTCGAGCAGGTCGTCTTCCGGCACGATCAGCATCAGCACCTCGCCGGGATTGATCACTCCATGCACGGTGTGGACGGCGAGCTGGTAGACGCGGCCGCCCTGCGGCGCCCGGATCTCGACGCGGCGGAGCTGGTCCATGGCGGCGACGCGGCGCTCCTCATATTCGGCGATGCTGCGCTCCACCTCTGTCAGTTCGGCGGCGACCTCCTTGCGCGTGTCCTGGTCCAGCTGGAGGATCTGCAATTCGGTCTCGCTGACGCGGCCCTGGGCCTGGGCGCGCGCCGCAATATAGGAGCCGCGATTGCCGACCACCTCGACAAGGTCGCGCCTGAGCTCGCTCAACCGCTGCAGGCTGACGAGCTTCTGCTCGTAGAGTTGGGTCAGACCCTTCAGCTCCGTCTCGATCAGCGCGATCATCTCATCGGTCGAGTTGATCTGCACGCCGAGTCCGGTGATCTCCTCGGCGAGCTGCTGGGTACGGGCGCGGAGCTGCTTCTTCATGCCGTCGAGCGAGCGTCGCCTGCTTTCGAAGAGCTTGCGCTCGCCGATGACGATGCGGCTCGCCTCGCCGTT
>CAYYZC010000540.1:0-1596 GCA_964475605.1 uncultured Chelativorans sp.
GTCGCGATTCCGAATCCAAGCGCCTTGGCGTGAAGAAGTTCGGCGGCGAGCAGGTCGTGGCCGGCAACATCATCATTCGTCAACGCGGGACCAAATGGCACCCGGGCGTCAATGTCGGCATGGGCAAGGACCATACCCTTTTTGCGCTCGAGGCGGGTGCCGTGGCGTTCACGCGCAAAGGCAATGGCCGAACCTATGTGTCGGTAAACCCGATTCAGGAAGCAGCGGAGTAGCCGGATCCGCACCACAACACCGGCGCCCCATCTCGGGACCCGGTGTCTGGACAGGCCAGAAAAGGATCAGGGGAGATGGGTCGCCATCTCCCCTTTTTCTTGCGCTGGAGACCACCCATGGTTGCCGAGAAGGAAGACGTCGAGGACGAAAGCCTGCGGATCGACTGCCCCGTGCTGGTGACGGAGCGGCTGGTGCTGCGTCCGCCGCACCAGGACGACCTGGAGGAGCTGGTCGAGCTCGCCGACAATCGCCGCATCGCCGAGATGCTGGGACGCATGCCCCACCCCTACGGCATGCGCGAGGCGCGGGCCTTCGTGTCGATGGCCTCGGACCGGGCCGGCGGCGGCTGCCATTATGCGCTGGCCCTTGCCGGCAACGGCGCCTTCATCGGCTGCGCCGGGCTTCATCCGCGCGCCCACGGGCTCGAGCTCGGCTACTGGATCGGCGAGCCCTACTGGGGCCGCGGCTATGCGACCGAGGCCGCGCATGCGCTCGTCGACCTCGCCTTCCGCGCCGCGCCGATCGACCGGCTGTATGTCTCGTGCCGCGTCATCAATGGCGGCTCGCGGCGGGTGATCCATAAATGCGGATTCCAATATGCCGGGCAGGGCATGCTGGATTCGATCGCCGCAGGCCAGGTGCCGACCGAGCTCTACGTGCTCGACCGCAAGACCTGGGTCAGCCTCAGGAGTTGGGGACAGGTATAGGGTGTGGGCCGCCGGCGGCGGCTCACTTTCCTTTCCGGAGCACGATCTTTTCCGAGAACCGGATTCCACTTTTCGGGATCATGCTCTAGAGCATGCGGCTCAGGGCCAGATATTCGTATAGGCTGTCGATCAGATGAAGTTTCTCGACCAGGCCAAGGTGTTCATCCGCTCCGGCGACGGCGGTGCCGGCTCGGTGTCGTTCCGGCGCGAGAAGTTCATCGAGTTCGGCGGGCCGGACGGCGGCGACGGCGGGCGCGGCGGCGATGTCTGGGTCGAGACGGTCGACGGGCTGAATACCCTGATCGACTATCGCTATCAGCAGCATTTCAAGGCGAAGACCGGTACCCACGGCATGGGCCGCAATCGTACGGGAGCCAAGGGCGCGGACGTGACGCTCAAGGTTCCGGCCGGCACGCAGATCTACGAAGAGGACAACGAAACGCTGATCGTTGACCTCACCACGGCCGGCCAGCGCTACCGTCTTGCCGCCGGCGGCAATGGCGGCTTTGGCAACCAGCATTTCAAGACCTCGACCAACCAGGCCCCACGCCGCGCCAATCCCGGCCTGCCAGGCGAAGAGCGCTCGATATGGCTGCGGCTGAAGCTGATCGCCGACGCCGGGCTGATCGGCCTGCCCAATGCCGGCAAGTCCACC
>CAYYZC010000541.1:0-1596 GCA_964475605.1 uncultured Chelativorans sp.
GCAACTTCTCGGTTTCCAGGCGCGAGGCTTCCACGGGACGCAACCCCCAGACCGGCGCCGAGGTCAAGATCCCGGCCCGCAACGTGCCGAAATTCTCGGCCGGCAAGGGCCTCAAGGACGCGGTCAACTGATCGTCTCCCCGGGCCTGTAGAGAGGTCGAACACTGAAAAAGCCGGGTCGAGCCCGGCTTTTTTATTGGTTCGATCAATGTCGAACGGGGGAGGCGACAGTGCCGCCTCCCCATCTGTCGGTCGCTCTAAAGCACGAAGTCGCCGGCTTTGAGCGAAGATCCGCCGTCGAGCACGATCGCGAAATCCGCCTCGCCGTCGCCGTTCACGTCGCCATAGACGAAGACGTCGCCGTCCTGCTTGTCGAAGCGCAACTCGCCCTTCGTGCCGGTGAAGTCGTCCTTGCCGATGAAGTCGAAGATCTGATTGCCCCTGACGCCCGACTGGGCATCGATCGCCGAGAGGTCGATCTTGTCGCCCTGCTTGTGCGTGAAATCCACGATCGTGTCGGGCGCGTCCGTCTTCGAATGCGACGTCGCCTTGAAGACGAAGGTGTCGGCGCCCTTGCCGCCTTTCAGGACGTCCTGGCCCTTGCCGCCATTGAGCGTGTCGTCGCCCTTGCCTCCCTTCAGCACATCGCTGCCCGCGCCGCCGTTGAGCTTGTCAGCGCCCTTGCCGCCGACCAGCTTGTCCTGGCCCTTGCCGCCATTGAGCGTATCGGCGCCCTTGCCGCCCTTCAGCACATCGGCGCCCCGGCCGCCATTGAGCGTGTCGGCACCCTGGCCCCCGATCAGCTTGTCCTGGCCGTTGCCGCCATTGAGTGTGTCGTTGCCCTTGTTGCCTTCTAGGATGTCGTTGCCGCCCTTGCCGTCGAGCCTGTCGTCGCCCTTGCCGCCGATCAGCTTGTCCGGAACGCTGCTGCCGATCAGGACGTCGTCCTTGGGGCCGCCCTTCTGGACCTCGTAGTCGGGTGTCGGATTGTCCTCGACGAAGCTGAAGTCGGACAGGTCGAGCGTGCCGTCGGTGAAGGTCGCGAACTCGAAGTTCAACAGCGTATCCGTGCCGTCCGCGCCTCCCGAGACGGTAATGGCGCCGGTCGGGCTCTCGGCCACCGTATAGTCTGCCCGCTTGCCGGAGAAGATCGCCGTATCGTTGCCGGCGCCGCCGTCGAGCATGTCGTCGCCGCCATTGCCGCGCACAGTGTCGTCGAAGTCGGTGCCGGTATAGACGTCATTGCCCTCCGAGCCGATGACATTGTGCCCTTCGGCCCAGATGAACGCCTCCAGGGGAGCGGCGTCGGCACCGCCGCCGTTCGGCCCGCCGCCCATCAGCGCCGCGATCACCTCGTGGAAATCGCCGCGCTGGCGATAGGGATTGGAGATGGTGAGGCCGTCGATCTTCACGGGCGTGGTGATATTCGCGATGTGATCGTTCTCGGTCGTGAACGAGCCATCGGAGCTGTTGTAGCTGTCGCCGAGCCTTGCCAGCAGCACGTTGTTCAGCGTGCCGCTCATCGTGTGCTCGTTGAAGTAATACTGGAAGTCGGAGCCGTTGAGGACGAGCGACTTCGTCGCCGCGCCGTCGGGAT
>CAYYZC010000542.1:0-1594 GCA_964475605.1 uncultured Chelativorans sp.
CCAAGCATCTTTTCAAAGAAAAGGGCGGCGAACTGCTTCTCTAGGAGTTCAGCAGTGCCAAAGCGACTAATCCTCATTTGAAGCTTACAATCATCGGAGGCTCCGGCACGCGGATGCCGCCGCTTCCGCCCAATGTTACGGTTCTTCCTTTTCTGGAGCGGGTGGACCTGATGGACTTGCAGCATCGAGCTTCACTGCTGGTTCAGCCCATGCTCAATGACCCCTGGGGCCAGGTTTATCTGGAAGCGCTCCTGTGCCGGACGCCGGTCATTGGCCTCAACCGTAACGGCCTGCCCGAGATCGCAATGGATGGCGCCTGCGGCATTCTGGTGGACAATGCCACTCCGGACGCGCTGGCCTGCGCCATTCTCGATGCCGTCTCGGACCCCGCGCGCCTCGCGGAAATGGGAAGCATCGGCCAGGCCCACGTTCTCGAACACTACTCGTGGAACCGGGCGGTCAAGAGCATAGCTGCCGTGCTGGACCCGGCCCCCGATCTGCCGGAGGACGGAAGCGGACTCGTGGCGTCCCGCACGGCGGCTTAGAGCGGCGGACGTTCTGACTGAATCGGAGGGATTCCCGGTTGGGATGATTTCGTGATTCACTTCCGTTGGAGGTGCATTGCGATGACGAAAGCTTACTCACTCGATCTTCGGGAGCGGATCGCCGGTTTTGTCGATAGCGGGCAGTCCCGGCATTCGGCAGCGGACCGTTTTGGCGTCTCGGTTGCCTTTGTGGTCAAGCTGATGGCGACCTACCGTGAAACCGGCCGGCTCGCGCCGAAGCCGGCAGGCGGCTGGCGTTACTCGAAGCTTGATCCGCACCGCGACTTTCTGATGCGTCGCGTGGCGGAGAAGGATGACATCACCATGCCGGAACTCGCCGCCGAACTGGCCGAGCGGGGCACGGTGGTGGCCCCGTCCTCGCTCTCGCGCTGGTTTATCCGCAACGGCTATAGCTTTAAAAAAAACGCTGCTGGCCAGCGAACAAGATCGGCCTGACGTCCGCCAGTTGCGCGCGGCGTGGGTGAGCAGGCGCCAGCCAAGGATGCGGCGGGCGCCGCACCGGCTGGTGTTCATCGACGAAACCGGGACCAACACGAAGATGACGCGGCTGCGCGGCCGCTGCCCGAAGGGCCGGCGCCTCAAGGCCAAGGCGCCGTTCGGGCACTGGAAGACCCAGACCTTCGTCGCCGGCCTGCGCAGCTCGGGCCTGACCGCCCCCTTCGTCGTCGACAGGCCGATGAACCGGCGCATCTTCGAGGCCTATGTCGAAACCCAACTCGCGCCGACGCTGGCGAAAGGCGACCTCGTCATCCTCGACAACCTGGCAGCCCACAAGAGCACAAGGGCCGAAGCGGCGATCAGGGCACGCGGCGCCTGGATCCTCTTCCTGCCGCCCTACAGTCCCGACCTGAACCCGATCGAGATGGCCTTCTCAAAGCTCAAGGCGCATCTGCGCGCCAGAGCAATCCGGACCATCGATGGCCTGTGGCAGGCCGTCGGCGACATCTGCACCCTGTTCCCGCCAACAGAATGCGCAAACTACTTCAAGGCGGCTGGATATGGACACACCTGAATGCACGTTGCTCTAG
>CAYYZC010000543.1:0-1590 GCA_964475605.1 uncultured Chelativorans sp.
GCAACTTCTCGGTTTCCAGGCGCGAGGCTTCCACGGGACGCAACCCCCAGACCGGGGCCGAGGTCAAGATTCCGGCCCGCAATGTGCCGAAATTCTCGGCCGGCAAGGGTCTCAAGGACGCGGTCAACTGATCGTCTCCCCGGGCCTCTAAAGAGGCCAGACAACGAAAAAGCCGGGTCGAGCCCGGCTTTTTTATTGGTTCGATCGCTTGTCGAACGGGGAGGCGGCAGTACCGCCTCCCCGTCTGTCGCTAAAGCACGAAGTCGCCGGCCTTGAGCGAAGGTCCGCCGTCGAGCACGATCGCGAAATCCGCCTCGCCGTCGCCGTTCACGTCGCCATAGACGAAGACGTCGCCGTCCTGCTTGTCGAAGCGCAACTCGCCCTTCGTGCCGGAGAAGTCGTCCTTGCCGATGAAGTCGAAGGCCTGATCGCCCTTGACGCCCGACCGGGCGTCGATCGCGGAAAGGTCGATCTTGTCGCCCTGCTTGCGCGCGAAATCCACGATCGTGTCGGGCGCATCCGTCTTCGAGTGCGACGTCGCCTTGAAGACGAAGGTGTCGGCGCCCGCGCCGCCCTTCAGGACGTCTTGGCCCTTGCCGCCATTGAGCATGTCGTCGCCCTTGCCGCCCTTCAGCACGTCGCTGCCCGCGCCGCCATTGAGCTTGTCCGCGCCCTTGCCGCCGACCAGCTTGTCAGGGCCGTTGCCGCCATTGAGCGTATCGGCGCCCTTGCCGCCCTTCAGCACATCGGCGCCCCGGCCGCCATTGAGCGTGTCGGCACCCTGGCCCCCGATCAGCTTGTCCTGGCCGTTGCCGCCATTGAGTGTGTCGTTGCCCTTGTTGCCTTCTAGGATGTCGTTGCCGCCCTTGCCGTCGAGCCTGTCGTCGCCCTTGCCGCCGATCAGCTTGTCCGGAACGCTGCTGCCGATCAGGACGTCGTCCTTGGGGCCGCCCTTCTGGACCTCGTAGTCGGGTGTCGGATTGTCCTCGACGAAGCTGAAGTCGGACAGGTCGAGCGTGCCGTCGGTGAAGGTCGCGAACTCGAAGTTCAACAGCGTATCCGTGCCGTCCGCGCCTCCCGAGACGGTAATGGCGCCGGTCGGGCTCTCGGCCAACGTATAGTCGGCCCGCTTGCCGGAGAAGATCGCCGTATCGGTGCCGGCGCCGCCGTCGAGCATGTCGTCGCCGCCATTGCCGCGCACGGTGTCGTCGAAGTCGGTGCCGGTATAGACGTCATTGCCCTCCGAGCCGATGACGTTGTGCCCTTCGGCCCAGACGAACGCCTCCAGGGGAGCGACGTCGGCACCGCCGCCGCTCGGTCCGCCGCCCATCAGCGCCGCGATCACCTCGTGGAAATCGCCGGGCTGGCGATAGGGATTGGAGATGGTGAGGCCGTCGATCTGCACCGGCGTGGTGATATTCGCGATGTGATCGTTCTCGGTCGTGAACGAGCCGTCGGAGCTGTCGTAGCTGTCGCCGAGCCTTGCCAGCAGCACGCTGTTCAGCGTGCCGCTCATCGTGTGCTCGTTGAAGTAGTACTGGAAGTCGGAGCCGTTGAGGACGAGCGACTTCGTCGCCGCGCCGTCGGGAT
>CAYYZC010000544.1:0-1589 GCA_964475605.1 uncultured Chelativorans sp.
CAATCATCCAGCCGGCATTCACCGGGATCACGGCCCAGGCAGCAAGCGCCAGCGTCGTCGTCACCAGCGGCGCCAGGACGAAGATGCCCTTGTTGGCGCCGGACGGGATCACCGGCTCCTTGAAGACGAATTTGAGCAGGTCGGCGAAGGCCTGGAGCAGCCCCCAGGGCCCGACGACATTGGGGCCGCGGCGAAGCTGGACGGCGGCCCAGATCTTGCGGTCGGCATAGAGCAGATAGGCGACCAGGATCAGCAGCGTCACGATCAGCAGGATCGACTGGCCGAAGATGATCAGCCCCGGCAACACATATGTCGAAAAGAAGGATTCCATTCACCCGCCTCTATTCGGCTGCCTGCCTGAAGCCGACGCGCGCCAGCGCCGAGCATTCGGCCATGACGGCCGAGGCGCGCGCGATCGGGTTCGTCAGATAGAAGTCTTTGACCGGCGATGCAAACGGCTGGCGCCCGAGCTCGCCCGGCTCGCGCACGAGGGCCGCGACTTCCCCGCCCGAGCCGGCCTCGATCCGGTCGATTGCCGCGAAATGCGGGTGGTCCGCATAAAGCTTCGCGCGAAGCTGGGCCAGCGAATCGAAGGGAAGCCTGTGGCCGAGAACGTCCGACAGCGCCCGCAGGATCGCCCAGTCCTCCTTCGCCTCGCCCGGCGCGAAGCCGGCGCGATTGGCCATCTGGACGCGGCCTTCGGTGTTGACATAGGTGCCCGACTTTTCCGTGTAGGCCGCACCCGGCAGGATGACGTCGGCGCGATGGGCGCCGGCATCGCCATGGCTGCCGATATAGACGGTGAAGGCGCTGCCGATCGCGCTCATGTCGAGCTCGTCGGCGCCGAGCAGGAAGAGCACGTCGAGCGCGCCCATCATTCCGGCGACCGGCTTGCCGCCCTCGCCCGGCACGAAGCCGAGATCGAGCCCGCCGACGCGGGCGGCGGCGGTGTGGAGCACGGCGAAACCGTTCCAGTCGCCGCTGACGGCCTTGACGTCGCCGGCGATCCTGGCGGCGAGCGACAGGATCGCCGAACCGTCCTCACGCGCCAGCGCGCCCTGGCCGACGATGATCATCGGCCGCTTGGCCTTCTTCAGCACCGACAGGAACTTCACGCCGCCATCGGCGAGCTGCCGGAGGCTTTCGGCGCCCGCGCCCAAGGGCTCGTAATCGTAGCGCAGGTCGCCGACATCGCCGATGACGCCGATCGGGAACTCGCCCATGCGCCAGCGCTTGCGGATGCGCGCATTGAGCACGGAGGCCTCGAAGCGGGGATTGGAGCCGATGATCAGCAGGGCGTCGGCATCCTCGATGCCGTCGATGGTCGGGTTGAAGATGTAGCTGCCGCGGCCTGCCGCAGGGTCGAGCGCAGCGCCGTCCTGACGGCAGTCGATATTGGCGGAGCCGAGCGAGCCCATCAGGGATTTAAGCGCATACATCTCCTCGACCGTCGCCAGATCGCCGGCGATGGCGCCGATCCGCTCGCCCGACGTCTTCGCGACCGCGTCCCTGATCGCGGCGAAGGCATCCGGCCAGTTCGCGGCGACCAGCTTGCCGCGGCGCCGGACATAGGGCCGGTCGAGGCGCTG
>CAYYZC010000545.1:0-1585 GCA_964475605.1 uncultured Chelativorans sp.
GGAACTAGATCTGTCCGACAGCGGGCTTTGGATAGCCCGGAAGAGGGATGCGATCGTTGGGACCATAGCAATACAGGGGCACCAGTCAGGCGGGCCGGCGCATCTTCGCTGGTTCATCGTGGACGATGCCGTGAGGGGAAAGGGGGTAGGCAGGAAGCTATTAGGGGAAGCGATCGCCTTTTGCGATGGTCGCGGCTTTTCCGAGACAGAGCTTTGGACCTTTGATGGTCTCGACGCAGCGAAGCATCTATACCTCGCGTCCGGCTTCACGCTCGTGGAAGCGCGGCCTGGTGCACGTTGGGGTCAGGAGGTTCTTGAACAACGATATACCCGGCAACGCTTCGGTCACGACCTCGTCGGCGCGGAATGAACATTTGCCCAGCAACATCAATCGACGCTCGAAGGTACACCGAGCTTGTTGAAGGCAGACGACGAGAGTACGAGAAAGTACCAACCAAGATTCTGGAAGTAGGCGCATAGCTCGGCCAGCGGGACGCTGGCTTGGTTTGAGCATCTCTTCGCCGACCAATTCGGCCTGTGTCCCCTTCAGGCAAACTGAGCGAGCCCGTGCCGACGGATCAGTTCTCTTTCGTGGCGTTCAGCAGGTTAACAAATACGTCCTCCGTCAGAATGCCTGGGCTTTCCTCAGCAATGCCGCAATTCTCTTCAGCAGCTCCTTCTTCTGCTCCGCTGTACGGGTGTCGAATACCGTGATTTGAACGAAGACGAGGCCATCGCTCTGAGCAACACCGAAGGCCGATCCATAGCGAAAGGTCGAGGCGCCATGCTCGATAATATTCATGAACTGATTGTCTTCCGGCACGTTCAACGCTTGGCGCACGGCACAATAGATGCTGTCGAAGATCGCTTGCCGATAGGCTTCCGGCTTTCCTGCCCGCATTGCGACGTGAGCCAGCGCTGCCTAGATCTTCCTCCATACTTTTCTCTGGCGCAACACTAAAACGCCCGCTAGGCGGCGGTAGGCTCAAAAGGTGGAATAAGCCGTGGCAAGCAACTCTTCCACAACACCCCGTCTACCGAAAAGGCCACGCTTTTCTTCTACTGCTTGCATCGTCTTGAACCACGAGTCACGTGCATGCCGTCTGAGTGCAGATGCCGCCTCCTCGGCGCGACGCTCTCGGACGAAGAGCAGGATTTCACTATGTTCGTAGTGAGCCCGTTGCAGCATCTCAGGTGTGATCGAGTTGAGGGAACGCGCGCGCCGGGTCCGGTTTGCCACGTCCAGAACTGCTTCTCTCAAGCAGCGGTTCCTTGAGAGTGCCGCAAGCTGAACATGAAAATCGAGAGAATTGGTAAGGGGCGCGTTGAAGAGGTCTCGATCGACAGCAGCTTGAATCGCATCTATCTCGGAAGACCGAGCCCGCTCACATCCAAGCCGGATTGCAGCGTCCTCCACCCACTCGCGATATTCAAAGATCTCTTTCAATCTGTGCAAGTCAAACGGCGCGACCGCATAGCTGCGTTCGAATTTGATGATATGACCCTCGCGAACGAGTTCTGTCAGCGCTTGTCGAATTGGTGTTCTGGAGACACCGTAGCTCGACTGCAAGAGTCGTTCTGTAAT
>CAYYZC010000546.1:0-1585 GCA_964475605.1 uncultured Chelativorans sp.
AGCCCTCGGCCAAGCCGCGCTCGCTCGTCACCGGAGAGGTGCTGAAGAAGATCGAGTGGAGCGGCAATTGGGAGGACGACCTCGGCGGCGAATTCTCGAAACGCTCGCGCGACTACAATTTCGAAGGCGTCGAGAAAGAGATCTACGGCCAGTTCGAGCAGACGTTCATGATGTATCTGCCGAGGCTGTGCGAGCACTGCCTCAACCCGTCCTGCCTCGCCTCGTGCCCGTCGGGCGCGATCTACAAGCGCGAGGAGGACGGCATCGTCCTCATCGACCAGGAGAAGTGCCGCGGCTGGCGCATGTGCGTGTCCGGCTGTCCCTACAAGAAGATCTACTACAACTGGTCGAGCGGCAAATCCGAGAAATGCATCTTCTGCTATCCGCGCATCGAGACGGGGCAGCCGACCGTGTGCTCCGAAACCTGCGTCGGGCGCATCCGCTATCTGGGGGTCGTGCTCTACGACGCCGACCGCATCCAGGCCGCCGCCTCGGTCGAGGATCCGAAGGACCTTTACCCGGCCCAGCTCGGCGTCTTCCTCGATCCCTATGATCCGGCCGTCCAGGAGCAGGCGCGGCGCGACGGCGTTCCCGAAGCATGGCTGGAGGCCGCGACGCGCTCTCCCGTCTACAAGATGGCGATGGAATGGAAGATCGCCTTCCCGCTCCATCCCGAATACCGCACGCTGCCGATGGTCTGGTACGTGCCGCCCTTGTCGCCGATCCAGTCGGCGGCCGAGGCCGGCAAGATGTCCGTCAACAACGGCATGCCCGACGTGCGCAGCCTGCGCATCCCGGTGCGCTACCTCGCCAACCTGCTGACCGCCGGCGCCGAGAAGCCGATCGTCTCGGCTCTGGAGCGGATGCTGGCGATGCGCGCCTATATGCGGGCCAAGAGCGTCGACGGGCGCATCGACGAGAGCATCGCCGAGAATGTCGGCCTCACCGGCCGCACGATCGAGGAGATGTACCGCTACATGGCGCTTGCCGCCTATGAGGATCGCTACGTCATCCCGACGACGCATCGCGAGCTGAACGAGGACGCCTATCTGCTTCGCGGCTCGACCGGATTCGGCTTCAAGGAGCCGACCGACGGTTCGACCAAGCTCAACCTGTTCGGCGGACAGAAGCGGACGCCGCGCAAGCCCTATATGGACATCCCGACATGAAGCTGACGCTGCGCGCGATGTCGGCCCTGCTCGACTATCCTTCGGCCGAGCTCAAGGCCCATATGGCGGAGATCCGCGAGGCCCTCGATACGGAGGCCGCGCTTCCTGCCGGGGCGATGGACCGGCTGGAGCCGCTGCTGCGGTCCTTCGAGACCGAGGAGCTCCTCGACCTTCAGGCCGCCTACAGCGAACTGTTCGACCGCTCGCGATCCTTGTCGCTGCACCTCTTCGAGCATGTGCATGGCGAAAGCCGCGACCGCGGCCAGGCGATGATCGATCTCGGCCAGCAATATATAGACCGCGGCTTCATCATGGAGGCGGGCGAGCTGCCCGACTTCCTGCCGATGTTCCTGGAATTCGCCTCCTGCTCGCCGGCGAAGGAGGCTCGCGAATGGCTCGGCCAGCCGGCGCAGGTC
>CAYYZC010000547.1:0-1579 GCA_964475605.1 uncultured Chelativorans sp.
TGGGAACAGGAGAACAGCGGTGGACGAGGAGGGGATAAAAGAGATTGTGAGAGAAGTCCTCTCGTCCAAGTTGCAGGGTGTACAGATCGTCTCGGTAGACACTCGTGCCGACGTCGACGAAGACGGGATGAGATCAGAGCGATCGAAATCGTCTTCGACGGGAAGGAGAAGCGTCTCGATTCTCGTCAGACCTCCACGATGACCAGGCGCGGGATCAGCGATTGTATACTTGAGTTAGCAGAAAACCGGTGCCATCCGGCGAACGCGACGACATCAGCACGGTAGACATCACCGGAGATGATAGAGGCCGGCCGGAAGGCTTATCTGGAATGGGAGGAGTCCGACGACCCGTTCACTCCGGTTTCAATTCGACGCGTGCTTGAAGCCGCCCTTGGTGCGCGTGGAGCATCCGGTTCACACGGAACTCGAAAAACGCGTCGCTGACGGCGCGGATATCGCGGTGGACGGCGCCGACGTATTGAGCATCGGCGTGTATTTGCTCCGGCAGCGCTTTCGGGTTTTTCATCCCTGTGACGGTGTAGAGGCCGTTCGTGCCATCGACTGGAGACCATATGCCGTGAACGAGGCGGTTCCTGAAATGGCTTACTGTCTTGCCCTTGCTGCAAATCTCAGCCGCAACGTTCCGGTAGAACCGGATATCGAATAGCGCGTGAATGCAGTGCTTCCATAGCTCAATGCGTTTGGAGAAGGAGCGCGGTGGCGAGCTTTCCAGGGCCTGGATGTTGGGATATCGCATCATCTCCTGCGTATCCGTTATGATCCCGGTTTCGAAGCGCCCCCATTCGATGACGACTGCCGCAAGTTCGGTGGCCAGATCAACGGGGATCGCCGCCGGCTCACTGTGCATCTTCAGGTAGGGAATCTTGGGCATGGCGAAGCCTCAGACAGAGCCGAAGGGCGAAGACACCTACTCCGAAGAGGAGACGGTCAAGCGCCGAGAGGCGGCGCTGAAGCGTCTCGTTGATATGCCGCCGCGCCGCGCTCGAAGAAGGAGCAGGGCGAGCGGGCGAAGCGCGAACGGTCGAAGAAAGAGCATAGTGGGTAGCGGCCTATCTGGGCGTGGCTTATGCCGCAGGGAAAAGAAGTATAGCAAAAAAATTGTAGAACAGAGTTCCAACTGCGAGGAGACGTGTTCCTACGCAGATGAACATAACGACGGTCCAGATACGTAGTAAAGTTGTTAGCAGCGTCCTACGAGCTTCTTGTTGCAAAACAACCAGACGCCGTAGGAATTCATCTGGTGGCAGTGCTTCTGTAGCCAAGCGAACCTGTTTGATGGTCGATTGCTGTGTGACGACCATCTTGTAGACTTCGAAGAAAACGAAGGTCGCCAGTGAGATCCCGAACAGGAGCGCCACGGCGATTGTCGCGGTCGGCCCCAACTGGTCGCGAGTGTAGGCCCAGAGCGTAAATCCGCCCGCGTAGCCTCCGAGGGTAATCAAGTTCGTATATGCCGCCGCCCGGTCGAAGACGGCAGATTGTAGTTCAATGATGGCTTCACGTGTTTTGTTGGCAGCCTCTTCTGCCGCCCCCGGGTTCAGCGCCCCTGCAATGGGAA
>CAYYZC010000548.1:0-1577 GCA_964475605.1 uncultured Chelativorans sp.
ATTCTTCTTCGCCAAGAGCCGCGTCACCGCCGACGAGGCCTTTGCCGGCGACGTCGTCGGCATTCCCAACCACGGCACGCTGCGGATCGGCGATACGCTGACGGAGGGCGAGGAGCTGCTCTTCCGCGGCGTGCCGAACTTCGCGCCCGAGATCCTGCGCCGCGTGCGCCTCGGCGATCCGATGAAGGCGAAGAAGCTCAAGGAGGCCCTGCAGCAGATGGCCGAGGAGGGCGTCGTCCAGCTCTTCATGCCGGAGGACGGCTCGCCGGCCATCGTCGGCGTCGTCGGCGCGCTCCAGCTCGACGTGCTGCGCGAGCGGCTCAGCGTCGAATACGGCCTGCCGGTCGATTTCGAGACGGCCCGCTTCAGCGTCTGCCGCTGGATCTCGGCCGAGAGCGAGACCGATCTGGAGCGTTTCGTCGACAGTCACCGCGGCGACATCGCCCGCGATCTCGACGGCGACCCGGTGTTCCTGGCGCCGCACGAGTTCGGCCTCAACTACGAGGCGGAACGCTGGAAGCAGATCCGCTTCGCGGCGGTGAAGGACTATCAGGTGAGGGAAGCGGCGTAGCGATTTCTCGCTGCGGCCGCGTCGCCTCCCGCTGTTCTCGAATCACCCCATCAGCACCAGCACCACGATGCCGGCGACGATCAGCGCGCAGCCGGCGAGCTCCATCCGGTTGATCGTCTCGCGGAAGAAGAAGACCGACGCGGCGAATGTGAACAGCATCTCGATCTGCGCCAGCGCCTTGACCACCGCCGCCTGCTGCAGCGTCATTGCCGTGAACCAGCCGAAGGAGGCGCTGGCGCCGACCAGCCCGGTGAACAGCGCCGGCTTCCACGCCTTGGCGATGCGGCCGATCTCGGCGCGGTCCTTCCACGCCATCCAGGCCGCCATGATCAGCGTCTGGAAGGTGATGGCCCAGGCAAGCACGGTCGCCCCCTGCATCAGGAAGTTGGGGCCGCCCAGTGACAGCGAGGCGGCGCGATAGGCGACCGCGGCGATGCCGAACAACGTCCCCGACGCAAGTCCGATCAGCGCGTTGCGCGCAAAGATCGAGGCGACCAGGTTGCGCCAGCTCAGATGCATATGGGCGACCGAGATCAGCATCACGCCGAAGACGCTGATACAGATCGCCGCCAGCGCACCCGCCGTCAGCCGCTCGCCGAAGAAGATCAGCGCGAAGAGCGCCGCCTGTGCCGGCTCGGTGCGCGAATAGGCCGTGCCGACGGCGAAATTGCGGAACGAGAACAGATAGATCAGCAGAAAGTTGGCGGCGATCTGGCTCAGCCCGGCGGTCACGACCCAGAACCAGAAGGCTGCGCTGAGCCGGGGCAGGGGATAGCCCAGGCCGAAATGGAGCAGGGCGACGAAGCAGAGCGCGAAAGGCAGGCCGAAGCCGAAGCGCACGAATGTGGCGCCGGTCGTGCCCATGACGGTCTTCAGATGTTTTTGAGTCGCCGACCGCAGGTTCTGCAGGAAGGCGGCGGCGATGGTGATCGGTATCCAGAGTTCCATGATTGCCCGCAAAAGCTCTTCTCTAGGCGGCGGCCCGCTGCGCCACAAGCCGGATTGC
>CAYYZC010000549.1:0-1564 GCA_964475605.1 uncultured Chelativorans sp.
AAGACAGCCAATCTCCCCCCTTGAGGGGGAGATGTCCGGCAGGACAGAGGGGGGTACGAAAGGGCAGAGACATATATACCACCGTCTAAGCCTCCTCGAACCTTCTGACCATCACCGGCCGCGCCTGCTCCGTGCTCTCCAGAAACACCCGCTTGAGCAGGTTCCTAGCCGCCAGCATACGGTATTCGGCCGACGCACGCATGTCGGTGATCGGCGCGTAATCCTCGCTATAGGCGGCCATGGCCGCCTCGACGCTTTCCAGCGTCCAAGGCTTGCCGAGCAGCGCCGCCTCGACGGCCGCCGCCCGTTTCGGCGTGGCGGCCATCCCGCCATAGGCGATGCGCGCCGTCGCAACCCGGCCATGCTCGACCTTGAGATAAAACGCCCCAAGCGCGGCGGTGATGTCCTCGTCGCGACGCTTCGTCACCTTATGGATAGCGAAGATCGCGCCCGCCTCGGGCAGCGGCACCGTGACCTTTTCCACGAACTCGCCGGGCAGGCGGTCCTGCCTGCCATAGTCGATGAAGAAATCCTCCAGCGCCATCTCCCGCCGTTCCGCACCCTTGCGCAAGGTCAGCGTCGCGCCGAGCGCGATGAGGGCCGGCGGCATGTCGCCGATCGGCGAGCCATTGGCGATGTTGCCGCCGATGGTCCCCATATTGCGCACCTGCTCGCCGCCGATCCGGTCGATCAGGGTCGCCAGCGCCGGCACCGCTTCCGCCAGCTCGGCGCGGGCCTGGCTGTAGCTGACGCCGGCCCCGATCACCAGCGCATCGCCCTCGCGCGCAACGGTCCGCAGTTCGTCGAGGCCGCCGATGAAGACGACAGGCGCGATCTCGCGCAGGAACTTGGTCACCCAGAGCCCGACATCGGTGGCGCCCGCGACGAGGGTGGCCTTCGGCTCGCGCTCCAGCACAGCGGCGAGATCGTCGACCGAGGCCGGGACGACGAGGCGCTCGCGCCCTTGGCCGATCTCGATGCGGGTCCCGTCGCGCATCGCACGCAGCCTGGCGACGATGTCGGCCCGGGCGCGCACCAGCGGGTCATCCCCCGGCGCGCCATAGGACGGGATCGCAAGCGCTGCCTTGACGATCGGCTCATAGCCGGTGCAGCGGCAGAGATTGCCCTGCAGCGCCTTCTCCACCGCCGCCACGCCGGGCGCCGGCTCCCGCATCCACAACGCATAGAGCGCCATGACGAAGCCCGGCGTGCAGAAGCCGCATTGCGAGCCGTGGAAATCGACCATCGCCTGCTGGACCGGGTGCAACGCTCCCTCGCTTCCGCCCAGATGCTCGATGGTGACGACATGGCAGCCGTCGAGCGAGGCGAGAAAGCAGATGCAGGCCGTGACGCTGGCATAGGTGAGCTCGCCGGCGGCCGAAAGCCGCCCGACCAGCACCGTGCAGGCGCCGCAATCGCCCTCGGCGCAGCCCTCCTTGGTGCCGCGCAGCGAGCGGCGCAGGCGCAGGAAATCGAGCAGCATCTCGTCCGGGCGGACGTCGGGCAGCGTCACCTCCTCGCCATTGAGCAGGAAGCGGATCTCGGAGCGGATGCCGACGGCGGA
>CAYYZC010000550.1:0-1563 GCA_964475605.1 uncultured Chelativorans sp.
CCGGATCTGCTCTCGATTCAGAGCGGGTCGATGCCCATGCGGTGGCCCCAGTCCCTGAGATCGGCCAGGACCGAGGGGACGAGAGCCACGCCTTCGCGCATCTGCTCTTCCCGCAGCGCCAGGGCGCGATCGCCCGGCATCCGCACCGGCGCGGCGCCCGGCGCGACGCTGCTTGCCCTGCATATGTCGCCCAGCCAGCTCGTCTCCTTCCGGAACTTTTCGGTTCCGCCGAAGAATGCGGGATCTATGGCTTGCACGAAGACGACATTCGCTTCCCCGTCATCTGCCGAGGCCGGCGTCGCCCTTCCGTAGCCTGCGAGTGCTGCGGACAACGCTTCAATGACGATCGTCAGGGCGAAACCCTTGTAGCCCTGGTCGATGCCGCCGGCCGGCATTATGGCGCCTCCCCCCTCGTAGTAGCTGGCGGGATCCGCACTGGTGGTTCCGTCGGGCAGGACGATGTATTCCCCATTGAGCCGCCGTCCCTCCCGAAAGGATCGCGACAGCGGCCCCATCGCGGACATCGATGCGCTCGTGTCGATCAGGATCGGGCGGTCAAGCGAGGGGATACCGACCGCGAGCGGGTTGCACGAGAATATCCGGCTGGTGCCGCCATGGGCAGAAACCGTGCTCGACGCAGGCGTGCTGGTCATGATCATGACGAGCATGCCCTGATCCGTTGCCTGCATCAGATAGGCCGCCAGGCAAGCGATGTGCTGCACGCGGGAGATCGCAATCGTGCCCGTGCCATGAGCCTGCGCCATCTCGCAGGCCCGCGAGACGGCCGATCGCACGACCCAGGGACCGGGCAGGTAGTCGGCATCCCATGTTTCGCAGACCGGCGACGTCGCGATGGGCTTCACGTCCCCCTTCGCGTTGGTCTCGCCCCGGAGCAGCCATTCCATGTTGCTGGAGACGCGCTGGAGGCCGTGCGTCCGATAGCCCATCAGGTCGCCTTCGACGAAGACATCGGCGACCACATCGGCCCGCGGCGCGGGAAGGCCGGCCGAGGCCAGGAGAGACGACGCATACTGCCTCAGCCTCTGGTGATCGAAGCGTGTCTGGGAGGATTCCATAACCAGTTCCTTGAAAGTAGGAGCCCATGCGAGAAGGGAGCTTCAATAGAAGACGGCGATCGTCTTCCCGGTCAGCGGGCAGCCGTGACGATAAACTCCACGAGATAGTCGGGCGTCGCGAGCTTGGCTTCCGCGCATGCCCGTGCCGGCGGGTTGTCCGGGTCGATCCAGGCCTCGTAGATGCCGTTCATTTCGGCAAAATCCGAAATGTCCGCCAGCCAGACGGTGACCTGCAGCAATCTCGACTTGTCCGTTCCTGCCGCTGCAAGCTTCTCGTCGACCAGTGCCAAGGCTTCCCTGATCTGGCCGGCCAGGTCGGAAGAAGGATTACCGACCTGACCGGCCAGATATACGGTGTTGCCGTGGATGACGGCCTGGCTCATCCGTGGTCCGCGTTCCAGTCTCGTGATGTCCATCCTGTTGTCCTTTCTCATTTGATCCTCGATGGCTTGAAATCGGCGGGGCCCTCTTGCGGGGCGGTTCGGCT
>CAYYZC010000551.1:0-1547 GCA_964475605.1 uncultured Chelativorans sp.
ACATCAAGGTCGCGCTGAAGCGCCTGCGCCGATGGGTGCGCGAGGGCGCGGAGGAAGAGCTCGACCTCCCCGGCACCATCAATGCCACCGCCGAGCACGGCTATCTCGACGTCAGGACGCGGCCCGAACGGCGCAATTCGGTCAAGCTCCTGATGTTCTTCGACGTCGGCGGCTCGATGGACGACCATATCAGGATCGTCGAGGAGCTGTTCTCGGCGGCGCGCGCCGAGTTCCGCCAGCTCGAATATTTCTACTTCCACAACTGCCTCTACGAAGGCGTCTGGAAGGACAATCGCCGCCGCCAGTCGGAGACCGTCCCGACCTACGACGTGCTCCACAAATACGGCCACGACTACAAGGTCGTCTTCGTCGGCGACGCCTCCATGAGCCCCTATGAGATCGCCTATCCGGGCGGCTCGGTGGAGCACTGGAACCCGGAGGCGGGCAATGTCTGGCTGTCACGGGTGCTTGCTCAATGGCCGAATGCCGTGTGGCTGAATCCGGTGCGCGAGAAGCACTGGAGCTACACCCATTCGATCCAGATGATCCGCGACATCTTCTCCGGCCGCATGTTCCCGCTCACCCTGCAGGGGCTGGAAAGGGCGACGCGCGAATTGTCGCACAAGCATTAAATGAAGAACACGATCACCAGCCAGCACAGCGCCGCGAGCCGGTACGCGGCTTCGCCGCGCCGCCCCGCCGCGGCCTGCCAGACGGAGATGGTCAGGTAGAGATTGTAGGGGATCGGCGACAGGAACACCGCCGTCGCGAGCCAGGCCGGCGCATCGTTGAGGAAGAGCGCCAGCGCGGCAAGGCCCGTCGCCAGGTTGATTGCGGTGCCGACCGTCATCATGTCGCGCCAGAAGAGCCGTTGAAACCGGTCGCTCACCGATGTGCCGCCATGCATTGCCGCGCCGCCTCCGCCGGCTTCGCTCTTACATGATTCCCGCAGCCGCCGCGCCGGCTGTTCCGCGCCTTGGGGTCCGGCTGGTCTTCAACGGCAAATTCTCTGGGCCAGCCGCTGGAATTTCGCGCGACCCGAAGCTAATGCTGGCCTCGCAAACAGACAGACGCAACGCCGGGAGTCGCCTTCATGACCGTCAAAGTCGCCATCAACGGATTCGGCCGCATCGGCCGCAACATCGTGCGCGCCATTTTCGAGAGCGGCCGCAAGGACATCGACGTCGTGGCCGTCAACGATCTCGGCCCGGTCGAGACCAATGCGCATCTGCTGCGCTACGACAGCGTCCAGGGCCGCTTCCCGAGCGAGGTGAAGGTCGAAGGAGACACGATCGCCGTCGGCGCCGAATCCTTCAAGGTCTTCGCAGAGCGCGATCCCTCCAGGCTGCCCTGGGGCGATCTCGACGTCGACATCGTGCTGGAATGCACCGGCATCTTCACCTCCAAGGAGAAGGCTTCGGCCCATCTCGCCGGCGGTGCCAAGCGCGTCATCGTCTCGGCCCCGGCCGACGGCGCCGACCTCACAGTCGTCTACGGCGTCAACCACGACAAGCTGTCGAAGGACCATATCGTCATCTCTAATGCGT
>CAYYZC010000552.1:0-1541 GCA_964475605.1 uncultured Chelativorans sp.
GCCGGCAGGTCGGCAACCGAATCGATGACCTCGTCGGCAAGCCCGGCGAGGCTGTCGCGCGTGCCGGTCCCTGAAAGCACGCCGATGGCGAGACCGATGCCTCCGGCGCGCGCCATCTCCAGATCGTGGCGATTGTCGCCGACCATTGCGAGCTCGCGCGGCGCAAGACCGGTCAGCGCCGAGAAGGCCTCGACGATGTCCGGGGCCGGCTTCGGCCGGGGAACCGAATCGTAGCCATAGGTGGCGGCGAAGAGCTGCGAGATGCCGAGCGCTTCGAGCGTGCGCCGGGCGCCTGCCGTCGAATCGTTGGTCGCGACGGCAAGCCGCATCCCGCCGCCATGAAGGCGCAGCAGCGCCTGCTCGACGCCAGGCAGCGGCACCGGATGCGCGGCCCCCTCCTTCGTCGTCAGGCGGTCGAACACGGCAAGCCGCTCGGTACGGGCGTCCGCATCGAGATGCGGATACCAGAGGGTGACGATGTCGGCATTGGTGCCGGCGGCGAAGACCGAATCGGCGCGGAAGCGACGCGTGGCGAAGTCGTAGCCGGCAAGATCGAGCAGCCGGTCGGCCTGCATGCGGTCACCGTCGGCCGCCGTCAGCGCCAGCATGTCGCCGACGGCCAGCCATGTCGCCTCGAAGTCGATCAAGGTTCCGTCCTTGTCGAAGAGAACGCCCTGGATCGCGGCCATGACCGGCTATTCCTCGCCGCGCAGGCCGTTGAGGTGAGCGACGAGGCCGGCGGTCGAGGAATCCCGGTCGCGGGGCTTCTCGCGCCCTTCGACCACCGGCAGCAGGCCCGTCGCCAGCTCCTTGCCGAGCTCGACGCCCCACTGGTCGAAGGCGTTGATCCCGAAAAGCTGCGCCTCGGTGAAGACGCGGTGCTCGTAGAGCGCGATCAGGCGGCCGAGCGTCGCCGGGTCGAGGCGGCGATAGGCGATGGTCAGCGACGGGCGGTCGCCGGGGAAGACGCGATGCGGCGCGATGCGCTCGACCTCTTCGCTCCCCATGCCCCTGGCGAGCATCTGGCGCTTCGCCTCCTCCAGCGTGCGCCCGCGCATCAGCGCTTCGGACTGGGCGAGGCAATTGGCGAGCAGCAGGTCGTGGTGACGGGTGAGCGCCGGCTCGTGGCCTTGCGCCGCGACCATGAACTCGACCGGAACCACGTCGGTTCCCTGATGCAGAAGCTGGAAGAAGGCGTGCTGGCCGTTGGTGCCGGGCTCGCCCCAGACGATCGGGCCGGTGGGGGTCGGCACCTCCTCGCCGTCGATCGTCACACGCTTGCCGTTCGATTCCATGTCGAGCTGCTGGAGATAGGCCGGCAGGCGCGACAGGCGCTGGTCGTAGGGGATGATCGCGCGCGAGGGGTAGTGGCAGACGACGCGGTGCCACCAGCCGATCAGGCCGAGCACGACCGGCAGGTTCCCGGCGATCGGCGCGGTCTCGAAATGCCGGTCGATCGCATGGGCGCCGGAGAGGAAGGCACGGAAATCCTGCGGGCCGATGGCGATCATCAGCGGCAGGCCGATCGCCGACCACAGCGA
>CAYYZC010000553.1:0-1532 GCA_964475605.1 uncultured Chelativorans sp.
GGCAACACCATGCTGCCCGCCGCCACGACGCCGATCTTGACCAGATCGCCCAAAAGGAAGGGAAGAACACCAACCGCGAGAAGCTGGCCGGGCGGGAAATAGACCGCAAGCCAGGCCATGCCGATCGCATAGATCGGAATCATTCCGGCGAGCATCGCACCGACACGGCCGAGCGTGCCTTTGCCGGTCGCCAGCACGCCGACCAGCCGCGAGGCGACGAGATAGCCGAGAAGATAGCCGCTGGTCGGACCAACCATGTAGGCAAGACCGATGCCGCGTTCCGGGGAGCCGGAGAACACCGGCAGGCCTATGGCACCGGCCGCGAGGTAGGTAAGGAAGATCGACACGGCAATGCGCGGCCCGAGAAATACCGCGAAAGCCATGACGGCCATCGTGTGCAGCGTCATCGGCACCGGCCAGAACGGAATCTGCACCTTGGCGGCCAAGGTCATCAGCGCCGTACCGGCAATGACGGTCAGCACCGGGCGCGCCGACAGCGCAAAGCGGTTTTCAACGGGTCTGGTTGCGGCATGGCTCACGGTAACTCTCCTTCAGCGATATTATAGATAATTTAGAGAATCTATCGCTAGAAGCGATCCACAGAAATACGATTATGGCAATACCCCTGCGCATGGCGCAATTTCTGGGCAGGAATCGAATGAGCTGTCGCTGGACTATTTCGGCGTCTTCTGCCCGATCGTCTGGACGTGCCGCGCGAGCACCGAAGCCGCCGTTTCGGCCTGTCCAGCCCGCAAGGCGTCGAGGATCGCGCGGTGGTCCCGATCGGTCGGAGCCTCCCACTCAGCCCGCCAGCCGGAAAACAGAAACCGGGCGCTAGCGGTATGCAGATCGTCGATAGCCTTGAGCAAACGCGGCATCCCGCAAGGGGTCAGGATGATGCGATGGAAGGTGCGATTGGCTTCTTCCCACGCTCGAACGTCACGCGCGCGATCACCTGCCCTGTTAGCTTCCTCCGCCTGATCGAGAATGGCCTTGGTCATATGCGGAGCGGCATTGCGTAGCGCCAGGGCTTCAAGCGCAGCGCGCATCTCCGCGACCTCGCGCACCTCGTCCAAGCTGAAGCCGGCAACTCGAACACCCCGGCGCGGTTCGCTGACAACCAGCCCCTGCGATTCGAGACGCCTGAAAGCCTCGCGCACAGGCACGTGGCTCGCGCCGAATTCCTCGGCGATATGGTCCTGCCGTAGCTTCGCCCCGGCCTCGATCTCGCCGGCGATAATGCGCCTAGCGAGTTCTCTGTTGATTTGTGCTGTGACGGTGTCGGATCTGCCAGCCATTATGTTTATAGATAATCCACTGGGCCGCTGCGCGTCGAGCCGTTCTATGAACTTCTGTGTATCGCTGGACCGCCAATTTAGAGCGCCCTGTCTTCGCTATATAATGGGCATTTAACGATTTGGCCTACAACGGCTTTCGGGACAAATGACAGCACCCTCAAACGGCTGAACTGGCGTCGAAAGCTGCGGCATGGCGACCTCGAGTTCCCATGCGACAAATTCGGGGTGGGGAGC
>CAYYZC010000554.1:0-1526 GCA_964475605.1 uncultured Chelativorans sp.
CCTAGCAAGTCTACCGGGACGGCAACCCATCAGGGAAACGATCCGGTACCAGATTGAGAATGACACCGTGCTCAAGAAAGGCCTTCGCCCCGGCGAGCACGAAAGCAAATCCTTCGGTCGAGTCGATCGCCTGTTGCGCGTCGCTGAAGCCGCTGTTGGTGATGCTCACAAAGGTGGTGTCGCCGGGGCGAGGAGCAAACAGCCACTCTATCGGGGTCGGCTCTTCGTAAGCCCGCCACTGGACAAGTATGCGCTTGTTCACCTCGACAGCCAGCACCTCAACCTGTTGGCTGAAACCGTACATTTGCCAATCCCAGCGAACCGTCCTGCCGGGCTCCAGCCTTGCGCTGCCCTGGCTGAACCAGAATTTCGACGTGATCGCCGGATCGATGAAAGCCTCGAAGACGTCGGCCGCCGGCCTGCGGATCAGCATCTCGGCTTTGGCCACGAAATTATCGACAGGTCTCATCTCGTCGACCTCCTGAACGGCAAAGTTTCTCGGCTGGTCATCGTCAGTCCGTCAGGCGCTCGTCGGGCCCGGCAAGAATCTGCTGCCAGGATTGCCATCTTTTCCTCCATGCTCGGCCTCACTCCAACGGTCGGTCTTCGATTCCCTTCGGGCAGTGATCGAGCGTCAGGTTCAACTGGATGCCGTGCTCAAGCCACGCCTTCATGCCTGCAAGCAAAAGCGTGAAGCCCTGCGTGGAATCGGCGACGTAGCGCATGAGCTCGTCGGCGTCTCCCGTCCATCCGGATTCCTGAACGCGCACGAAGGTCGTGCCGTCCGGAATGGATTGGAACGTCCATTCCACTGCCGTCGGGCTGCTGTAGCCGGGCCATTCGATCAAGACGCGCTTGTTGGTCTCCACGACCTTCGCCGTCACCTCGTTGGAGATATCGTGGCTCTCCCATTCCCACGTCACCGCCGTACCGGCCTCAAGCCTCCCGCTGCCTTTGCTGAACCAGAACTTCGCCGTGATCTCTGGATTGACGATCGCTTCGAACACCTGCTCGACCGGCCTGCGGATGAGCATTCCGGTCTTGGCGATTGGAGTGCGCGTGAGCTGCATATTGTTCATGATGCTGCTTGCCCGTCTTGCGAGACGATGTCGTCTCATGTGGATCGTTCCGGCCATCTCGGAGCAGGGCCCGCACAGGCGCAGGACGACCTCGTCCACGAGTTTGTCATCGAGCATCGCCGCCCGCAGCGCAGGCAGCTATCGCCGGCTTTGCATCCCGTGTTCCTTCAGGAACTCCCTGGAGCTTGAAGTGTTGCATTTGGAAGCCGGAGGGTTCCGAAAGTAGAGGAACAGGACCGGCTTGGGCGGGACGCCGTTTCAGTGCTTCCCGAGCAGCCGCCCCGGGCGATGATCGCGGTTATCATGAGACGCATCAGCGAAGCGGCGGGGCTGGCGAGGCTGTCCGTTTCTCAACGCAGCGGCCGAATATTCCGACCCTAAGAGCCCCGTGCGGCGAGCCATCGATGGACGGCGCGCGTGGTATCACGGCGTCCTACGGGAATTCCT
>CAYYZC010000555.1:0-1514 GCA_964475605.1 uncultured Chelativorans sp.
CCAATCTGCTCGAGAAGAAGCTCCATGCGACCGGCCGCCACACCTATATCCTCGATGGCGACAATGTCCGCCACGGCCTCAATCGCGATCTCGGCTTCACCGAGGAGGACCGCGTCGAGAACATCCGGCGCGTCGCCGAGGTGGCGCGCCTGATGGCGGATGCGGGCCTCATCGTGCTCGTCTCCTTCATCTCGCCGTTCCGGGCCGAGCGCCGCATGGCGCGCGAGATGATGGAGCAGGGCGAGTTCATCGAGGTCTTCGTCGACACGCCCTTCGAGGAATGCGCGCGGCGCGACCCGAAGGGGCTCTATGCGCGCGCTCTCAAGGGCGAGATCAAGAACTTCACCGGCGTCGATTCGCCCTATGAGGCGCCGGAAAACGCCGACGTCCATCTCGAGACCGCCGGCCGCGAGCCGGAAGAGCTGGTCGACAGGCTCGAGGTCTGGCTCAAGGAGCGCGGATATTGCTGACCTCCGGCGCAATGCTCTCCGACGTCGAGGTGCTGGCGGCGATCGAGCCGCTGGCGCTCGCCGCAGGACGGCGGATCATGGAGATCTACGCCGAAGGCTTTTCGAGCGAGGTCAAGGCCGATCACTCCCCGGTGACGCGCGCCGACCGCGATGCCGAGGCGATCATCCTCGAGGGTCTCCGCACCCGCTTTCCCGACATTCCGGTCGTCGCCGAGGAGGAAGTCAGCGCCGGGCTCTCGCCTGAGGGAGTGGGCGGGCGGTTCTTCCTCGTCGATCCGCTCGACGGCACCAAGGAATTCATCAACCGGCGCAGCGACTTCACCGTCAATATCGCGCTGGTGAGCGACGGCTGTCCGGTGGTCGGCGTGGTCTATGCCCCGGCGCGCAACATGCTCTATGCAGGCCGTCCCGGCCATGCCGAGGAGGCCGAGACCGACAGCCGCCACGCCATCGTGGCGCGCCGCGAGATCGGCGTCCGCGATTGCCCCGGCACGGTGACCATCGTCGCCAGCCGCTCGCATGCGACGCCGGAGACGACGGCCTTCATCGACCGCTACGAGGGGGCCGAGCTCATCTCGGTCGGCTCGTCGCTCAAATTCTGTATGCTGGCCGCCGGCGGCGCCGATCTCTATCCGCGCTTCGGCCGCACCATGCAATGGGACACGGCAGCGGGCGACGCGGTGCTACGCGCAGCAGGCGGGCTGGTGCGCCGCACCGACGGCAGGCCCTTCCGCTACGGGCCCGGCACGGCCGAGAACGACGCTCCCTTCGCCAACCCGCATTTCGTCGCCGAAGGCCGGCTGCCGGCCGGGTAAGTCGCTGCAGCTCTACACTATCTCGTGCCGCCAGGGCGGGTTGGCGCCGGGCCGCGACACCGTCACCGCAGCCGCCCGGCCGGCAAAATCCAGCGCTGTTGCCAGCGCTTCCGCCGTCAGTCCCGCCAGCGCCTGCTTCGACAGCAGCCCCTGCTCGTGGAACGTCGCCAGCAGGCCGGCATTGAACGTGTCCCCCGCCCCGACCGTATCGGCGACCTCGACCTCGATC
>CAYYZC010000556.1:0-1495 GCA_964475605.1 uncultured Chelativorans sp.
TTCACCTTGATCCCCTATCGTGCGGCACCCAGCGCGCGATCCAGATCCGCGAGGATGTCGTCGATGTGCTCGATGCCGATCGACAGGCGCACATAGCCTTCCGTCACGCCCGTAGCCGCCAGCTCTTCCCCCTCCAGTTGCGAATGCGTTGTCGTCGCCGGATGGATGGCGAGGCTGCGCACGTCGCCGATATTGGCGACATGATAGAACAGCTCCAGGCTGTCGATGAACTTGCGACCCGCTTCAGCGCCGCCTTCCAACTCGAAGCCGAGCAGGCCGCCGAAGCCGCCCTTGAGATAGGTCTCCGCCCGTCTCCGTTCCTCGCCGTGCGCCAGGCCCGGATAGATGACGTGCTTCACCGCCGGGTGCTTGTCCAGGTACTGCGCCACCGCCATGGCATTCTCGCAGTGGGCGCGCATCCGCAACGGCAGCGTTTCAAGGCCCTGAATAGACTGGAAGGAGTTGAACGGACTGGCGGCGTAGCCGAGATCGCGCTGCAAGGTCACGCGTGCCTTGATAATATAGGCGATCGGGCCCAGGGCCTTGACCGCTTCCGTCCAGACGGCCCCGTGATAGCTCGGGTCCGGTTGGTTGAGATAGGGCTGCCGATCCTTGTGCGCTTCCCAATCGAAGTTGCCGCCGTCGACGACCATGCCGCCGATGGTTGTCCCGTGACCGCCGATGTATTTGGTCGTGGAGTACACGACCACCGCGGCACCGTGCTCGATCGGCCGGCAGAGCACAGGAGCGGCGGTGTTGTCCATGATCAGCGGAATGCCGAACTCGCGGCCGATGTCCGCCACCTCCTTGATCGGGAAAACCCGCAATTTCGGGTTTGGCAGGGTCTCTGCGTAGTAGGCGCGCGTCCGGCCATCGGTCGCGCGGCGAAATGCCTCCGGGTCCTCCGGGTCGACGAAACGCACCTCGATGCCCTGGTCTTTCAGGGTATTCGCAAAGAGGTTCCAGGTGCCGCCGTAGAGGTCCGTCGAGCTCACAACGTTGTCGCCGGCGCGGGCGACGTTCTGGATCGCCATCGCCGAGGCAGCCTGGCCCGAGCTCACCGCCAATGCCGCGACGCCACCTTCGAGCGCCGCGACCCGCTGCTCGAACACGTCGTTCGTCGGATTCATGATCCGCGAATAGATGTTGCCGAGCTCCTTGAGGGCGAACAGGTTGGCCGCGTGCTCGGTGTTGCGGAACTGGTAGGACGTGGTCTGGTAGATGGGCACGGCCACGGCACCGGTCGCAGGATCGCTGCGGTATCCGGCGTGCAGCACGATCGTTTCCGGGTTCCTGCTGTTCGTGGCCATGATCTGCCCTCCCTGAAGTCCGCGCAGGCATGGTAGCCGATTTTGCACCGCAGGGAAGGCTGGAGACGTCGGCGGAATCCGGGGATACTGCATCGGTATCGGTCGGATGCGAAGCTGAGGCGGGATAGATGAAGCTGCTGGTGCTCCCTGGTGACGGGATCGGACCCGAGATCGTCTCTGTGACG
>CAYYZC010000557.1:0-1490 GCA_964475605.1 uncultured Chelativorans sp.
GCTTCTCCAGATAGACCTCGTCCTTGCCGAAGGCGGCCTTGGCCTCGCGCTTGCCTTCGTTGACCTCGCGGGCGAGGTCGGCTTCCGAGCGGATGGCGCGCATGCCCCGTCCGCCGCCGCCCCACGAGGCCTTCAGCATCAGCGGGTAGCCGATCTCCGCCGCGAGCTTCTTTACCGCCTCCATGTCGTCCGGCAGCGGATCGGTCGCCGGCACCACCGGCACGCCGACCTCGATGGCCAGATTGCGCGCCGCCACCTTGTTGCCGAGCCGCCGCATCGTCTCCGGCTTCGGGCCGATGAAGGTGATGCCGTTTTCCGCGCAGGCCTCGGCGAATTCCGGGCTCTCCGACAAAAGCCCGTAGCCGGGATGGATGGCATCGGCACCGGAGAGCTTCGCCACCCGCATGATCTCGTCGATGGAAAGATAGCTTTCGATCGGCCCCATGTCCTTGGCGAGCCACGGCCCGCGCCCGACCTGATAGCTCTCGTCGGCCTTGAAGCGGTGCAGCGAGTATTTGTCTTCCTCGGCCCAGATGGCGACGGTCTTGATGCCCAGTTCGCTCGCCGCGCGGAAGACGCGGATGGCGATTTCGGACCGGTTGGCGACGAGGATCTTGCTGATCGTCAAGGCATGGGCTCCGGATTGCGGTGGGCGCGGAGCCCTCATTAGCCGGAAAATGCTGCACTGCAAACAGTGCCGGGCCGGGAAACGAGAAAGCCCGGCGTCGGGTGACGCCGGGCTCGCTGTTCGCTGAATGCTACGTCCTGAGCCTACTGCTCGAGATAGTCGTAGCCGCCGTTCGACCATTCGTAGAAGACGTAACCGGGCAGGGTGACGTCGCCGTTCTCGTCGAATTCCGAATCGCCGAGCACGGTCTGGAAGGTGCCGGTGTTGAGCGCCTCGACGACATCGTCGAACTCGGTCGATTCAGCCATCTTGACCGCGTCGGCCCAGGCCTGGACGGCGCCGTAGGTGTAGAGCGTGTAGCCTTCCGGCTCGACGCCATCGGCACGGAACTTCTCCACCAGCTCCGCCGATTCCGGGTTCTTGCGCGGATCGGGCGAGAAGCTGAACAGCGTCCCCTCGCCCGCGTCGCCGGTGATCGCCCAGTATTCGTCGGTGACGAGCGCGTCGCCGGAGACGAGCAGCGTGTCCATGCCCTGCTCGGCCATCTGGCGCGCGAGCAGGCCGGCCTCGGTGTGGTAGCCGCCGACATAGAGGACATCGATGCCTTCGGCCTTGAGCTTCGTGACGAGCGCGGTGTAGTCCTTCTCGCCAGCCGTGTAGGCTTCATAGAGCGCAGGCTCGCCGCCCGCCTTCTCGTATTCGGCCATGGTGGCGTCGGCCAGACCCTTGCCATAGGCCGTCTTGTCGTGGACGAAGGCGATCTTGGCATCGGGGAAGTTCTCGCGGAGGAAGGGACCGGCGACGCCGCCCTGCTGGTCGTCGCGGCCGCACATGCGGAAGACGCCGGGACCGGGCCGCTCCT
>CAYYZC010000558.1:0-1481 GCA_964475605.1 uncultured Chelativorans sp.
CGACACATGCCCGAGCCGCAGGTGGCGCAAACAGCCGCGGTGAGCCGAGAGCGCGAGCATGACACCCGCGCCGTCAGGGTGTGGCTGTATTTCATGGCCGCGCTGGTCGTCGCCATGGTCGTGGTCGGCGGCGCGACGCGCCTCACCGACTCCGGGCTATCGATCACCGAGTGGCAGCCGCTGCTCGGAGCTATTCCGCCGCTCAACGAGGCCGACTGGCAGGCAGCCTTCGCCAAATACCAGCAGATTCCCCAGTACCACCTCATCAACAAGGGCATGAGCCTGGACGAGTTCCAGTTCATTTACTGGTGGGAGTGGGCGCATCGCTTTCTCGGCCGCTTCATAGGCGTGGCCTTTGCGATCCCGTTCCTCTGGTTCTGGGCCATGGGACGGCTGCCGAAAGGCACGCCGATGAAGCTCGCAGGCGTTCTGGCGCTCGGCGGACTACAGGGTTTCGTCGGCTGGTTCATGGTGAAGTCGGGCCTCGTCGACCGGGTCGATGTCAGTCCGTTCCGGCTCGCGCTGCATCTCATCCTTGCTCTCACCATCCTGGCCTTGATCGTCTGGCTGGCGCTCGATCTTAAAAGTGAGAGCGGCTCGGTGCGCCTGCGCACCGTAACCCCGGGGCAGAGGCGGCTCGCCGGGACCCTTCTCGTGCAGTCGCTGCTCGGAGCCTTCGTGGCGGGACACAATGCGGGCCTCACCTACAACACGTGGCCGCTGATGGACGGGCAGTTCATCCCTGAAGGGCTCGGCACGCTTTCGCCCTGGTGGATGAACATTTTCGAGAACGTCACGACCATCCAGTTCAACCACCGCATGGTGGCCTATCTGCTCGCGGGCCTGGCGCTCGCTCAGTTCATCTGGATTTCGAAGACAGCCGATGACGAGGCGCTGACCCGCTCGGCTGGGATACTGACGCTCGGGATCTTCGTTCAGGCCGGGCTTGGCATCTGGACGCTGCTCGAGGTCGTGCCGCTATGGCTCGGCCTGGCGCATCAGGCGGGCGCGGCGATCGTGCTGATCCTGGCCGTAGGGCACGCGCATACCGTGCTGCGCGCGCCGGCCGTTCGCGAGGCGGCTTCGGGCAGCTATTCGGCGAGCCCGAGCATCAACTGAATATTTTGAACCGCAGCACCCGACGCGCCCTTGCCGAGGTTGTCGAGGCGGGCGACGAGCACCGCCTGTCCGCGTGCCTCGTTGCCGAACACACGAAGCTCCAGTCCGTCCGTGTCGTTTAGCGCTTGCGGCTCGAGGCGCCCGCTCCGTACTGAGTTGTCCGGGGAAGGAACCACCGTCACCTGCCCGGAACCGGCGAAGTGCGTTCCAAGTACGGCTTCGATATCGGCCGGGGTCGGCTTGCCCGGCAACGAGTCCAGGTGGAGCGGAACGCTCACCAGCATACCTTGCCGGAAATTGCCGACGCTCGGCACGAAGATTGGCCGGCGGGTAAGCAGGGAGTAAATCTGCATCTCCGGCAG
>CAYYZC010000559.1:0-1475 GCA_964475605.1 uncultured Chelativorans sp.
CGATGCTGCGATTGGTGCCATCGTGAAGAAATGGACGACGCCCTACGCCGCGACCGACGAGATGCACGACGAAGCGGCCTGGGAGAATATTCCCGACGCCGGCCTCGTCGCCGCGCGCGGCATCGAGGTCGGCCACATCTTTCATTTCGGCACCAAATATTCCGAGCCCATGGGCGCCAGGGTGCAGGGCCCCGACGGCAAGGAGCATGCCGTCTCCATGGGCTCCTACGGCATTGGCCCGACCCGGCTGGTCGCCGCCATCATCGAGGCGAGCCATGACGAGAACGGCATCGTCTGGCCGCGCTCGGTGGCGCCCTTCGACCTGTCGCTGATCAACATGAAGCCGGGCGACGCAGAATGCGACCGCGTCGCCGAAGAGCTCTATGCCGCGCTGCAGGCGGCGCGGCTCGAAGTGCTCTATGACGACACCGAACAGCGCGCAGGCGCGAAATTCGCCACCGCCGACCTGATCGGACTGCCCTTCCAGGTCGTGGTCGGTCCGCGCGGGGTCGCGGCGGGCGAGGTGGAGGTCAAGAACCGGGCCACCGGCGAGCGCGAGACGCTGCCGATCGCCACGGTGGTCGACCGGCTGGTGGGCACGGCATGAGCAACGACGCCGCGCCGCTGGCAGGTGCCGGTCCCTTCTCCGCGTTCGAGCGGATGGTGGCGTGGCGCTATCTGCGTTCCAGGCGCAAGGAGACCGTCATCTCCGTCATCGCCTCGATCTCCTTCATCGGCATCATGCTGGGGGTCGCGACGCTGATCATCGTCATGGCGGTGATGAACGGTTTCCGCGCCGAGCTGCTCGACCGTATCCTCGGCATCAACGGCCATCTCATCATCCAGGCGATCGACCGGCCGCTCGACGACTATGAGGAGGTCGCCGCCCGCATCGAGCAGGTGCAGGGCGTCCGCTACGCGATCCCCCTGGTCGAAGGCCAGGTGCTCGCCTCAGGCAGCGTCGGCGCCGGCACCGGTGCGCTGGTCCGCGGCATCGGGAAGGAAGACCTTGCCGACAAGGTCGATCTCGTCGCGCAGAACGTCCTTTTCGGCTCGCTGGAGGATTTCGTCGGCGATGCCGGCGTCGCCATCGGGCGGCGCATGGCCGACAATCTCGGCCTGTCGGTCGGCGATCCGATCACGCTCGTCGCCCCCGAAGGCGACGTCACGCCCTTCGGCACCACGCCGCGGGTGAAATCCTATCCGGTGCTGGCGATCTTCGAGATCGGCATGTCGGAATACGATTCCTCCATCGTCTTCATGCCGCTCGAGGAGGCGCAGCTCTATTTCAAGCAGGACGACATCGCCCAGACGATCGAGGTCTTCGTCGACAATCCGGATGCGGTGGGCGCGTTGCGCGGGCCGGTGGAGGAGGCGGCGATGCGCCAGATCTACATCACCGACTGGCGGCAGCGGAACCAGACCTTCTTCTCCGCGCTCGAGGTCGAGCGCAACGTCATGTTCATGATCCTGAC
>CAYYZC010000560.1:0-1469 GCA_964475605.1 uncultured Chelativorans sp.
CAATGGCCGGACGAGCGCTTCTGGGACGAGCTCCGACGCCGCCTGCCCGAGGGCACGGCCGGGGCGGTGAAGACCGGGCCGTCGATCGAGAAGTCGATTGCGCCGCTGCGCTCCTTTGTCGCCGAGCCGCTGCGCTTCGACCGCCTGTTCCTGGTCGGCGATGCCGGCCATATCGTCCCGCCGACCGGCGCCAAGGGGCTCAATCTGGCGGCGAGCGACGTGCACTATCTCTTCGAGGGGCTGCGGGACTACTATGCCGATGGCTCGCGGGCGGGCATCGATGCCTATTCCGCGCGGGCGCTGGCGCGGGTCTGGAAAGCGGAGCGCTTTTCGTGGTGGATGACCAGTACCATGCACCGCTTCCCGGATATGGGCGCCTTCGGCCAGCGGATCCAGGAAGCGGAGCTCGACTATCTCGTCGGGTCCAAGGCGGCGTCGACGTCGCTGGCGGAAAACTATGTCGGGCTGCCCTATTGAAGGCCGAGGAGAACAGCAATGAGTGAAGACAGGTCCCGGCAATATCGGCGCGGCATGGAGACGCGCCGCGCGGTGCTCGGGCAGAATTATGTCGAGCGGACGACGGCCGCGGGCGAGGGGATCGATGCGCCGTTCCAGGAACTGCTGACGGAGGCGGCTTGGGGCCATGTCTGGTCGCGCGGCACGATCTCCCAGCGCGAGCGTTCGATGATGACGATCGCGCTGCTTGCCGGGCTGGGCAATTTCGAGGAACTGGCGCTGCATGCTCGCGCCACCGCCAATACCGGCACCAGCCGCGAGGACGTGATGGAGGCGATGCTGCATGTGGCGATCTATGCCGGCATTCCGCGCGCCAACCACGCCATCAAGGTAGTGAAAAAGGTATTCGAGGAGATGGATGCGGAGGCAGGCCGATGAACGACAGGGTGCTTTCCAACCGCAAGCCGGAGACCGGCGCCTTTTATCCGCGCGACCGCGACTGGCATCCGCCGGCCTATACGCCGGGCTACAAGACCTCGGTGCTGCGCTCGCCGCAAAAGGCCCTGCTGTCGCTCGACGGGACGCTGTCGGAGATCACCGGGCCGGTGTTCGGGCACAATATGCTCGGACCGCATGACGACGACATGCTGGTCAATTTCGCCCGTCCCGGCGAGACGGCGATCGGTCCGCGCATCATCGTGCATGGGCGGGTGCTGGACGAGCGCGGCAAGGGCGTCGGCGGCGCTCTGGTCGAGGTCTGGCAGGCGAATGCCGGCGGGCGCTACCGCCACAAGAAGGAGGGCTACGTCGCCGCGCTGGACCCGAATTTCGGCGGCTGCGGACGCACCATCACCGACGAGGACGGCTATTACTGCTTCCGCACCATCCAGCCGGGCCCCTATCCGTGGCCGAACGGCGTCAATGACTGGCGCCCCGCGCACATCCATTTCTCCGTCTTCGGCCATGGTTTTGCCCAGCGGCTGATCACGCAGATGTATTTCGAGGGCGATCCG
>CAYYZC010000561.1:0-1469 GCA_964475605.1 uncultured Chelativorans sp.
ACTGTGGTCGCAATGCGCGCTGGCGCGCCAGGTCGCCTGAGCTTTCGCCTGTTCGACCTTCCGCGCCCTACGTTGCCCCTCTGTCCCGCGGCCCATCCGTTTTCCTTTTTCCGCCGAAAGCCTACCGCGCCATGGCGTGATATTCGTCGTTCGGCCGCATGTCGACGGCGGCCGCCATCCGGTTCGACATGTTGAAAAAGCTCGCCGTCGCCGCGATGTCCCAGATGTCGCGGTCGCCGAACCCGGCCTGCCGCAGGCGCTCGCGATCCTCCTCCTCGATCGTGTCCGGCCGCTCGGTCAGCTTGACGGCGAAATCGAGCATCGCCTTCTGCTTCGCCGACAGGTCGGCGGCGCGATAGTTCATCGCCATCATCTCGCCCAGCGCCGGTTCGCCCGATAGCTGGCGCACCGCCGCCCCGTGCGCGGTCAGGCAATAGAAGCAGTGGTTGCAGGACGAGACCGCCACCGCGATCATCTCGCGCTCCAGCTTGGAGAGGCCCGAGTCGCCGAGCATCAGCTCGTTGTACATCTCGGTGAAGGCGCGCAGCTTGCGCTCGTCGAAGGCATAGGACAGCAGCACGTTGGGGATCAGCCCGAGCTTCTCCTCGCATTTGGCGAAATAGGCCCTGGTCGCGTCCGAGAGGTCCTCCGCCGGGCTCAATTCGAGTGCAGTGACCTTCCTGTCCGTGGCCGTCATTTCCGTTCCTTTCGATGCTTTCCACATTTCAACCGTTTGCATGACGATTAAAAGTAACCGGACCGGTTACCTTTCCTCACCAAATCTGCTTTGTCTGTAACAAAGTTTGGCACCAGTGACGGAGGGGAAATAATCATGGCGGCTGCGAAGGGGAAGACGGCGAAGGCGCCGTCTGCCGGATCTGCGGAAGAAAAGCTCGCCGAGCTGCTCAAGGCGCGCGCGCCTGCCGAGGACATCGCCGAATACGATCCGGCCGTCTTCACCCGCTCCGCCCGCCTCGCCTATCAGGCCCTGAAGCGCCATCGCCGCGGCGCCAGCGTCATCGCAATCGACGACGATCCGGCGATCGAGCGCCATGGCCGGCCGCTGACGGTCGTCACAGTCATCAACGACAACATGCCGTTCCTGTTCGATTCCATTATGGGCGAGATCGCCGACAGCGCCGGCGAGCCGTTCCTGGTGCTGCATCCGGTCGTCCTGGTGCGCCACAAGCGTGCCGGCGTCGCCGAGCTGGTCGGGGACGGGGCTTCGGCCAGGAGCGACGCCAATACCGACCGCGTCAGCGTCATCCATGTCCATGTCGCCCGTCTCGGCGAGGAAGAGGCGGAGGCGCTGCGCGGGCGGCTGGAGAACATCCTCGCCCAGGTCCGCGCGGCGGTCTCGGACTGGAAGCCGATGCTCGCCCGCCTCGACCAGGCGATCCATGATTTCCGCTATGCGCCGATCCCCCTCGACAAGGACGAGGTGACGGAGGCGATCGCCCTGCTGGAAT
>CAYYZC010000562.1:0-1467 GCA_964475605.1 uncultured Chelativorans sp.
GGTCGCGCGCGGCTGGTCCGCCTGCTGCTGGCCGAGGGCCTCGTGCTCGCCGTCGCCGGTGGTGTGGTGGGGCTGCTGGTGGCCTACTGGGGCGGGCAGCTCATCCGCGTGACGCTGCTGCCCGACGTCGCGTGGGGAGGCTCGCCCGTGAGCCGGCGCGTGCTCCTCTTCACGGCCTCGGCGACGATGTTGACGGGCGTGCTGGTGGCCCTCGTCCCCGCGCTGCGCGCCAGCCGGCCCAACCTCACCGGCGCCCTCAAGGAGGGCACGCGTCAGGGGGGTGCCGCGCGCTCGCCGCTGCGCGCCGCGCTCACGGTGACGCAGGCGGCGCTCTCGGTGGTGCTGCTCGTCGGTGCGGGGCTGTTCCTGCGCAGCCTGTGGAACGTGCGCGCGCTGGACCTGGGCATCGAGACCGACCGTGTGCTCGCCGTGGACTGGTCGTGGCAGCAGGATGTCTGGGACATGCCGCGCGGCCCCGCCCGTGACGCCGAGAGCGCGCGGCGCGACGAGGTACGACGCCGCGCCCTTGAAGAGCTGGCCCACGTGCCCGGCGTGAAGTCGCTGGCCTGGTCCATCGGCACGCCCTTCAATTCGTCCATGGGTGTGCCGTTGCGCGTTCCCGGCTTCGACACGCTTCCCGCGCTCCCGGGCGGTGGGCCGTACGTCAGCGCCGTCTCGAGCGACTATTTCGCCACGGCCGGTACCAGCATCGTGCGCGGGCGCGGCCTCACCGCAGAAGATCGCGCGGGGAGCGAGCCGGTGACGATCGTGAACCAGACGATGGCGCGCACGCTCTGGCCGGGGACGGACGCACTTGGCAAGTGCATCTACAGCGGCGGCAACGAGGGCGACGACGTGCCCTGCTCGCGCGTGGTGGGGGTGGCCGAGGATGCGCGACGCTTCGGGCTGCAGGAGGACCCGGCCATGCAGTATTACGTCCCGCTTGGCCAGGAGAAGGAGATCGGCGGTGGACTGCTGCTCGTCCGCCCCAGCGGCGACGCGGCCGCGCTCGTCCCGCGCCTCCGCAGCGCGCTCCGCGGCATCGATCCCACGCTCGGCTACATCGACGCGAAGCTGCTGCAGGAGTCGGTGGACCCGCAGGTGCGCCCGTGGCGGCTCGGCGCGACGATGTTCGCCATCTTTGGCGGGCTGGCCATGCTGGTGGCCGCGGTGGGGCTCTACAGCGTGATGTCGTACGTGGCCGCGCAGCGCGCGCACGAGATGGGGGTGCGCATCGCCCTCGGCGCGCAGGCGCGCGACATCCGGCGGCTGATCCTCACGCGCGGCCTCGGCACGGCGGCCGCGGGGATCGCCATCGGCGCGCTGCTCGCGCTGGCCGGCGGGCGCTTCCTCGAGCCGCTCCTCTTCCGCACGTCGGCGCACAACCCGGTGGTGTTCGGCGTGGTGGCGGGCGCGCTGCTCGTCGTCGCGGTGCTCGCCACGCTCGTCCCCGCCTGGCGGGCGACG
>CAYYZC010000563.1:0-1458 GCA_964475605.1 uncultured Chelativorans sp.
CATCCGGAAGACCATCTGCGCGACCCGGTCGTCGGAAACCTCGCGCGCGCTGCAGATGCCGATGAACTCGACGCCGCGGTCAGTCTCGCGGACCGGGGTCGCCGAGCCTGTCTCGGTGCGCAGGATCATGTCCTTCCACTCCGGCGGCAGCTCCGGTTCCAGCACGCGGCCGAGCTCGCGTACCGTGACGTCGATCAGGCCCTGCGCGAACTGGCGGGTGGACTGGCAGTTCTGGAAGCGCTGGCGCATCGCCTCCGCCTCGCGCTTGCGCGTCGCGAGCTTGGCGCCGCGCTCGCTCGCCGGCACCACGAAGATGACCTGCTGGAGCATGTATTCGGTCGCGACCGGCTTTTCGCCGCCCTGCTCGAGCATGCGGCGCACCACGTCCTGCTCGGTCATGCCGCCGCCGGAGCGGGTGCGTAGCTGGAGCGCCTGCGACCAGCCCATCTGGCTGCGGATATATTCGCGGAAATGCGCCTCGGTGACGCCGGCCTGGGCCAGCACCTGGTCGAGCTGGTCCGTGGTCAGGTTGTTGGAGCCGGCGAAGCGGGCATAGGCGTCGTCGATGCGCGTATCGGTGACGTCGATGCCCAGCCGCTTGATCTCCGTCTTGCGCAGCACCTGCTCGATCATCTCCTCGGTCGCCTGCTGCTGCAGGTTCCCACCGCGGCGCTGCAGGCGCAGGAACGCGGCCCGGCGCTGGATGTCGTAGTCGGTCACGACCTCGCTGTTGACGATATACTTGATCGAGCTCGCCGCCGCCTGCGGTATGGGGGCCAGCATGGCCGTCATGGTCGTCGCCGCCACGAATATGGCAGCAGCGCGGGCGATGTTTCCGATCGTCCTCATCCTGGATTTCCCGTCAAGATCATGTCGGCACCACTGTCGCAATCGCCCTCAATGGTCGAGCTATGGGGCGAAACCAAGGCTCCCGGCAACCGGCTAGTTCTGGAAATTGCTGGCGAAGCCGGAGTTGGAGGTCGTCCCGAAGTCGCCGATTGTACGCAATGAGATGCCGAAATTGAAGCTCCGCGTCCGCTCGCCGTCGAAGCGGTTGATCGACTCGGCGATGTTGAAGATGAAGGAGAAGCATTCATCGTCATAGGCGATGCCGATCGAGCGGTGGGTGAGGGTGGTGTCCCTCAGCTCGTAGTCGGGATTTTCGATCTCGCTCATGTCGAGCGTCGCGGCGCCGAGCACCCGCCAGTTCTCGGTGATGTTGACGGAGCCGCCGAAGCGCACCTCCTCGCGGTCGGTGGCGAAGCCGTAGAGCGGCTGCGCCTGGATATAGGAATAGCGCGTATAGGCGGAGAAGCGGGTGTGGGTGTAGCTGGCGGCGAGGTCCGATCGGCGAAGCTCCCAGTTCTTCTCATCGAAGCGTCCCCCCGCACCGAAGGCCAGGCCGACGGGCGTGACGAGGCCGACCGAGCCGACATAGTCGGAGCGATCGGTCTCCAG
>CAYYZC010000564.1:0-1456 GCA_964475605.1 uncultured Chelativorans sp.
TCGATGCCCGGATGCTCGGCGAAGACCTCGCGATAGCCCTCGACGCGCATCTCGTTGGCCGGATGGCCGGCGACGCCGTTGATGGCGACGACCTGGCCCTCGCCGTTCAGCGTCTCGGCCAGCCATTCGGCGGCGCGCTCGCCATAGGCTTTCTGGTCGATGCCGACATAGAGCGCGTCCGGCGACGAGACCTCGGCGTCGGTGGAGATCACCAGGATGCCGGCTTCCTTCGCCTGCGTGAAGACCGGGTCGAAGGCTGTCGGGCTGTTCGGATTGATGATGATGGCGTCGACGCCCTGGTTGATGAAGTTGCTCACATGCGCGATCTGGCCGGGCACGTCGACATTGGCGCTCTGGACGACGACGTTGACGGTGACGCCCTGATCGGCCCAGGCGGCAGCCGCCTCTTCGGCCTCCGCGATCATCTGGGTGCGCCATTCGGAACCCACCCAGCCGTTCGAAAGGCCGATCGTGAATTCCTCCTGCGCCTGGGTGGAGAAGGTCGACAACGCCAGCGCGGCGACCGACGCGAAGGCAAGCGTGGACATCTTTTTCATGCTGATCCTCCCGAAAACTAGCGGATGAAATCGTTTGTATCGCAAATGAAATCGATTTCAACGGTGCCGGACGAAGATTCGTCGCTGCGCCGCAGCAAGCCCCCGCCGCTACTCCAGCGTCCGGAGGAAAGCGATCAGCGCGGCCCGCCCGCGATCGGTGAAGACGACGCCCCGCAATTCGCTGTGCCCTTCCGGTCCGTCGGGTGCGGCGCTGTAATGGTCGACGACTTCTTCGAGATCGGCGAACTGGCCGGCATGCATATAGGGCGCTCGCGACGCCGCGTCGCGCAGCGACGGCGTCTTGTAGGCGCGCACCAGCTCCTCGCCCTCGCGCAGCATGAAGCGCAATTCCCTGCATTGCGAAGGCTCGGCATCGCTGTAGGGCCCGAGGCAGTTGAACGGGTCGTCCTCCAGCTCGGCGATCGCATCGGCGCGGCCCCGATCGGCCGGCAGGCCGGCCACGGCCGGCACGCCGGTATTGTGGAAATGGTCGTCGGTGAAACGCGGGCCGTTGTGGCAGTCGATGCAGTTCGCCTTGCCGATGAAGAGCTTCAGGCCCTCCGTTTCGAGCGCCGTGAACCGGTCCGCAGGATCGATCTCCCTGCCGGTCACGAGCGCCTCGGCGAACCGGTCGAAGCGCGTTTCGCCGTGCTCGATGGTGCGTTCGAAGGCCGCGATCGCCTTGCCGAGATTGGCGAAGACGCGGTCGATCTCCTCCTGCTCCTGCCTGTCGAGCGTGGTCCAGGCCTCCTGCTGCGACCGCGTGCCGAGCGGCGATGCCTCCTCCGGCAGGCCCGACAGGTCGGGCAGCGGGCCGAAGATCGCCTCATACGATTCGGCGTAGCTGCCGGCGACGAAGCGCGCCACGGAAAGACGGTCGGTGCCGTGCTCGACCGGGT
>CAYYZC010000565.1:0-1447 GCA_964475605.1 uncultured Chelativorans sp.
TCGCAATCGACCATCGCCTCCTTGCCCGCGGCGATCGCCGCCTCGACCGAGGCGGAGATGCCTTCGAGGTTCTCCTCGTTGCTGCAGCCGAGCGCGAGGCGGACATGATAGTCCCAGCTCTTGGCGACGAAGCAGACGGCGTCGGAATGCGACTGGAGCAGCGCGGTCAGGCCAGGATCGTTCGAGGCCGAGACGCCGGCGCGCTTGGTCATGCCGAAGGCGACGAAGGCTCCCCTGCAGGTGCGCTTCTCGCCGAAGAAGGCGGTGTCGGTCGGATTGGCGCCCGGATAGCCGCCCTCGACATAGTCAATGCCGAACTCGTCGAGCATGCGCGCGATGACGATCTTGTCCTCGACGGAGAAGTCGATGCCGGGCGTCTGCTGGCCGTCGCGCAGCGTCGTGTCGAAGAGATGGATCCGTTCGCGTTTCATCGTCACGCGTCCCCCTTTACCCTGATATGCATCATCGGCCCTTCCCCGTGGGCCATTCAGCCGTGTCGTGATCGGGATGCTGGCAGCTCACCACGTCCGCCAGATAGGGCGCGGTCGCCAGGTCGCTATCGGTCGGCTCGCCGGGCAGGCCCGGGATGCCGTCGACATAGGGCAGCTTGGCCTCGATGCCCCACTGGATCGTCGGCGCGACCTCTTCCGGATGGTCGAAGGCGCCGATCGCCAGCGCCACGCCGTCGGGCGCCTCGAAGGTGAGCGGCGTGCCGCATTCGCCGCAGAAGCCGCGCAGCACATGGTTCGACGAGCGGAAGCGCTTCGGCTCGCCGCGCGTGAAGGTCAGCCCGCCATCGGCCACCGTCGCCAGCGGCGCGTAGAAATTGCCGAACGCCTTCTGGCACATGCGGCAATGGCAGATCGAGATGCTCTGCAGCGTACCGCTGACGCGGAAACGAACCGCGCCGCACTGGCAGCCGCCGGCATAGATCGGCTTGTTGTCGAGGCTCATGCTTGGCTCACCCTTCCTGACGGCAGGTTGCCGACCTGATTCCTGAAACAGGCGTAAGTCCTTGATCCGGCAGGCCGGCAACGGTCGCGATATGCCGGCACACCCCGTCGATGTCGCGCAGGACATCGTCGTTCCAGAAGCGCAGGACCGTCCAGCCCTGCTGCTCGAGCGCCGTCGTCCGGACCGCATCGGCAACGGCGGCGCCGTCCTCGCCATGCTGGGAGCCGTCGAGCTCGACGACCAGCTTCCGCGACGGGCACGCGAAATCGACGATATAGCCGGCGATCGGCATCTGCCGGCGGAAGCCGAGCCCCATCAGCCGATGCGCGCGCAGCTCGTTCCACAGCTTCAGCTCGGCTTCGGTCATGACGCTGCGCATCTTGCGCGCATTGCGGCGGTTGGCCGGCGGAACAGGATAGTGGTTCATGACCACGCACCCCCCTCTGTCCTGCCGGACATCTCCCCCTCAAGGGGGGAGATTAGCCGTTTCGAT
>CAYYZC010000566.1:0-1429 GCA_964475605.1 uncultured Chelativorans sp.
TGAGGCCGATTTCGTCGACGTGGCCGGCGAGCATGACGCGTGGCGTGCCGCCAGGGTTGAGGATCGCGAGCGAGTTCCCGCTGACGTCGGCATCGACGCGGTCGGCGATGCTCTCCGCTTCGGCCCGCCAGACCCGCGCCGCTTCGGTTTCGAAGCCGCTGGGACCCGGCGCATCGAGCAGACGTTCGAGGAAGGCAAAGGATCGGTCAGTGATCATCGGCACGTATCTGAGCTTGCGGAGGAGTAAGGTCGTCGGCCACCGTTCGCGCTCGATGCGCAGCCGCTCCAGCCTGCGCTCGACATCGGCCATCTCCGGCAGCGCGTCGTCGACGCCGAGCCCGGTGTGGCGGATGACGAGATGCGGCGGGATCGACAGCGCCTCCTGGATGCGGGCCTCCACCTCCTTGCGGCGTTCCTCGGCGGCCGTCAGCCGTTCCTCGGCGCGCACCCGGCCCTCGCGCGATTCCGACAGCGACTGGATCGCCGCGTTGGCGGCCTTGTCGAGCTCCGCCTGGCTGTTTTCTGCAATCTGGAGCCGGTCGGCCGCTGCCTTGCGCAGCTCCTCCGCCTGGGCGATCTGGGAGAGCAGCGCGCGGCGGCGGATATCGATCTCATCCGGTGCGTCGGCGAGTTCCCCGGCCTCGGCGGCCGCCTCCTGCCGGCGCTCGCGCAGCGATGCGATCTGCCTGTCGGCATTGGCGGCGCGCTGCACCCACGATCCGCGCTCGCCCTCGATCGCCGCCAGCCGCTTCGCGCGGGCTTCCGCCTCGCGCCTCAATCCCTCATGCGCGGCGCGCGCGTCGGCGAGCTTCGCCCGATCCTGCGCGACTTCGGCGGCAAGCCGGTCGAAGCGCGATTGCAGATCGGAAAGGTCGGGCGCGGCGGCAAGGCTCTTCTCAGCGGCCTCGTGGGCGGCCTGCGCCTCTTCCAGCGCCTCGGCGACCCGCTGCCGCGATTCGGCCAATGCGCTGCGGCGGCTCGACAGCTCGCCGGACGCCTTCTCCGCCGCCGCCAGCGCCTGCCTGGCGTCTCCGAGCCGGCGCTGCGCCTCACGCACCGCCTCGCGCGACTGGCGCTCCTCCTCGCCGGCCAGCCGCGTGCCGGCCTCCGCCGCAACCAGCGCTTCCTCCAGCGTCCGCAGGAGACGGGTGGCCTCGGTCGCCTCGGCCTCGAGCTCGGCAAGACGGTTCTTCTGCGCCAGGCGCTGCGCGGCCGGCGTCGGCGCATCGGCGCTGGCGACATAGCCGTCCCAGCGCCACAGCGCGCCGTCGCCGCTCACCAGGCACTGGCCGGGCCGGAGCTCGCCCTGAAGCCGGCGGCCGTCGGCCTCCTCGACAAGTCCGATCTGGCGCAGCCGGCGCTGCAACTGCCGCGGCGCCTCGACCACTTCGACGAGCGGGCGCGCCGGGGCCGGCAGCGGCGGGTCGCC
>CAYYZC010000567.1:0-1415 GCA_964475605.1 uncultured Chelativorans sp.
CTCGGCACTTCGGTCGGCTACGATCCGCAGACCTATACCGATCGCTCGCTGATCGCCCGGGAGCTCGCCTATGCGCGCCAGATCTGCGCCCGCCACAACTGGCCGGTAATCGACGTCACGCGGCGCTCCATCGAGGAAACGGCGGCGGCGATCGTTGCGTTGCGCGGCCATAGGCGCTAGCGCGTCTCCTGTTGCCGGGAAGCAAAGGAAGAGCCATGCCGACGAAGATGATCCTCGCTTCCGCCAGCGCTGGCCGCCGGCGGATCCTGACCGATGCCGGGCTCGATGTGGAAACCGTCGCGCCCGGTCTCGACGAGCGCGCGCTGGAAGCGCCTCTCGACGAAGGCAACGTCACGCCGGAGGACCGGGCCCAGATCCTGGCCGAGGCCAAGGCCGCCGCCGTCAGCGAGATGCATCCCGATGCGCTCGTGATCGGCGCCGACCAGATCCTGTCGCTGGGCGACGAGATCCTGCACAAGCCGGCCGATATGGAAGAGGCGCGCCGCCGTCTGCTGGCGCTGTCGGGCAAGACCCATCAGTTGAGCAGCGCCGTCGTGCTCGCCAGCCGCGGGGCCGCGATCTGGCGTCATGTCGGCGTCGCCCACCTGACGATGCGCAAGCTCGATCCGGGCTTCGTCGGCCGTCATCTCTCCGCCGTCGGCGATGCGGCGCTGTCGAGCGTCGGCGCCTATCAGGTCGAAGGGCCCGGCATCCAGCTTTTCGAGAAGATCGAAGGCGACCATTTCACCATCATCGGACTGCCGCTTCTGCCGCTTCTCTCCAGGCTGCGCGAGCTCGGTGCCATCGATGGCTGAGTCTTCGCCGCGAGCCTTCGTCGCCGGCCATCCGGTGGCCCATTCCCGCTCTCCCCTGATTCACCGCCACTGGCTGGAGACGCTCGGCATTTCAGGTTCCTATGACAGGCACGATGTCGCCCCGGCCGATTTCTCCGCCTTCATTGCCGGCATGCAGGAGGCCGGTTTCGCCGGCGGCAACGTCACCATCCCCCACAAGGAAGCGGCATTTGCGCTGGTCGCGCGGCGCGACGCGGCGGCCGAGGCGATCGGCGCCGTCAACACGATCTGGACAGAGAATGGCGAGCTACGCGGCGGCAACACGGATGCCTACGGCTTTGCCGCTTCGCTCGACGGCGACGTCCCGCAATGGCGCGAGAGCGATGTCGCCGTCGTGCTCGGCGCCGGGGGAGCGGCCCGCGCCGTCCTCCATGCGCTGAACGAGGCGGGCATGGGCGAGATCAGGCTGGTCAACCGGACCGAAGCGCGCGCCCGCGCGCTTGCCGACAGCTTCGGCCGCATCGAGGTCGTCGGCTGGGAGCGGCTCGACGAGGCGCTGGCAGGTGCCGGCCTCCTCGTCAATACGAGCTCCATGGGCATGGACGGCAATGCGGCCATGCT
>CAYYZC010000568.1:0-1414 GCA_964475605.1 uncultured Chelativorans sp.
GCTATTCGGAGGGCCTGCATCAGGCGCTCGAGGCGAAGGAGCACGTCCAGATCCAGAACGAGAACCAGACCCTCGCCTCGATCACCTTCCAGAACTATTTCCGCATGTATCCGAAGCTGGCCGGCATGACCGGCACGGCGCTGACGGAAGCGGAGGAGTTCGGCAACATCTACGGTCTCGACGTCGCCGAGATCCCGACCAACCTGCCGGTCGCGCGCATCGACGAGGACGACGAGGTCTACCGGACGGTGGAGGAGAAGTTCCGGGCGATCGTCCGCGAGATCCGCGACGCCAATGCCCGGCGCCAGCCGATCCTGGTCGGCACGACCTCGATCGAGAAGTCGGAATTCCTCGCTGAACGGCTGAGCAAGGAAGGGATCAAGGGCTTCCAGGTCCTCAATGCCCGCCACCACGAGCAGGAAGCCTCGATCGTCGCCCAGGCCGGCAAGCCCGGCGCCGTCACCATCGCCACCAACATGGCCGGCCGCGGCACCGACATCCAGCTCGGCGGCAATGCCGACATGCGCATCCGCGAAGAGCTCGCCGACATGCCGGAAGGCCCGGAGCGCGACGCCCGGGAGCAGGCGATCCGCGACGATGTGCAGCGCCTGAAGCAGGAGGCGCTCGATGCCGGCGGCCTCTACGTGCTGGCGACGGAGCGCCACGAGAGCCGCCGCATCGACAACCAGCTCCGCGGCCGCTCGGGCCGCCAGGGCGACCCGGGCCGCTCCAAATTCTACCTGTCGCTCCAGGACGACCTGATGCGCATCTTCGGGTCCGACCGCATGGATTCGATGCTGCAGAAGCTCGGCCTCAAGGAAGACGAGGCGATCATCCATCCCTGGATCAACAAGGCTCTGGAGAAGGCGCAGACGAAGGTCGAGGCGCGCAATTTCGACATCCGCAAGAATCTGCTCAAATACGACGACGTGATGAACGACCAGCGCAAGGTGGTGTTCGAGCAGCGCATCGAGCTGATGGACGGCGGCGACATCGCCGAGACCATCACGGAGATGCGCCACGACGTGATCGAGGACATGGTCGCCCGCCGCATTCCGGAAACCGCATATCCCGAGCAATGGGACACGGCCGGCCTGAGGCAGGACGTCGACGCCTATCTCAATCTCGACCTGCCGGTCGAGGCCTGGGCGCAGGAGGAGGGCATCGACGAGCAGGATATCCGCGAGCGCCTGATCGAGGCCGGCGACGCGGCCGCCGCCGAGCGAACCGAGCGCTTCGGGCCCGACATCATGAACTATGTCGAGAAGACCATCGTGCTCCAGACGCTCGACCATCTGTGGCGCGAGCATCTGGTCAATCTCGACCATCTGCGCTCGGTCGTCGGCTTCCGCGGCTATGCCCAGCGCGACCCGCTGAACGAATACAAGACCGAGGCCTTCGAGCTCTTCCAGGC
>CAYYZC010000569.1:0-1380 GCA_964475605.1 uncultured Chelativorans sp.
GTGGGGCCGCGGCTACGTGCTGCGCGAGCCGGAAGAGATTCGCGAAAGCGCCTGACGGTGAATGGTGAATGGTGAATTGTGAATGGTAGCAGGCGATAGGCTACCGGAAGCAAAACGGGGCTGTTGACGATGTCGACGGCCCCTTATTCTTTTCACCATTCACCATTCACCATTCACCATTCACCATCTTCACGCCGCGATCTGCATCTCCCTGAACCGCTCCAGCAATTGCGGGCGGTTGAACGGCTTCAGCATGTAGCCCTTGGCGCCGGCCCGCTTGGTGCGCATGATCGCGCCGACGTCGAACTCCGTCATGCTGACGATGATGTGCGGCTTGAAGGCCGGGTCGACGGCGAGCGCCTCGCGGATGAAGTCGATGACGTCCATGTCGGGCAGCACGCTGTCGACAACGAGGACGTCGGGAAGGTCGGCACGGCACATGGAGAGCGCTTCGCTGCCATAGGCGGCCTCCACGACCATCATGTCAGGGCCCGACAGGATTCGCTTCGCCACCTTGCGAATGACGCTCGAATCGTCGACGATCATGCAGCGCTTCATCGGTTCACCCCTTCCATTCCGATCCCCATACGGCCAAGCCGTACCCACTGTCCGCAAGCTAGCGGGGGCCGGTAAATTTCGGGGTAAGAGGTGCGCTAAATTTTTTACTAAGCCTCGTCCGGGATGCGGGCCGCCGGCCCTACCTGGCGGTCAGCACGATCTCGTCGGCATTGGCGCGGATGGAGATCGACATGCCGGTCTCGCGGGCGAGAAGCAGCGTATAGTAGGCCTGTACCGAATGGGCGTCGATGCCGTCCTCGGGGACGATGCCGGAATGCAGCTCCAGGAACTTCGCCGGCACCCGGACCATGGGCCCGCGCGCCGTCAGCAGGAATTGCGGCTCGCTCTCCAGCTCGTTCAGCTCGGCCGTCAGCTTGCCGCCGCGCGGGATGGCGCCGTTGGCCACGAGCAGCAGGTTGAGCAGGAGCTTGACCTTGTTCTTGGGCAGCAGCGCGCGGCCGCCCTGCCATTCGAGCTCCGGCTTCTCGTTGGCGAAAAGCGCCTTGGCGACCGCCTCGGCGTCGCCGGTGTCGATCTGCATGCCGGCCGATCCGGCGGCGCCGAAGGCGATGCGTGCGAATTGCAGGCGGGCGGAGGCGTTGCGCGCGCTCGCCCGGATGAGCTGCATGGCGTCGTCGTCGGCACCGCCTTCGTCGAGCAATTCGAGGCCGTTATTGATGGCGCCGACCGGCGAGATGATGTCGTGGCATACCCGACTGCACAGCAGCGCCGCCAGATCCGGCGCCGACAAGGAAAAGACATCTGCCATAGTTCAAGCGTCCCCTCAAAACCCCGTGGCACTATCCCCGACGCCACGAATCA
>CAYYZC010000570.1:0-1363 GCA_964475605.1 uncultured Chelativorans sp.
CACGCTGACCGTGCCGCTCGGCTTGTCGCAGCACGTGGTCGGCATCGGCATCACCCTGCTCGCCACCAGCCTGACCTACTTCACCTATCGCATCGTGCTGCCCGAGGTGACGTCGCCGCCGCGCATCGTGCCGTTCGACCAGGTGCCGATCCCGCTGCTTTCCGACATTCCCGTCATCGGCCCGGCGCTCTTCAACCAGACGCCGCTCACCTATCTCGCCTTCATTTGCGTCGCCGTCACCGCCTGGCTGCTCTACCGCACGCCGATGGGGCTGGCGCTGCGCGCCGCCGGCGAGAACCCGGCCGCAGTCGAGGCGCAGGGCATCAGCGTCACGGCGGTGCGCATGGGCGCGGTCATCGCCGGCAGCGCGCTGATGGCGGTCGGCGGTGCGTTCCTGACCATGTCGGCCTTCAACTCCTTCTTCTTCGAGATGATCAACGGCCGCGGCTGGATCTGCATCGCGCTCGTCGTCTTCGGCTCCTGGCGTCCGGGCAAGGCGCTTCTCGGCGCGGTCCTATTCGCGGCCTTCGATGCCTATCAGATCCGTCTCCAGCAGATCGCCGGCGGCGTGCTCCCCTACCAGCTCTTCCTGATGATGCCATTCGTGCTGTCGATCCTGGCGCTGATCGTCATGTCGCGCCGCGCCGCCTATCCGAAGGCGCTGATGATTCCCTACCAGAAAGGCGAGAGATGACTGAAGGCCCGGTACCGGAGATATCCCCGTGAGCTTCGACCTGATCGTCAGGGGCGGCACGCTGCCGAATGGCGACAATGCCGACATCGGTATCCGTGCCGGAAAGATCGCGGTGATCGAGCCGGACATCGAGGCCGAGGCGGGCCGTGTCATCGATGCGGGCGACTGCCTCGTCGCGCCGCCCTTCGTCGATCCGCATTTCCACATGGACGCGACGCTCTCCTACGGGATCCCGCGCATCAACGCTTCCGGCACGCTGCTGGAAGGCATCGCGCTCTGGAGCGAGCTGAAGCCGCTGCTCACCCATGAGGCGGTGAAGGAGCGGGCGCTTCGCTATTGCGACTGGGCGGTGTCGATGGGGCTGCTTGCCATCCGCAGCCATGTCGACACCTGCGACGACCGATTGCTCGCGGTCGAGGCGCTGCTGGAGGTGAAGCGCGAGGTCGCGCCCTATCTCGACCTGCAACTGGTCGCCTTCCCGCAGGAAGGCTTCTATCGCCACCCGACCGCGCGCGACAACACGATCCGCGCGCTCGACATGGGGGTCGAGGTCGTCGGCGGCATCCCGCATTTCGAGCGCACCATGGAGGACGGCCGCCGCTCGGTGACCGAGCTCTGCGAGATTGCCGCGGCCCGCGGCCTGATGGTCGACATGCATTGCGACGAGAG
>CAYYZC010000571.1:0-1357 GCA_964475605.1 uncultured Chelativorans sp.
GGCTCTCGCCCCAGGTCGTGACGCGGAAAAGATGGCCGAACGTGTTGTGGGACATGAAGCGACGTCTCCGTTGGCGCCGCTTCTATTTCCGTTTCAGACCACGGTCAAATGCCTCGCCGGGCGGCTATGTTTTGACACATTCGCCCTGTTCTGCTTGCTTCGCACGCGATCCGAAATCCTGGCCCCTGCGGGGCCGACAAGAAAAGGACCCGCCTTATGCGTAAGCTGCTTCCCGGCCTTGCCGCGCTCGCCATCTACGCCGCGGCGGCGGTGGCGCCGGCGCTTGCCGCCGACGATGAAGGCACGATCGCCAGCGTCGATGTGGAGGCTCTGACCATCACCCTCGACAACGGCAACAGCTACAAGCTGCCGCTCGAATTCGACGTCGCCGCCCTGTCGGAAGGGATGGAGATCGTGCTCGCCTACGACACGATCGACGGCGAGAAGCTGGTCACCGACCTCGTCACCTACGACTAGGCTATCTCAAAGCCATTCCAGCTTGCCGTCGAGGAGCCGCAGGACGCGGTCCTGCGGGATGTCCATCTCGCTGCATTCGCCGGCCGGCATGCCGCCGTGCAGATGGAAGACGCAGCGGATCACGCCGCCATGGGTGACGAAGACGGTCGGCCTTGCGACCGTGTCGAAGCAGGGCGCCACCCGCTCGGCCAGCATCGCATAGCTTTCAGCGCGGTCGCCGGGCGGCAGAAACGCCCATTTGTCGGCATCGCGGCGGGCGCCGCAGCCGGGCTGGGCGAGTTCGAGCTCGGCCAGCGTCGAACCCTGCCAGTCGCCGAAATGGACCTCGATCAATCGTTCGTCGATCCTGTAGCGGCGGGGATCGAGCCCGATCGCGCGGCGCAGGCGCTCCATCGTCTCGCGCGTCCGCCAGAGCGGGCTGGCGACGAAGTCGTAGTCATCCGGCCGCTCGATCAACTCGGCCAGGCGGCGGCCGTTGCGGTCGGCCTGGGCGCGTCCGGTCGAGTTGAGCTCGGTGTCGGACTGGCCCTGGAAACGCCGGTCGGCATTCCAGTCGGTCTGGCCGTGGCGGACGAAATAGAGCGGTTCACGCATGGCATTCGGCCGGGCGCGAGGCGCGGCCTTCACTCCTTGACGACGGAGATGTCCGGCGCGTCGACCGCCTTCATGCCGACGACGTGATAGCCGGCATCGACGTGGTGGACCTCGCCGGTGACGCCGCTCGACAGGCCGGACAGCAGATAGACGGCGGCACCGCCGACCTCCTCGATGCTGACGCTCTTCTTGAGCGGCGCATTGTACTCGTTCCATTTGAGGATGTAGCGGAAATCGCCGATTCCGGAAGCCGCCAGCGTCTTGATCGGGCCGGCCGAGATGGCAT
>CAYYZC010000572.1:0-1354 GCA_964475605.1 uncultured Chelativorans sp.
GATCGGAACGCCATGGGCGCGGCATCGGCGGACCGTTTCGGCAACCTGTTCGGTGCTTGCCGGCAGGGCCACGCAGAGCGCGGGCGCGGCGTACCGGCCCCGCCAGTCTTCTATAAAGGCGCGAATCTCGGCCAGCTCCGTAAGCACGGCCTTTTCGCCAAGCATCTGAACCAACTCATCGATGAGCATGTCGTCCGTCCGGGTGACGCATTTCAGTGCTGAAATATAATCGTATTACGCTTACTTCAATCACTATACGATAGATCAGATCGCTTAGCAAGCACAAATGCGCCGGCTGAACACGGCAGGAACCGCCTTCCCAACCAATCCCATTCCTGGTCGGATCAGGAGAGATGGTTCGTCTGAGCCCACCATCGAGCCTGTCGAGCTGCCGCCGGAATTTCGCAGCAGCCACACCTCTCGGATCTTCTTCGGAGCCAAGGAACGACATGCCCTCGGTGATCGGCGCTTGCGACGATCCCACGTCAAAAGAGGCCGGCTTAGACAGGGTGACGGGCGCATTTGCCAAGATGCCGGCCGGGACATGCGGAAACAGCTCGAATGCCGTCGTCACACCACTGCCGTCGGCTGTGTCGTCCACGTGATACGCCTTCGCGCCCCTTGCTCGGACTGCGCGCGAACCTCTCAGTTACTCGTCAAATTCAACGGTCGCGCGCCCGCTTGTCAGGTCTGCGACCATGCGAGCCACCTCATCGACCGCTGCATCCGGGATTGAGACCGGGATTTCGGCCCCGGCCTCGGTGAAGGAAGGCGCGCGGACCTGCACATCTGGAACTGCTTCAAGCCGGGCCTGCAAAAGAGCCAGATCGCCAAACCCGCAACTGATCGTCGCCGCGACCGTATCGACAAGCGGAATCTTCCCGGCTTCCCGCAGACACATCGCAGCCGTACCACCATACGCCCGGATCAACCCGCCGCTACCCAGCAACACCCCACCGAACCAGCGCGTGACGACGACGGCAACACGGTCGAGCGATTGCCCGTCGATGGCCTGCAGAATCGGCTTGCCGGCCGTTCCGCCGGGCTCCCCGTCGTCACTGAACCTATAGTTCTGCCCGATGCGCCATGCCCAGCAATTGTGGCTCGCCGCAGGGTCGGAATGCTCTGCAATGAACTCCTTTGCCGCCGCCTCATCGGCGGCGGGGCCGGCCGCTGCTGCAAACCGGCTCTTCTTTATCTCCTGCCGCGCGGTGGCTATGCCGGACAATGTGACGAGATTGCTCATGCCGCCCGTGTAGCACAAACCCGCGAGATGACGCTGACCAGGCGGTGCGCGGCCTAGGCTGAATCGACATTCACCGCATCCAAATCATTGCAGCGGCGAGTTGTATGA
>CAYYZC010000573.1:0-1346 GCA_964475605.1 uncultured Chelativorans sp.
GCGCGCGAGAAGGGCGCGGTGCGGAGCGAGGGCAAGGAGTACGTGGTGCAGGACGGCGACGTGCTGCTGTTCCGCTTCAACGTCTGAGGCCGAGCGGACGTCGAACAGCCCGCTCGCTCGCGAAGGACACGGGAATGAAGATGGCCGGGCAGGTGCCCGGCCATCGCTCGTTGTGCCCGTCCGTTTCGGCCGAAACGGAACCCGATCTGGACCCACCCAACCACCGTGCGGGCGGGGCGTCAGTCAGCGGTCAGCGGGGCACGTACGCCGTGTAGTGGACGGTACGCGCCGCGACTCGATATCGAGCGAGCACCGCGGCGAACGCCGGGTCGCGTGCGAGGAGGTCGTCCATTCCTCCGCACATCGAGAGCTCGTGCCCGGGCGGTGGATGCTCGGCCAGGATGAGGCGCGGCGGTCGCTCCCGGAGGTCTGTCGCCACATCCGCCCACGCGCGGGCCTGCATCGGCGTGACTGGCGGCTCCACGTCCTCGCACCGGGCATCGTAGATGTCCTGCAGCATCCACAGCGACGGATATCGGAGTGACCAGTCCAACCCACGCTCCGTGACCAGCGGGAAGGCGGGTGTCAGGCCGACCTGCAGGGCGGCGACACGTCCGGCCGGCGCATGGCGATCGAACAGGGGCCCCAGCTCCGCACGCCACGTGTCGAGCCCGACGTGCGCCTCGTCTCGCGCCTCGGCACGCGTCAGCATCGCGATGGCCAGCACGACCGCCGCGCCGAGCGCGCCAGCGGCGGCAATGGCTCGCGACGCGCCGAGACGCACCGTAGTGGCGACCGGGAAGTAGGTGGCCACGCTGAGCACCGCGAGCGCTTCGGCCTGCAGATAGTGGTGTGCCCAGCCCTTCGCCTGCACCAGCGCCGTCACGAGAAAGCCAAGCGCGGCGATCAGCGCCACGCGCTGCTGCCGCCTGAGCGGCGACGGCGCGCGCGGGAGCACGGCCAGTGCAGCGGCCACGAGGACGAGCATGGCCCCGACACGCGTCAGCAGGTAGCCTGGCGGGTGCACGTTGAGCGGGAGGTACGTGCTCGCCCACTCCCTCGCCAGCACGAGATAGGCGGGAGCGAAGGCCACCACCGCCGCGACGTACGCGAGCCCCACCGCTGCCGCAGCCGCCCCCTCGGGCCGGACGAACGGGCGCCCGCGCCGCATCCAGAGCAGCGCCAGCTCGAGCAGGATGAACGGGAGTGCGTAGTGCGGCTTCACGGCGAAGCCGGCGCCGGCCACCGCGCCGAGTGTGATGCGGAGCCACCGCGGCAGGCGGTCGGGCGGCAACCCTGCCGCGACGACGTACGGGAGCACCAGCATCGCCGACAGATGCTCCCGC
>CAYYZC010000574.1:0-1335 GCA_964475605.1 uncultured Chelativorans sp.
GGCGGAGATGTAGGGCATGATGCCGAGCGCGAAGATCGCCATGCGCTCCACCGCGCCGCCGGCAAACATGTTGAACATGCCGAGCACGCCGCCCGACTGCTGCTCGAAGGCCTGGGCGTAGGCATCCGGATTGATGCCCGGCATCGGGATATAGGTGCCGAGACGATAGACCAGCAGCGCGCCGAGCGTGAACCAGATCCGCTTCTTCAGGTCCTCCGCCTTTGCGAAGGCCGCGAAGTTCAGATTAGCCGCAAGTTGTTCTGCTGCCGATGCCATGAAGAAGTCTCCGCCAGGGCCGGTATGGGAGCCGGCCCTTTGTCGCCGAACCCCGAGATAGGACCCGACTCAAAAAGATGCAAGCGGCGGCCGGTGCATCAATCCGCAGGCCCCCTCGCCTCCGGATCGGCACGAGCCGCCGCCCTAGGGCCCGTTACTCGGAAGCGGCCTTTTCCGGCAGCTTGACCGATCCCCCGGCCTTTTCGACCTGTTCGAGCGCCGGCTTCGAGGCGCCGGCGATGTCGAAATTCACCTTCGCCTTCAGCTCGCCGCCGCCGAGCAGGCGCACGCCGTCCTTGACGCGGCGGATCACGCCGGCCTTGGCGAGGCTTTCCGCGGTCACCGTCTCGCCGGCATCCAGCTTCTTGGCGTCGATCGCCGCCTGGATCCGGCCGAGGGAGACCTCGTTGAAATCCTTGGCAAAGATGTTCTTGAAGCCGCGCTTGGGCAGGCGGCGATAGAGCGGCATCTGGCCGCCCTCGAAGCCGTTCAGCGCCACGCCGGAGCGCGAGCTCTGGCCCTTGACGCCGCGGCCGCCGGTCTTGCCGGAGCCCGAGCCGATGCCGCGCCCGACGCGCTTGCGCGCCTTGGTCGCGCCGTCCTTGTCGCGGAGTTCGTTGAGTTTCATCTTATCGCTCCTCTGGGCCTCACGCCTCGTCCACGACGCGGACGAGGTGCTGCACCTTGGCGATCATGCCGCGCACCGCGGGAGTGTCTTCCAGCGTCCTGCGGCGGCGGATCTTGTTGAGACCGAGCCCGATCAGCGTCTGGCGCTGCTCGGCCGGCCGGCGGATGGGGCTGCCGATCTGCTCGACGGTCAGCGTCTTGCCCTGCTTCTTGGCCATGTTGCAATCCTTGGTCGAAAGAGGCGGACTATTCGTCGCCCGCGACGGCCGCGCCACGGCGGGCCTGCAGCGTCGAATACTTGATGCCGCGCTGGGCAGCGACATCCTTCGGATGAAGCTGGCGCTTCAGCGCATCGAAGGTCGCGCGAACCATGTTGTACGGGTTCGACGTGCCCATCGACTTCGCCACCACGTCCTGCATGCCGACAGTCTC
>CAYYZC010000575.1:0-1332 GCA_964475605.1 uncultured Chelativorans sp.
GTTGCACTCCTCTTCCGGCGGGCGGGGCGGATTAATCCACCGTTATGTCAAACGGCAAAAAATGCCGAAAAACTCAATGAAATCAATGGTCATGGCGGAGAGAGAGGGATTCGAACCCTCGATACGGTTTCCCGTATACACGCGTTCCAGGCGTGCGCCTTCAACCACTCGGCCACCTCTCCGCAAGGCGCGCATCCCCGAAAAGGCCGCGCGCGAGGCTGATCTAGTTCATCGAAACGCGAATGCCAAGCCGCTTGTGCCGGCCCGGACCGCAAAGATCTCCAAAGAACCTGCGGGCGGGCCGCCGCCAGCCGCCCTGCCGGCGTAAAGGTTCCCGGGCGGCTCAATTTCGCGTGTGACGATTGCAGCCCCCGTCATTTCGCCATATCTGCGGACGAGGGAAAGCCGCGGCGCGATTGCAGGCCGCGCCCAACCGGTGAGGCTGAATGATCCGTGCCCTGTTCCGCCTTCTGTCGATGATCGCGCTCGCGGTCGCCGTCATCATGGCGGTGCTGGACGCGACGCGCTCGATCGCAGCCGACGCGCTGGTGCTGACGCCGCTCGGCGAGAGCTGGAGCGCGGTCGCGCCGCAGACGCTGGAGGATGTGCAGGGGCTGCTGCGGGCTCTCGCCCCCGACGCGCTGGCCGATGCGATCCTGGCGCAGCTCCTCGCCGCGCCCGGCTTCGCGGTCGTCGCAATCGTCTCCCTCGTCTTCCATGTGATCGGACGCCGGCGCCGCAGGCGGCGGGAGGGTTTCGTCACCGGGCCCTGAAGCGGATTTTTCTGGAAAGGAGACGGACATGTTCTTCCTCAGCGACATGCTGAACAAGAAGCTGAAGCTTCCCACCGCCGCCGAGGCGCTGCCGGGCCGCGACCATCCGCTGCCGACCGCCGAGACCCATTTCGTCAACGGCCGCCCGCTGCAGGGGCCCTATCCGGAAGGGCTTTCGACCGCCTATTTCGGCATGGGCTGCTTCTGGGGCGCGGAGCGGCTTTTCTGGCAGACCGACGGCGTCTGGGTGACGGCCGCCGGCTACCAGGGCGGCATCACGCCCAACCCGACCTATCAGGAGACCTGCACCGGGCTGACCGGCCATGCCGAGACGGTGATGGTCGTCTACGATCCGGCCAGGCTCGGCTTTGCCGACCTGCTGAAGATCTTCTGGGAGAACCACGACCCGACGCAGGGCATGCGCCAGGGCAACGATGTCGGCACCACCTACCGCTCGGCGATCTACACCCACTCGCCTGCGCAGCAGTCCGCGGCCGAAGCGGCGCGCGACGCCTACCAGGAGCGCCTGTCCGCCGCCGGCTACGGCCCAATCACGACG
>CAYYZC010000576.1:0-1319 GCA_964475605.1 uncultured Chelativorans sp.
GATGCGGCACTTCACGGTCACCGGGATGTCGACCTGCGCCTTCATCGCCACGACGCAATCCGCGACCAGATCGGGCGTCTTCATCAAGCATGCGCCGAAGGTGCCGCTCTGGACCCGGTCCGACGGGCAGCCGACATTGAGATTGATCTCGTCATAGCCGAGAGCAGCGCCGATGCGGGCGGCCTCGGCGAGCTTCTCCGGCTCGGAGCCGCCGAGCTGCAGCGCGACCGGATGCTCCGCCGGGTCGAAGCCGAGCAGCCGCTGCCGATCGCCATGGATCACCGCGTCGGCGACCACCATCTCCGTATAGAGCAGCGCCCGGCGCGTCAGCTGGCGATGAAAATAGCGGCAATGCCTGTCCGTCCAGTCCATCATCGGGGCAATGGCAAATCTGCTATTTTCGTCGTTCACTTGACTCACCGTTTCCAGCCGCCACGAGATCGGACCGACCAGCCTTCCTGCCTATGGCCCAATACAATGGGAAGGCCAACCGCTCACCGATACGTGCGGCGACCACTTTTCCCGCTTGAAGCAGAACTTATTGTGCTCCGTGTCCGTTCGCCATATGTAGGTACTTGCCTACATAAAGGTGCACCATGACCATAACCACCCTTTCCAGTCGCGAGTTGAATCACGACGTCAGCAGCGCCAAGAAGGCGGCGCGGAACGGCCCCGTCGTCATCACCGACCGGGGCAAGCCCTCTCATGTGCTGATGACCTACGACGAATTCCAGCGCCTTACCACAAAGCGCCGCAGTCTCGTGGAAGCCTTGGCCATGCCCGGCCTGTCGGACATCGAGTTCGATCCGCCGCGCGCCGGCATCGCGCCACGCCAGATCGACCTGTCGTGAGCTATCTGCTCGACACCAACGTCATTTCCGAGCTGCGCAAGATCGGCGACGGCAAGGCCGACATGAACGTCGTCGCATGGATCGGCGCGGAAGACGCGGCGAACTTCTTCATCTCCACAATCTCCATCCTCGAACTGGAACGAGGAGTTCTCGGCATCCAGCGCCGCGATGCCGCGCAAGGCGCGCGTCTGCGTGCCTGGCTCGACAATCATATCCGGCCGGAGTTCTCCGGCCGCATCCTGCCCGTGGACGGCGAGATCGCCACGCGCTGCGCGCATCTGCATATCCCCCATCGACGCAACGAGGTTGACGCGCTGATCGCCGCGACGGCGCTGGTCCACGGCCTGACCGTGGTAACGCGCAATGTCCGCGATTTCGAGGGTACCGGCGTCGTTGTGATCGACCCGTGGCAAAGCTGACCGGCCCCTCCCGCGGTCCCTCTTCTCCACGGCTCTTGGCAGACTATCG
>CAYYZC010000577.1:0-1311 GCA_964475605.1 uncultured Chelativorans sp.
CCTGCGCTCGACCGCGCTTCCCAGAACCTGTTGCCAGGAAGAAAGCGGCCGGTCTTCTCATCGCGCTTGGCTGTCTCTGGCGGGTCGAGAACAGTTGACTCCGGCTTCTCTACCTTTTCGCCCTTTGCGCGCTTCTCTGCGCGATCTGCTGCGGCTTTGATGTCCGCCTTTTTGGGGCGCCCCCTTCTCACGACTGGCTTGCGGGCCATGATTCACACTTGCCGGCGTAGCGTGTCGCTACTAGCATCCTCTTCTATGACGAGACCTGTTTCTGACTATTCACCATCCGAGATCAGACAGCGCTATGCCAAGCTTCTTGGTGAGAAGAAGCTGTCGAAGAAACTCGGGTTGCTGTTCGATGAGAACGAGAAGCAGATGTATCGATGGGAGGCCGACAAATGGCCAGCCTTTACTATCGACTTTCTTGAACTTCTCGAAGCTGTCCCGCAGAAACACTGGCCAAAGCGTGTTGCAGATTTGCTATCTACTTAGAGCAATACCTGTCTATTCACGCTGAAGTGAAGATTGCCCTTATTTTCTGCTTGACACGGTAGCATGGAGCTACGAAGCTGCTCCGTGGTCCGCTCTTTGTGGGCGGTCCATAAGCATAGAGCCCGGCCGGGGTTGCGTCCCTGCCAGGCTCTCAATCTGAAACCATCGCCAACTTTGGAGGTTACGATGGCTCGAAAACTTAAGTATCATGCCCCCATGCCGTTTGCAATAGCGGCTCTCGGGACAGGCGTTGCTCTCGCAGGCACTGATACCTGGAGCAACATGGAGTTCATTCTCGCTTCCGAGAAGGGGCTCACATCACTGGTGGCGGCCGTGCCGGTTGCCAGTGTCGCTGCGATGCTCGCCCTGCCATCATCCCGTATGGCATGGCGGGCCAAGAAGAAGTTCGAGGCAATCCTGCTCGGTATCGTCCTCGTGGCGGCTACGACGTTCAGTCTCTCTGCTACGCTGGACCGGACATCACAGACCCGCGAGGATCAGATGGCAGAGCGCCGGTCATCCAATATGGCCGCTACGCTTGCTCGTGAGAGCCTTGATGAAGCCAAGGCAGACGTTGCCCGGTTCGAAGCTGAGGCAGCCTCAGAGCGCTCCAACGGAGGCTGCGGCCCCATCTGCAAGAGCTGGGAGGCCAAGGCCGAAGCTGCCCGTCAACGGGTTGCCGAGGCCATGGCTCAGGTCAAGGCTGCCGGATCTGAGAAGGCCGTCGACACCTTGGCCGCGTCCGTCGCCTACTTCCTGCCGGTGAGCGAGACGACCGTCGCCACCGTGCAACCGATGCTCCTTCCCGCCGTGATGTAC
>CAYYZC010000578.1:0-1306 GCA_964475605.1 uncultured Chelativorans sp.
GCCCGTGCTCAATGCGCCAAACCCTTGACACCAAACCACACAGTTGCTCGGGCTTTACAACAAGTCCGAGGATGACGACCCAACAATCCGACCCCGCGAGGTCATGTGCGATTGCCTCCCCTCGAGAGAGGGGAAGGCAGCGCCGCTCAATGCACCGAAAGCTCCCCGGCGACGTTGCGCCATTCATTGGGCGCGATGAGCTGGCGGTGCGTATAGGTCACCGAGTGCAGCGGCCCGTCCAGCTTCTCGCGCCAGAAATCGATGAAGCGGTAGAGCGCCGGGAATTTCGGCGCCACGTCGTAATGCTGCCAGATGAAGGTCTGGAGAAGATGCGGATGGTCGGGCATGTGATAGAGGATCTCCGCCGTCGTCAGGCCGTAGCCCCTCAGCATCAGTTCCATCTCGGTCGAGTCGCGCATGGCCGCAAGCCCCAAGCAGTTGTTCCTCCCTTCTCAACTGTGCCGCGAAGAAGCGGTTCCGTCCAGCGCGACTTTGCCGCCGGATGTCGAATCCGGATGAAATTTCCGTGGGTTAGCAGCCTTTGCGCTGGCCTGCTAACAGGAGCCCGTCATGCCTGCGCGCGGGACCTTCGTCCCGTGCCAACGTCTAATGTTGTGGCCGGCGGTGGAATGTTAATAATGCCGGAAGGTTGCGCCGGTCGTGGCGCGGGCCGGCCATGGCCGGCGGAAGGTCGAGACCACTGGAGGAAGCATGTCGGAAGTCAAGGTCCATCGCGTTCAGTCTGCCTGGAAGAAGGACGCGCTCATCGACAACGATACCTATCTGAGATGGTACGAGGACAGCATCGCTGATCCCGACAGGTTCTGGGGCGAACACGGCAAGCGCATCGACTGGTTCAAGCCCTACAGCAAGGTCAGGAACGCCTCCTTCGAGGGCGATGTCTCGATCAAATGGTTCGAGGACGGGCTGACCAACGTTTCCTACAACTGCATCGACAGGCATCTGGAGAAGCGCGGCGACCAGACGGCGATCATCTGGGAGGGCGACGATCCCTCGGACGAGAAGAAGGTCACCTATAAGGAGCTGCACGAGCATGTCTGCCGCTTCGCCAACGTGCTGAAGAAGCACGGCGTCAAGAAAGGCGACCGGGTAACCATCTACATGCCGATGATCCTGGAGGCGGCCTATGCGATGTTCGCCTGCACGCGTATCGGCGCCATCCATTCCGTCGTCTTCGGCGGCTTCTCGCCGGATGCCCTGGCCGGGCGCATCGTGGATTGCAAGTCGAACTTCGTCATCACCGCCGACGAGGGCCTGCGCGCCGGCAAGCGCATCCCGCTGAAGG
>CAYYZC010000579.1:0-1303 GCA_964475605.1 uncultured Chelativorans sp.
CCTATCGAGCTGCCGGTGCCGTTCGCGCTGCTGCTCAACCTGGTCAGCGCATCGAACGCCCATGACAAAAGCGTGCTGTGGGGCTTCATCTCGAGCTATGCGCCCGGCGTGACGCCCGAGAGCCATCCCGAGCTCGATCGGCTGGTCGGTCATGCGATCCGCTATTTCGACGATTTCGTGAAGCCGGCCAAGCGGTTCCGGGCGCCGGACCCGACCGAGGCGGCAGCCCTGCAGGCACTCTCCGACAAGCTTGCCGTGCTGCCGGCCGACGCCGACGGCGCGACGATCCAGAATGCCGCGCTCGACGTCGCGCGCGGGATCGAGCGCTACCAGGACCATTCGAAGAAGAGCCCCGAGGGCGGGCCCGGCGTCTCCGTCGCCTTCTTCCAGATGATCTATCAGGTGCTGATCGGCCAGGAGCGCGGGCCGCGCTTCGGCTCCTTCGCCGCACTCTACGGCATCGACAATACGCGCAGCCTGATCGCCAGGGCGCTGGCCGGCGAGCTCGCCGCCTGACCTACCTGAACGCGGCCGGAGCCGGCCCGTAGATGCCGAGTCCCTGGCGCTCGGCCGCATCGGCGGCTTGCGCATAGGGTCCGTCGGGCGCGGCGCGCACCCAGCCCTGCGCGGCCAGCCATTCCGCCGGATCGTCGCCCGCCAGCTTGCAGGCGCTGACGATCGTCTCGTCCGAGGCGACCGACGGCACGGTGCATTCGATGGCGCGGCCGCGCAGCCAGTTGCGGAAGGCGGTGCGCGCGACGGTGCCGCAGGGCCATTCGCCAGCGCCCTCGCCGCACGTCTCCTGCGGGCCGGTCGTCTCGATGCCGGCGAGGCGGACCGTATGGCCGTCGGCCTCGACGAGACCGGCGGCGACGGCCACCGGGCGGTAGAGCAGGGTCGGCTGCGGCGGCAGGTCGGCCGGATCGACGGCATTGCCGAGCTCGCCCAGGGGCCGGCGCGGCTCGACCCGTTCGAGCGGGCCGATCTCGCCGGCCGGCATGGCGAACATCTGCGGCGCCACGGGGCGCGCCGGGACGTCGGAACCGTCTGGCTCCGGCCGGGCGGCCGCGGCAGGAGAAGCAGTTCCTTCGCCTGCCGCCATCTCTTCTTGCGACGCCGCGACGACGGAAGCCGAATCGCCGCCGAGCCGGGCTCCGCCGACCATGATCAGCAAGGCCGCGGCGGTGAGCCCGCATGTAATCGTCGCAACGGTTGCGGCAGTGCGCATCGCCGGGTCGCTATTGGCTAGCCCAGACGATGCGGCCGATCCATTCGACGTCCCGAGCCGCGATCGTCCGGTCGG
>CAYYZC010000580.1:0-1293 GCA_964475605.1 uncultured Chelativorans sp.
TAAGGTTCCGCTGGTCGCCCTGGCTCGCAAAAATGTTGAAACGAGTTTTGCGTACAAGATCCTAATGGCCAATCGGGCCATTCAGACTATCGCATCCCCCGTAGGGGTCGAGGCACTTAGTCGTTGCTGGCGGCGGTGATTATAGAAATGAATCATCTGCTCGATCTTGTGACGCTTGAAGCGGCTGTGTTTCACAAGTCTAGGCAGGAAGTCGAGCACGAAACTCTCATGCGAAGGCCCTAATCCGCGCCACCAGACTTTTATGTCATCGGAGCGCGAATTGTTCCTGATCGTTCCGCCGAATGCGTTTTGCAGGAACTCAAGAACGGGCAGGTCACTCACATGAGCCGTAACGCTCAACCTCATGTTGTGATTCCGGCTGGTCCTGAACGAGAAGCATCCATCCCCATCAAGGAACCCGGCCAACCATGCCCAAGAGGGATGATTTTTCGGTTTGACAGGACCGACTCTCGTTCTTCTGGATTCTTTCGACGCCTCGCTCAGCTTTTGCCATTCGGCCTCCGATAGCCATTTCTGGCCCTTTTCCTGAGACCTATGCTCGCGCCAGTAATCCATCAGCCATTGCCAGTGCTGGGGCTTAACGTACATATGCTTGATCAGCCGAGGAACGAGCATTTCAAGCTCATTACGATGGCAAACGGACCACTGCGTATATTTGCCATTGTAATTGTTCACATTTCCGAAGCCGGTCAACTCCGGGAGAGAGGCAACAAAACCATCCCGGTCGATAGTGTCGGCTGCGGTCAGGTGGAGCTTCAAGCTGATCCGAACGTTTTCGTCGTACCCCCGATGAGAGTCGAAAGAGAGCGACCCATCGGCATCCAGCAATCCAGCCAGATACTTCACAAGAGATTCATTCACCTTCTCAAGCCCTGGTATGTTGTGGGCGAGAACCCTTCCATCGGGTTGGCAGTATACCTGCTTTCCCGTTATTCAGCCTCGATGAAACGGCACAATCAACAGCTATGCCACTCGGTGAGCACGCAGGTGTGCTGGGTATTGCTGTCAGCACGTGCAGGGATCAAACCGTTGATCCCGCGGGTTACGGCAGCGGCGCCGCCGGAACCGGCGACCAGAAACACGGCCTGGTTGCCCTTGATGACTGCCTCAGTGACGGTGCACTGACGCAGCCAACTCATACCCTCTTCGAACTCGCTGACGAGCTCGTTCCGGTACTGGACCTGGAAAGCACTGTCGCTCATTTTGGCACCTCTAAGTAGGTGGGTTTGAGATGCCGTCGTTGCGTCCGGGTTAGCCCTTTCCGACGTGATT
>CAYYZC010000581.1:0-1293 GCA_964475605.1 uncultured Chelativorans sp.
CTCCTGGCAGAAAGTGCTGGGCGGCGAGGCCGCGCACGGCATGCTGATCCTGTCGCCCCGCGCCGTCGAACGGCTGGAGAGCTTCACGCCGCAATGGCCGCTGCCCAAGATCTTCCGCATGACCAAGGGCGGCAAGCTCATCGAAGGCATCTTCAGGGGCGAGACCATCAACACGCCCTCCATGCTGTGCGTGGAGGACTATATCGACGCGCTGCAATGGGCGAAGTCACTCGGCGGCCTCGATGCGCTGGTGGCTCGCGCCGACGCGAATGCGTCCGCGATCGACGCTTTCGTCGGGAACAGCCCCTGGCTTGCCCATCTGGCGGTCGATCCCGCCACCCGATCCAACACCTCCGTCTGCCTCACCATCGTCGACCCGGACGTGACCGCCCTCGACGCCGAAGGTCAGGCTTCGTTCGCCAAGGCCATCGTCTCGGCGCTCGACAAGGAGGGCGTCGCCCATGACATCGGCGCCTATCGCGACGCCCCGCCGGGCCTTCGCATATGGGCCGGCGCGACGGTCGAGACCGCCGATCTCGAGCGGCTGATGCCGTGGCTCGACTGGGCCTTCGCCCGGCAGAAGGCCGCGCTCAAGGCGGCTGCGTAACCGCTTACCCTCCCTTTTGCGGGCAGCCCTGCCCGTTTCAGATCAGAACCCCACCCCGTCGCTGCGCGACGACCCTCCCTGCATAAAGGGAGGGTAAGGCCGCCCGACCGATCAACAGGAGCCTTCCCAATGCCCCGCGTACTCGTTTCCGACAAGCTTTCGCCCACCGCCGTCCAGATCTTCAAGGACCGCGGCATCGAGGTCGACTACAAGCCCGATCTCGGCAAGGACAAGCAGAAGCTGCTGGAGGTGATCGGCCAGTATGACGGCCTCGCCATCCGCTCCGCCACCAAGGTCACCGAGAAGCTGATCGATGCCGCCACCAATCTGAAGGTGGTCGGCCGCGCCGGCATCGGCGTCGACAATGTCGACATCCCGGCCGCCTCGCGGCGCGGCGTCATCGTCATGAACACGCCATTCGGCAACTCGATCACCACGGCAGAGCACGCGATCGCGATGATGTTCGCGGTCGCCCGCCAGCTTCCGGAGGCCAACGCCTCGACCCATGCCGGCAAGTGGGAGAAGAACCGCTTCATGGGCGTCGAGATCACCGGCAAGACGCTCGGCGTGATCGGCTGCGGCAATATCGGCTCGATCGTCGCCATGCGCGGCATCGGGCTTAAGATGCACGTCGTCGCCTACGATCCCTTCCTTTCCGAGGAGCGGGCCTCGCAACTCGGCGTCGA
>CAYYZC010000582.1:0-1291 GCA_964475605.1 uncultured Chelativorans sp.
GACATGCCGCCGCTCGATATCCTCGTCGTCGGCGACCACAACACGCCGATGTGGTCGCGCAGCGCCTTCGGACATTTCGTCAACGGGCGCGTCGACTGGTACTATCTGCGCCACAAGGGCGAGACCGCGACCGCCGCTTCCATGGCCGCGCTCACCGATCCGGCGCGGCTCGGGGCGGAGTGACGCGCCGCAGCGTCAGGTTGATGCGGCCCCCATTCCTGAGCAGCGGCGAGGTGCCCGGATAGATGCGGTCGACACCGTGGAAGACGAGCCGCCCTTCGCCGCCCAGCACGACGACGTCGCCGCTGTCGAGCCTGAAGGAGACGGTGCGGTCCCGGCGCTCCGTCCCGCCGACCCGGAACAGGCAGGCATCGCCCAGCGAGAGCGAGACGACCGGCGCGTCGAAATCCTGCTCGTCGCGATCCTGATGAAGACCCATCTTCGCCTTTCCTTCGTAGAAGTTGACGAGGCAGGCCTGCGGCGGGAGCGGATAGGAGGCGAACTCGTTCCAGATCGCGATCAATGATGCCGGGATCGGCGGCCAGGGCTCGCCCGTCACCGGATGTCGGTCCTGATAGCGATAGCCGCGCTCCTTGTCGGTCACCCAGCCGAGCTCGCCGCAATTGGTCATGCGCACGCTCATCGGCCGGCCCGAACGCGGCATGGCCGGCGTGTAGAGCGGCGCCCGGGCGACGACCGCGCGGATCTCGGCGAGCAGCGCCTCCTGCGCGGCGGGATCCAGATATGCCGGGACATGGCGGACGCCGCGGGGCAGGTCGAGCATGGTCCGGCGCCGCTCCGATCAGGCCGCGGCAGGCTTGAAGGTGAGCGCCACGCCGTTGATGCAATGGCGCAGGCCGGTCGGCGGCGGACCGTCCTCGAAGATGTGGCCGAGATGTCCGCCGCAGCGGCTGCAATGGCACTCGGTGCGCGTCATGAAGAGGGTATTGTCTTCCCTGGTCCCGATCGCATCGGGCTCGCTGTCCCAGAAGCTCGGCCAGCCGGTGCCCGAATCGAATTTCGTCTCCGACGAATAGACGGCCTGGTCGCAGCCGGCGCAGTGGAACATGCCGGCGCGCTTCTCGTCATTGAGCGGGCTCGAGAAGGCGCGCTCGGTCGATTCCTCGCGAAGCACTTCATATTGCGCCTCGGCCAGGATCGAGCGCCATTCCTGTTCCGTCTTCACGACCTCGAACCCGCCCTCGGAGGAAGCCATGGCGGGGCCGCCGGACCGGGCAAGCCAGGCGGCGGAACCGCCGGCCACAACGATTGCGAGGCCGGCACCGCCATA
>CAYYZC010000583.1:0-1289 GCA_964475605.1 uncultured Chelativorans sp.
GACCAGCACCTCGCCCTCGCGCGGCCCCTCCAGGTCGACCTCCATGATCTCGAGTGGCTTTCCGGCAGCGACGGCGACGGCGGCGCGGGTCTTCATACGGCGTGTCCTCCAGCTCAAATCTCGGGCCGCAGGGTTTCAGGAATCGTGTCGAGGTTCAAGCCCGGGCAAGCATCGGAACGAGCCGGGATTGCGGGCTCTATCAACCGGAGATCGGGTCGCGCTTCTGGACATCGTCGCCTGCGATCCCGAAGATGAAGCGCGATTCCAGACGGGCGGCGGAAAGACGATGGGAATAGAAGCACGCGATCCGATCATGCGGGCGGCCAGGGAAAGGGCCGCGGTCGATGCGCGCGGCGAAAGCCTCTTCATCCATCTGCGCGTCCATTCGGCCTATTCGCTGCTCGAAGGCGCGCTGCCGCTCGGCAAGATCGTCGGCCACGCGGTGAAGGACCTGTCGCCCGCGATCGCCATCACCGACACCAACAACCTCTTCGGCGCGCTCGAATTTGCCCAGAAAGCGGTCAAGGAGGGCGTTCAGCCGATCATCGGCTGCCAGCTCGACATCGCCTTTCCGGATATGGCGGCCGATCCGCGCGGGCAGAGCAGGCGGAATGGGCCGGCGGCCTGTCCGCTGCTGCTGATCGCGGCGACGGAGGTCGGCTACGGCAACCTCGTGCGCCTCGTCAGCCGCGCTTTTCTCGACCTGCCCGCGGGGGCCGCGCCGCATGTCGCCCTGGAATGGCTCGCCGACCATGCGGACGGGCTGATCTGCCTGACCGGCGGCGAGCGCGGACCGATCGGCGCGGCGCTGAAGGCCGACCAGAGGCAGGTCGCCGAGCAGCGGCTCAAGGAACTGGCCGCCCTTTTCGGCGACCGGCTCTATATCGAATTGCAGCGCCAGCGCGGATACGACCGCGGCGTCGAGGCGCAGTCGGTCGAGCTCGCCTATGCCCATGACCAGCCGCTGGTCGCGACCAACGAGGCGTTCTTTCCCAAGGCGGACGATTACGAGGCGCATGACGCGCTGCTCGCCATCGCCGAAGGCTCGGTGATCGCGGAGGACAAGCGCCGGCGGCTGACGCCCGATCACCATCTGCGCACGCAGGAGGAGATGGTCGCGCTCTTCTCCGACTTGCCCGAGGCGATCGACAGCACGGTCGAGATCGCGCGGCGCTGCTCCTTCTATCCGCAGACGCGGGCACCGATCCTGCCGCGCTTCACGGGCGCGGATGCGGCCGACGCGGAAGCAGCGCTCGCGGCGGAGGCCGACGAGCTGGCGCACCAGGCGC
>CAYYZC010000584.1:0-1289 GCA_964475605.1 uncultured Chelativorans sp.
CGGCGGGGGTGGATCTTCCTGACGGTCGGGATCGGCACCTTCATGTCGGCGCTGGACGGGAGCGTCGTCAACACGGTGCTCCCGCTCCTCCGGCGCGAGCTGCACACCACGGTGGCGGGGATCGAGTGGGTCACCACCGTCTACCTCCTGGTGGTGAGCGCGCTCCTGCTGGGGGTGGGGCGGCTGGGGGACCTGAAGGGTCACAAGCGGATCTACCTCGGCGGGCTGGCGCTCTTCGTCCTCGGCTCCGCCCTCTGCGGGCTCGCGCCGAGCGCGGGGGCGCTGGTGGCGCTCCGCGCGCTCCAGGCCGTCGGCGCGGCGATGCTCTTCGCCACCTCCCCCGCCATCCTCACCCACAGCTTCCCGGCGGAGCAGCGCGGCCGCGTCCTCGGCGCGCAGGGGACGATGACCTACCTGGGGCTGATGGTCGGTCCCGCCCTCGGCGGCTGGCTGGCGAAGGCCTTCGGCTGGCGCTGGATCTTCTACATCAACGTCCCCGTCGGCGCGGTCGCGCTTGTACTCGGCCTCTTCTCCATCCGCGGGGACCGCGACGAGGGCGCGGGGGAGCCCTTCGACTTCCGCGGCGCCCTCCTCTTCACCGCCGGGCTGGTCGCGCTCCTCATCGCGCTCAACCAGGGCCACTCCTGGGGATGGCTCTCCGTGCCCACCCTCCTCCTCCTCGCCGTCGCGGTGATCCTCCTCGCCGCCTTCGTCGCGGTCGAGCGGCGGCGCCCGGCCCCCATGCTCGACCTCTCGCTCTTCGGCAGCCGCGTCTTCAGCGCCGCGACGGTGAGCGCGCTCCTCAATTACGTCTGCGTCTACAGCATCCTCTTCCTCCTCCCCTTCCTCCTCATCCAGGGGCGCGGGCTGGACACGCAGCAGGCGGGGCTGGTGCTCACCGCGCAGCCCCTCGTCATGGCGATCGTCGCGCCCATCAGCGGCACCCTCTCCGACCGCATCGGCTCGCGCCTCCTCTCCACCCTCGGGATGCTGATCCTCGCCGCCGGCCTCGTCCTCCTCGCCCTCCTCGCGCCCCACGCCTCGCTCGGAGCGATCGCCGGGGCGCTCGCCTTCGTCGGGCTCGGCGTGGGGATCTTCGTCTCCCCCCACAACAGCGCCCTCATGGGCGCCGCCCCGCGCCACCGCCAGGGGATCGCCTCCGGCGTCCTCGCCACCGCGCGCAACGTCGGGATGGTGCTCGGGATCGGCTTCGCCGGCGCCATCTTCACCACCGTCCTCACCTCCCCCGGCTTCGCCTCCCCCACCGACGCCCTCGTCGCCGGCGTCCG
>CAYYZC010000585.1:0-1277 GCA_964475605.1 uncultured Chelativorans sp.
ATTCAAGACGACGGGATGCGCGGGTCCATGACCAGATAGAACTGGCTCACCGGCGTGAAGTCGGTGATCAGGAAATCGAAGGTCACCGTCTCCAGCGGGTCGACATGGCCGTCGCTGAAGCGGATGCGGTCATAGGGCTCGTATTCGCGGCTGAAGCTGTCATAGCGGTCCGAGCCGATATGCTCCGAATCCGTCCGCCGTTGGTCGAAGGAGAGCCCGTCGCCGAGCCGGCTCGGCTCGCCCTCGTGCTCCTGCAACTCGAACTCGAACTCCACCCAGGGCAGGCCGCTATTGTTGAGCGCGATCACGCGCATGTGAATGAACCCGTTCGGCACCACGCCGCCGTCGAAGACGCGCGGGCGCACCACCCCGATGGCGCGGATGACGACGGTCACCGGCGTCGCCGAGGTCATTTCATGGACGATGACGGCCGGATCGTCGATGAGCCCGCTGCCGCTGACCTCGTGGATGAGGAAGCCGCCGAGCTCGTCCGAATAGAGATAGGCGCCGGCGGCCAGGCCGCGCGGCTCCAGCGCGGGATCGGCATGGGCTGCCGACATGCCCGCCAGCACTGCTGCGAGGATTCGCGCGGAAAAGCGCATGCCGGCTCCTCCTCGAACGAAACTATCTGAAGTCTTCATCCATTTGAACCGCAAGGCACGGCATTTGCCGTTCGGCCCGAATGCGTTATGGAGCGCAGGCTGGTGGTGCCAATGTCGGGATCGGACCATCTGGGCCGGGTTGCGGAGGGACGTGATGAGCGAGATCGAACGCGAGAGCATGGAATTCGACGTGGTGATCGTCGGCGCGGGCCCGGCCGGCCTTGCCGCGGCGATCCGGCTGAAGCAGCTTGATCCCGAGCTTTCCGTCGTCGTGCTCGAAAAGGGTGGCGAGGTCGGCGCGCATATATTGTCGGGCGCCGTCGTCGATCCGGTCGGCATCGACAGGCTGCTGCCGGGCTGGCGCAGCGACGACGATCATCCCTTCAGGACGCCCGTCACCGACGACCAGTTCCTGGTCCTCGGGCCGGCGGGTTCGATCCGCGTCCCGAATTTCCTCATGCCGCCGCTGATGAACAATCACGGCAACTATGCCGTCTCGCTCGGCAATGTCTGCCGCTGGCTGGCCGGCAAGGCCGAGGCGCTGGGCGTCGAAATCTATCCCGGCTTCGCCGCCGTCGACCTCATTTATGACGACCGCAATGCCGTCACCGGCGTCGTCACCGGCGACATGGGCGTCGAACGCGACGGCACCCACGGGCCGGGCTACCAGCCGGG
>CAYYZC010000586.1:0-1275 GCA_964475605.1 uncultured Chelativorans sp.
GCTGGGTGCAGGCGTTCGCGCGGGCGGTGCGCGACGCGGACGCGCGCATCCCCTTCATGATGCAGTCGCGCGTGGACCTGATGCGCCCCGACGTGGTGGCGGCGCTGGCCGAGGCGGGCGCGGAGGAGGTCTGGCTGGGCGTGGAGTCGGGCTCGCAGAAGATCCTCGACGCGATGGACAAGGAGACGAAGCTGGAGGAGATCCGCGCCGCCACGCGGGCGCTCAAGGGCGCGGGGGTGCGCGCCTGCTGGTTCCTCCAGCTCGGCTACCCGACGGAGACGTGGGACGACCTGCTGCGCACGCGCGACCTCGTGCGCGAGGAGCGCCCCGACGACATCGGCGTCTCGGTGGCGTATCCGCTGCCGGGCACCAAGTTCCACGCGGCGGTGCGGGCGCAGCTGGGGGCGCGGCAGAACTGGGAGCACACCGACGACCTGGCGATGCTCTTCCACGGCACCTACGGCACCGGCTTCTACCGCCGCGTGCGCGACGTGTTGCACCGCGAGGTGAGCACCGGCGCCGTGGACGACGCCGGCTGGCTGGCGCTGGCCCGCGACGAGCGGGCGCACCGCTCCGAGCGCCCCTCCCTGCCCGCGGTCCACTGACCCATGTCCGCCGGCTCCCCTCCCCTGCCGAGTGCCGCGCGGGCGTTCGACGCGGTGGCCGGCCTGTTCGACGAGCGCTACGGCGCGTGGCGCAGCGTGGCGGCGCAGCGGCGCGCGGTGCGCGACACGCTGCTGCGCGCCTTTCCGCGCGGCGCGCGCGTCCTGGAGATCGGCGGCGGCACGGGGGAGGACGCGCGCTGGCTGGCGCGCCGCGGCCGCTCGGTGCTGCTCACCGACCCCTCGCCCAACATGGTGCGCGTGGCCGGGGAGAAGCTGCGCCCCCACCGCATGCCCGCGCCCGTGGTGCTGGCGGCCGAGGCGCTGCCGCGGCTGGCCGCCGCGCGCGAGGCGGCCGGCGAGCCCGCGTTCGACGGCGCCTTCTCCAACTTCGCCGCACTCAACTGCGTGACCGGCCTGGAGCCGGTGGCGCGCGGGCTGGCGCGGCTGGTGCGCCCCGGCGGCGCGCTGGTGCTGGTGCTCTTCGGCACCTGCCCGCCGGGGGAGGTGGTGGTGCAGCTCGCCCGGCGCGACCCACGCGCCGCACCATGTGCCGAAGGAGTGGTCCGACAAGTACAAAGGCGCCTTCAATGACGGCTGGGACGCCTACCGCAAGAAGGTCTTCGCCAACCAGAAGCGGCTCGGCCTCCTCCCCCGCAACGCCGCGCTCTCC
>CAYYZC010000587.1:0-1269 GCA_964475605.1 uncultured Chelativorans sp.
TGGCGCTCGGCGCCGCCGACTGGCTGTGGGAGACCGATCGCGAACATCGCTTCACATGGGTCTCCGACGGGCTGGCGCAGGCGACCGGGCTCGACCCGGCCGAATTTCTCGGACGCGCGCGTCTGGAACTGATGCTCAAGGCAGCCGGCGCCGCCGGGGCGCGGCAGCTCGACGACCTCCGCCGGGTGCGGCCGTTCCGCGATTTCATCCATGAGATGCGCGGCGGCACCAACGGCCATCGCCGCCGGGTCTCCATTTCGGGGCTGCCGCTGTTCGACGCCGATGGCGCCTTTCGCGGCTATCGCGGGACCGGGCGCGACGTCACCGCTTTGTCGACAGGGCCAGAGCGGCCGCAGCATCTCGATGCGGCGAAACGGGGTGCCGGGGACGTGCTCCACGACCTGGAGCGGACGCTGGAGACGATGGATCTCGGCGTCGTCCTGCTCGACCGCGACCTCAACGCGCTGGTGGTCAACAAGGCGTTCTACGACATCTGGAAGGTCGGCCGCGACGCGGTCGGCCCCGGCCTGCCGTTCCGCGCGCTGATGGACATCAACCGCCACAACGGCATCTACGACGTCGCCGACAGCGAATGGGAGGACTATGTCGCCCGCCGGCTGAACGAGATCCGCGACGGCGATGTCTCGCCGCGCGAATTCCACCGCGCCGACGGCTGCACGATGATCTATTCGGTGACGTCGCTCATGGACGGTCGCCGGCTCGTCACCTATTACGACATCACCAGCATCAAGGAGCGCGAGGCGCAGCTCGAACAGGCGCTGGAGCAGGCGAAGCTCTCCGAATCGGTGATCAACAGCATCTCGCATCCGATGTTCGTCAAGGATGCCGAGCTGCGCTTCGTGATGGTCAACGAGGCGTTCTCCAGCTTCTTCGACGCCGAGCCGGCGGAGATGATCGGCAGGACGGCAGGCGACTTCCTCGACGAGGCTTCGACGGCCGAATTCGAGGCAAGCGAGCGTTTCGTGCTGGAGACCGGCCGTCTCTACGAGGTCGAGGAGGAGGAGGAAGAAGCCGATCCTTCCGGCGTCGGCAGCTCCCGCATCGTGCGCAAGAACCGGGTCCGGACCGAGAGCGGCAGGGACTACGTCGCATGCTCGATCTTCGACGTCACCGAGCTGAAGCGCCAGCGCAACGAGGCGGAGCGATCGCGCGCCTATCTCGCCAACGTGCTCGATTCGCTGCCGGCCGCAGTCATCCTCTATGACAGCGACGACCGCTTCGTGCTCGCCAACCGGCGCCTGCAGGACA
>CAYYZC010000588.1:0-1261 GCA_964475605.1 uncultured Chelativorans sp.
TCGTCGGCATCATGAAGGTGCGCAACGACGAGGAGGCGATCGCGCTGATGAACGACAGCCCCTACGGGCTCACAGCCTCGCTGTGGACCACCGACGCCGAGCACGCCGCGCGCCTCGGCGACCTGGTCGAGATCGGGACCGTGTTCATGAACCGCTGCGACTATGTAGATCCCGGCCTCGTCTGGACGGGCGTCAAGGACACCGGCAAGGGCGGCGCCATGGGCATCGTCGGCTATGAGAACCTGACGCGGCCCAAGGCGTATCATCTGCGGGAGGTGGTCTAGAGGCGTCCGTTGTTGCTATGTGTCCGCCTCTTCGCGCCCCTCCGTCCTGCGACGTAGGGCGCCGCATCTCCGACCACCAGCACTGCCAGAAAGTCGCTTTCCATGACCGAACTCGCCTCCAACTGGAGCTATCCGACGAAAATCCGCTTCGGCGCCGGGCGCATCGACGAGCTGCCCGAGGTGCTGAAGGATGTCGGCATCGCCAGGCCGCTTTTCGTCACCGATCCGGGCCTCGCCCGGCTGCCGGTGGTGGCGCAAACGCTGAAGCTGCTGGAGGAGGCCGATGTTCCGCATGGCGTCTTCTCCGACGTCAGGCCGAACCCGGTCGAATCCAACCTCAGCTCGGGGATCGAGGTCTACAAGGCCGGCGCCCATGACGGCGTGATCGCCTTCGGCGGCGGCTCGGCGCTCGACCTCGGCAAGCTGATCGCCTTCCAGGCGCATCAGACGCGCCCGGTGTGGGATTTCGAGGATGTCGGCGACTGGTGGACGCGCGCGGACGCATCGCGGATCGCGCCCATCGTCGCCGTGCCGACGACGGCCGGCACCGGCTCGGAGGTCGGCCGCGCCGGCGTGCTTACCCATGAGGCGAGCCACACCAAGAAGGTCATCTTCCATCCGGGGATGCTGCCGGCGGTGGTCATCGCCGATCCGCGGCTCACCGTCGGCATGCCGCCCTTCATCACGGCGGGGACCGGGATGGATGCGCTGGCCCATTGCCTCGAGGCCTATTGCGCGCCGGGCTATCATCCGATGGCCGACGGCATCGCCGTGGAAGGCATGCGGCTCGTGAAGGAGTACCTGCCCCGCGCCTACCGGGACGGCAGGGATCTCGAGGCGCGCGCTCACATGATGGCCGCCGCCGCCATGGGTGCGACCGCCTTCCAGAAGGGGCTCGGCGCCATCCACTCCCTGTCGCATCCGGTGGGCGCGCTCTACGACACCCATCACGGCATGACCAATGCGGTCTTCATGCC
>CAYYZC010000589.1:0-1257 GCA_964475605.1 uncultured Chelativorans sp.
CTTCGAGCTCACGCGCGGCGTCGATAAACGGCCGCAGGAGCTCCGCCTCGGGGATATCGCCCATGATCCGGTTGGTCGTCGCGCCCCGGACCGTCTTGTAGCGCACCGGAAAATCATACGAGACCGCGTTGCCTATGTCGCCGGCCGGTCGCGGAAAGGTGGTATCGAGCATCAATATGCCGATCTGCTCGCCGTAATTCGTAAAGCCGCCCTTCAACTTCATTTCGAAAACCTCTCCTTCGCTACAGGCTGGTGTTTGGAAGCCATTTGCCTCGATTGCTTTTCAGGAAATTCGGTCGGCAGAAGCCTGCCGACAGCCGCGCGTCATGAGCCTGCACGGAGCAAGGCGGTTCTCGCTCTCAAGGCAGCCAGGATGCTCAGCGGCACGATGCGTGACGTCTTGGGGTTTTCGGAGGGAAAGTTGCGGCTGACCATGGTGAGATCGACCTCGTCAGCACGGATCTCGAGCTGATTGACCGCGCCCGGAACCTCCGGATCGACCCAAAGCTCGACCGTCGTCCTGTCGAATCCTATTCCGGCCAGGCTGAGCGCGACGGCGATGTTGAGGTGGCGCGGCAGCTTCGTCGCCGCCTCGCGGGCCGTCCCTTCATACACCTTGACCGCCTCGGCGGGAGGCCGTTGCCTGAAATCGAGCCCCTGATCCAGCAGGTAGGGCTCGTTGGCCAGCGAATCCGGCCTGAGCCTGCTTTTGAGATGAACCGTCTCGATCGTTCCTTCAGCCGCGCTGCGCAATATGTCGAGGCCGGGCAGCGTGCCGGAGGCGATCTGTATGCGGGACCCGTGCTTCCCGGCGATGTCCTCGATTTCCGGGATCTGGACGAGCCCGCCGCCACTTATGCAGATGAGATCCTTGCCAGCGGCGACCACGGCGCGCGCGATTTCCGGCAGCGCGGCGACGGTCGCAGCCTCCACGACGACATCGCACAGTGCCGGTAGTTCGGGCACCGGGACGACCCTCAGCCCGGTATCGATCCGTGCGGCCGCGGCACGCGCCTTGTCGAGGTCGCGGCCCGACACGGCGACGAGCTCGGCCCCCGCGATTTTCCTCTTCACAAGGGCAGATGCGACCGAACGGCCGATATTGCCGAATCCCGCGATTCCGACTTTCATGGATTGCCTCCATTTCCCTTCGATGCGCGAAAACGCCCCGCCGCGAACGGCCCTTGTTCGATCACGGTCCTGCGCCGGCCGATCAGGTCGGCCACGAGCTCTCCCGTGACCGGTCCGGCGGCTAGG
>CAYYZC010000590.1:0-1256 GCA_964475605.1 uncultured Chelativorans sp.
TGACGCTCGGCGAGTGGATGGCGACCCACCCGCCGCTGGCGAGGCGCCTCGTGCAGCTGGACCCCACGCTCGGCCCGCGCCGCGTCGGCCTGGCCGGTCCGCTGCGCGCCCTGGCCCTGCTGGCGTTGATCCTCGCCCCGCTCGCGGCGCTGGGCTGGGTGTCGGCGACGAGGCTTCCCGCGTTCCTCGCGCAGGTGCAGGCGGAAGCCGCCGCGGGTGGCGCGGCCGCGAATGACGATCTCCCCGGCTCGACGGTCGAATCGGCACCGAGGGTCCCGTGACGGTCGGCGAGCGTCCGCACGCCGCGGACGGCGAGTACCGCATGACGACGACGCCGGCCCTCGCGCCGCCGTCCGGGACGGCGGACGTTCCCGACCGACGTCCCCGCCCCTGGCTCGCCGCGCTGCTGAACGTGCTCCTGCCGGGGCTCGGCCAGCTCTACGTCGGCCGGCCCGGGCGCGCGGTCGGTACGTTCGTCGGCGCCCAGGCCGTCCTCGCGACGCTCGTCGCGAGCACCTTCGTGCCGCTGTGGGCACCCGTGCGAGTCATCCTGCTCGTCACAGCGATCATTCTGTTCTGGCCAGTGCTCGCGCTGGATGGCTGGCGCACCGCCCGACGCGCACCGGCGCGTGCGCCGCGGCGCTACCAGCGCTGGTACGTACTGGCGGGGGTGTGGGTCACGTCCGTCTTCCTGGTGCAGCCGCGGCTCCTCGGTGTCGTCAAGGAGCATGGAGCCGAGGCGTTCCGCATCCCGTCCGGCTCGATGATGCCGACACTCATGCCGGGCGACTACCTGTTCGCGGCGATGCGCGTGCCGCGGCCGATCCGTCGGGGCGACATCGTCGTGTACCGGCACGAGGACGGGATGAGCTTCGTGCACCGTGTCGTCGGCCTGGCCGGCGATACGCTGGCGATGCGGAGATTCCGCCTGGAGCTGAACGGCACCCCGGTCACCGAGCCGTACGCGAGCGTCGGGGACTCCACGGAGTACGTCGCGGGCGACTTCGGATGGCAGCGGAACTACCGTGCGACACCGGCCGTCGCCGGCGAGCCGCCGACGTCGAGCGGCACGTGGGGCCCCCTCGTCGTGCCCGCGGGGCAACTGTTCCTGCTCGGCGACCGTCGGGACGTGAGTCTCGACAGCCGCTACATCGGCTTCGTTTCCACGGACCGCGTGCGAGCGCGTCCGGCCTGGGTCTACTTCTCGCGCGACCCGGAGAGCGGCCGGATCCGGTGGTCACGCATCGGGCGGGACG
>CAYYZC010000591.1:0-1255 GCA_964475605.1 uncultured Chelativorans sp.
CTTCGAGCTCACGCGCGGCGTCGATAAACGGCCGCAGGAGCTCCGCCTCGGGGATGTCACCCATGATCCGGTTGGTCGTCGCGCCCCGGACCGTCTTGTACCGCACCGGGAAATCATACGAGACCGCGTTGCCTATGTCGCCGGCCGGTCGCGGAAAGGTGGTGTCAAGCATCAGTATGCCGATCTGCTCGCCGTAATTCGTAAAACCGCCCTTCAACTTCATTTCGAGAACCTCTCCTTCATTGCAGGCTGATCTTCGGAAGCTGATTGCTTCGATTTCTTCAGGAAGTTCGGTCGGCAGAAGCCTGCCGACAGCCGCGCGTCATGAGCCTGCCCGGAGCAAGGCGGTTCTCGCTCTCAAGGCGGCCAGGATGCTCAGCGGCACGATGCGCGACGTCTTGGGGTTCTCGGAGGGAAAGTTGCGGCTGACCATGGTGAGATCGACCTCGTCGGCACGGATCTCGAGCTGATTGACCGCGCCCGGAACCTCCGGATCGACCCAAAGCTCGACCGTCGTCCTGTCGAATCCTATTCCGGCCAGGCTGAGCGCGACGGCGATGTTGAGGTGGCGCGGCAGCTTCGTCGCCGCCTCGCGGGCCGTCCCTTCATACACCTTGACCGCCTCGGCGGGAGGCCGTTGCCTGAAATCGAGCCCCTGATCCAGCAGGTAGGGCTCGTTGGCCAGCGAATCCGGCCTGAGCCTGCTTTTGAGATGAACCGTCTCGATCGTTCCTTCAGCCGCGCTGCGCAATATGTCGAGGCCGGGCAGCGTGCCGGAGGCGATCTGTATGCGGGACCCGTGCTTCCCGGCGATGTCCTCGATTTCCGGGATCTGGACGAGCCCGCCGCCACTTATGCAGATGAGATCCTTGCCAGCGGCGACCACGGCGCGCGCGATTTCCGGCAGCGCGGCGACGGTCGCAGCCTCCACGACGACATCGCACAGTGCCGGCAGTTCGGGCACCGGGACGACCTTCAGCCCGGGATCGATCCGTGCGGCGGCGGCACGCGCCTTGTCGAGGTCGCGGCCCGACACCGCGACGAGCTCGACCCCCGCCATTTTCCTGTTCAAAAGGGCCGCCGCGACCGAGCGGCCGATATTGCCGAATCCCGCGATTCCGACTTTCATCGATTGCCTCCATTTCCCTTCGATGCGCGAAAACGCGCCGCCGCGAACGGCCTTTGCTCGATCACGGTCCCGCGCCGGCCGATCAGGTCGGCCACGAGCTCTCCCGTGACCGGTCCGGCGGCTAGG
>CAYYZC010000592.1:0-1253 GCA_964475605.1 uncultured Chelativorans sp.
CGACCATGATCTAGCTCCTCATACCCAAAGGTTGACGGCGTCGAGCCGCGCATAGCCCCGAATGGAAAGGCCGGGATCGGTATTCGTGCGCGCGATCGCCGCCGGGCCGGATTCGGCAATGACGCTGTGCCCCCAAGGAGAGTTCTCGGGTTCGTCCTGAGTGTTTCCACCCTGCTGCTGGAGCGAAAATTCCAGCTCGGTCTTTGCCGAATCCAGACCCGCATCGGCCAGAGCCCGTTCGAGCGAACGCTGGTCGCGTTGCAGCAGGTCGAGGGTTTCGCTGCGCTCGACGGCGAGGCGGGCGACGACATTGCCCGAATTGTCCACCTCCATGCGCACATCGATGCGGCCCAGCTCGGGCGGATTGAGCCTGATCTCGAAGCGGCTCGTGCCGTTCTGGAGGTGACGGGAAATCTCGGCGGCGATGTGGGGCAGGTTGATCTGCGTGTCGGGACGCTGATAGAGCGCGGCTTCGGGGCGCATGGCGGCCTGCGGGCCGGTTGGTTGCGCCTGGGCCTGGGGCGACCCGGCAATGAGCCCGTCCGGTGGGTCGAGTTCGGCGGGATTGGGCGTGTTCGAAGCCGCGGGGCCACCGGTCGCCCCGGTTCCGGCCTGCGGACTGGCGGGCCGGGGTTCGGCGCCCGAAGCCGCGGATGGGGCATCCTTGACCAGCGAACGATCGGAGGCCGGCGCCGCCTCCTTTTTCGTATCGGCCGCCGGCTGAGTCGGCTTTTCCTCGGGCGCTTCGGGCGCTTGAGCGGCGATGGCCGCGGCGGGGTTGAGTTTGGTTTCGCTCTTGATGCGCTTGGCCGAAGATGCGGCGATAGCCTGCTCGTCGGCAAGCGCGGTCTGGATCGCGGCGGAATGGGTGTCGAGCGTGCGCGCGAGGCCGGTCAGCCGCGCGGCAAGCTCGGGCGCATCCTTGCGCACGCCATCGGCGAGGTGGGTGACCAGACCGGCCAGGATATCGAAGGGGGCGGCGCTTTCAGCATCTGCCGGTGCGAGGCCGAGGGCGGTTGCGAGGTCGGCCAGCGCGGTAAAAGCTTCGGTGTCGGGCGACGGCAGGGGCACGCCCTGATCGAGCAGGGTTTCGATGCCGGCAAGGAGCGTTCCGAACTCGTCGAGATCGGCATTTTCGAGACCTTCATCGTCCTTGAGCTTTTCGCTCAGCGCGACGAGTTTTTCGAACAGGGTCTCGAGTTCGGCCGCGAGTTCGGATTGCGCGGGATCGGTGGGAAACGCGGATGTGACGG
>CAYYZC010000593.1:0-1250 GCA_964475605.1 uncultured Chelativorans sp.
ACAACGACACTCCCTTTGCCCGCTGGTCGCGCCGCAAGCTGGCCGCGCGGGCCGAAACGAAGCCGGCGCAAGGTGAAGCTGCCGCGCCCGTCGACGGCGACGCCCCGCCGCTGCGGTCCGATCCCATCCTGCCGGAAGCGGTAGAGGCGGAAACGGCCGACCCGCCGGAACCCCTCCCCCGTCTCGAAGACCTGACCGTCGAAAGCGACCTCACCGCCTTCCTGAAGAAAGGCGTGCCCTCGGCGCTGAAGAGCGCCGCTCTGCGCAAGATGTGGTCGCTCGATCCGGGAATCCGCGATTATGTCGGCCCTTCGGAATATGCCTGGGACTTCAACCAGCCCGGCTCGATGGCAGGGTTCGGTCCGCTTAAGGCGAAAGAGACCGTCGTCGACTTCCTGTCCAAGACGATCACGGATGAGCCGCCCGAACCGGACCGCGAAGCGCCGGAGGCTCCCCCGCGGGTCGCCGACGATCTGCCGGGACACGATGCCGACGCCCCGGCGGAGGACGGAACGGACAACGCTTCGGAGGCCGGTTCAGGCGAGCCTCCTCAGGGCCCGGCAAGCTCCGGACCGCCCGCACCTCCACCCGTCGAGGCCGCAGCCGAGCCCGCGGGATCAGCCGAACCTGCGGGATCGGCCCAACCGCCATCCGTCCGGCCGCGCCATGGAGGCGCGATGCCGCGCTGAGCCGGCGCTCTTCGACATCCCGGATTTTTTCCCTGAACAGGGGGTTGCATCATGCCCATAGGTAAATACTATGAGCTTGCAGTACCGAGGGCATCGCCATGCATAGGGAAGCGGGTTTGGAGGAGGCCATCAGGGCGATAGGCGGAACTTCCGTCCTGGCCCGCAGTCTTGGCATCGCTCAACCGACGGTTTCGCTATGGCGCCGGATACCCGCTGAACGGGTCCTTTCCGTCGAAGCTCTTACCGGTATTTCGCGGACTGTATTGCGCCCCGATCTTTACCCGGAGCCCGAAGGCCGCACGGCAAATATCGACGATCTCGACCGCGCACGCTCTGATGAATACGCCCTTCTCGCCTCGCTGCTGTCAGGCGCTCCCGATACCGGTTTCCTGGCGCGGCTTTCCGGCCTGAAAGGCGACGCCGACACCCCGCTCGGCCAGGCGCACGCGGCGCTCGGAACAGCGGCGAAAGCTACGTTACCCGACGCTGCCAGGCGCGAGTACAACGAGCTGTTCATCGGCGTCGGACGCGGAGAACTTCTCCCTTACGCGTCGTACTACC
>CAYYZC010000594.1:0-1244 GCA_964475605.1 uncultured Chelativorans sp.
CATGGGTGCCGCCGCAGAGCTCGACCGAATAGGGCCTGCCGGCCTTGTCGCCCTCGAGCGCGGTGCCCATGCTGACGACGCGGACCTCGTCGCCGTATTTTTCGCCGAACAGCGCCATGGCGCCCTCGGCTATGGCGTCATCGACGCCCATCAGCCGCGTCGAAACCGGCGCGTTCTGGAGGACGATCCCGTTGGCCATCGCCTCGACGGTTTCGAGCTCCTCGCCCGAGATCGGCTTCGGATGCGAGAAGTCGAAGCGCAGCCGGTCGGGCGCGACCAGCGAGCCCTTCTGCGCGACATGGGTGCCGAGCACCTCGCGCAGCGCCTCGTGGACGAGATGGGTCGCCGAATGGTTGGCGCGGATCTTCGAGCGCCTGGCATGGTCGACCTTCATCTCGACCTCGCTGCCGATGCCGACCGTGCCGCTCACGACCTTGCCGGAATGGACGAAGAGGCCGTCGCCCTTCTTCTGCGTGTCGCCGACCTCGATCCGGAACCCCTCGCCTTCCATGATGCCGGTATCGCCGACCTGGCCGCCCGACTCGCCGTAGAAGGGCGTCTGGTTGACGACCAGCGCGACTTCCTCGCCTTCGGACGCGCTTTCGACCTCGCCGCCATCCCTGACCAGGGCCGTGACGACACCTTCGGCCTGCTCGGTCTCGTAGCCTAGGAACTCGGTGGCGCCGAGCCTGTCGCGCAGCGCGAACCAGATCGTCTCCGTCGCCGCTTCGCCCGAGCCTGCCCAGCTCGCGCGGGCTTCCGCCTTCTGGCGCTGCATGGCCGCGTCGAAGCCCTCGAGGTCGACGCCGATGCCGCGCTGACGCAGCGCGTCCTGGGTCAGGTCGAGCGGGAAACCGTAGGTGTCGTAGAGCTTGAAGGCGGTCTCACCGTCGAGGCGATCGCCCTCGGAAAGCCCGTCGCTGGCATCCGACAGCAGGCTCAGGCCGCGCGCCAGCGTCTTGCGGAAGCGCGTCTCCTCGAGCTTGAGGGTCTCGGCGATCAGCGCCTCGCCGCGCACCAGCTCGGGATAGGCCTGGCCCATCTCGCGGATCAGCGCCGGCACCAGCCGCCACATCAGCGGATCGGCGGCGCCGAGGAGCTGGGCATGGCGCATGGCGCGGCGCATGATGCGGCGCAGCACGTAGCCGCGGCCTTCGTTCGAGGGCAGCACGCCGTCGGCGATCAGGAAGCCCGAGGCGCGCAGGTGGTCGGCGATGACGCGGTGCGAAGCCTTGTGCGCGCCG
>CAYYZC010000595.1:0-1241 GCA_964475605.1 uncultured Chelativorans sp.
TGACGACCTCGCAGCCGGCATCGACGGCACGCTGCCACCATGCGTCTATCTCGTCTGCGGCCGGATGGAGCTGAAGGGTGAAACCCTGCGGCTTCTCGTAGGAATGTCCGTGCTCCGGATAGAAGTCGGAGAGCATCAGCGACGAACCGTTGACATAGAGATGGACATGCATGGTGCGGCCCTGCTCGTCGGGCGGATAGGCGAAGACCTGCTCGGCGCCGAAGGCGCGCTGGTAGAATTCGGCCGCCTTCAGCGCGCCGTCGACCTGGAGATAGGCGTTGAGACCGCCCTTGACGGGCGGCATTGCCGGTGAGGTCTGATCGTTCATGGTCGCTCTCCTGCTTGGAACTGGTCTCTAGGACGTGCAGGAAACCGTCCCGCCGACATGCCCGCCCGATTTTTTTCAGGCGGGCCGGCCGCCGCCGCTACCGCCCCGGACGGCCCGTCTTGCGCGAGCGGCGCGTCTCGCGGCGCATTTCGGCCGGATCCTCATAGGAGCCCGTCCCCGCACGGTGGCGCTTGACGGGCCGGGCGTCATTGTCAGGCTTCGGCGGCACCGCGCCCTGGAGCGGCTTCTCGGTGCGCCCGACCGTCATCTCGTCGAGATGCGGCTTGCGGAACAGGCCGCCTGCCTCGTCCGCGGTGCGGTGGCGCGCCCTGCCCTTGTTGTGCTGGCCCTTTCGGCGGCCCGAATCCGGGCTCTCGAGCTCGACCTCGCGCGCCAGCGGATCGTCGGCGATGGCGAGTTCGGTCTCGCGCAGCCGCTTGATCTCGTCGCGGATGCGCGCGGCGCGCTCGAAATCGAGGTCGGCAGCGGCGTCCCGCATCTCCTTCTCCAGATGCTCCAGATGGGCCCGCAGATTGTTGCCGACCAGCTCGCCGCCCCTGGTGACGCCGGAGATGTCGGGGCGCACATGGTCGCGCTCATAGACGGACTCGAGGATGTCGCCGATATTCTTGCGCACGCTTTCCGGCGTGATTCCGTTGGCCTCGTTCCAGTCCTGCTGCTTCTCGCGGCGGCGGTCGGTCTCCGCGATCGCGCGTTCCATCGAACCGGTGACGGTGTCGGCATAGAGGATGACCTTGCCGTCGATATTGCGCGCCGCCCGGCCGATCGTCTGGATCAGCGAGGTCTCCGAGCGCAGGAAGCCCTCCTTGTCGGCGTCGAGGATGGCGACGAAGCCGCATTCGGGGATGTCGAGGCCCTCGCGCAGCAGGTTGATGCCGACCAGCACGTCGAA
>CAYYZC010000596.1:0-1236 GCA_964475605.1 uncultured Chelativorans sp.
TGAACCAGAGCACACCGGGTCTCTGATGTTTGAGCTCCGCACGCGCCTCCTTGTTCACGTCGAGCGCCTGCCAGTGGATGTTGGCGGCCCGGCGCAGCGGATGGAGGATCATGCCGGCGCCGACCGTGGCATTGGTGATGCGGTCGATCAGGACGAAGGCGCCGGTGGTGCGATCCTCGGCGAAGCTGTCGAAGGCGATCGGCGACTGGACGGAGATGTTGCAGACGCCGACCTCGTTGAGCTCGAGCGACTTGGCCGCCTCATGGGCGAAATTGTTGATGTTGATGCGGTGCTTGAGCTCGGTGACCGTGGCGGCGACCTGGTCGGTCTCGGTGCGCAGCAGATAGGCGCGGCCCGGCAGCAGCGCATGCTCGTCGAACCAGATGAGGTTGGCGGCGAACTGGTCGGCGATCTGCGGCCGGTTGTCCGGCGGAACCAGCATGTTGCCGCGCGAGACCTCGATCTCGTCCTCGAGCACGATGGTCACCGCCTCGCCCTCGCGGGCGGCTTCGAGGTCGCCGTCGGCCGTGACGATGCGCTTGACCCGCGACGGCTTGCCGGACTTGGCGGCGACCACCTCGTCGCCGCGCCGCACCGTTCCGGAAGCGACGGTTCCGGCGAAGCCGCGGAAGTCGAGATTGGGGCGGCTCACATATTGCACGGGGAACCGGAACGGACGCTCCAGCCGGTCGTCGTCGACGGGCACCATCTCCAGATGCTCGATCATGGTCGGGCCGCGATACCACGGCATGTTCGGCGACAGCGTCGTGACGTTGTCGCCGTGGCGGGCCGAAAGCGGGATCGGCATGATGGAGCGGAAGCCGAGATCGGCCGCGAATTCGCGGAAGCCGGCGCCGATGTCCTCGAACACCTTCTGCCCGAAGCCGACGAGGTCGATCTTGTTGACGGCGAGCAGGATGTGGCGGATGCCGAGCAGCGAGGCGATGAAGGCGTGGCGCCGCGTCTGCGGCAGGATGCCCTTGCGCGCGTCGACGAGCACGACGGCGAGGTCGGCGGTCGAGGCGCCGGTCGCCATGTTGCGCGTATACTGCTCGTGGCCGGGCGTATCGGCGACGATGAACTTGCGCTTGTCGGTCGAAAAGAAGCGGTAGGCGACATCGATGGTGATGCCCTGCTCCCGCTCAGCGGTGAGGCCATCCACGAGCAGGGAGAAATCGATGCCTTCATCACCGACCGTGCGGTTTCTGCTCTCCTTGCGGAGTGAGGCGAGCTGGT
>CAYYZC010000597.1:0-1234 GCA_964475605.1 uncultured Chelativorans sp.
ACCCGGTCGGCATCGCCGAAGATGATGCCGGTCGGGACCCTGATCTCGCCATAGCGGGTCTCCTGGCGATGCAGCTCGTCCTCGAGCGCGACGAGATCGGTCGAAGTCGCATAGAAATGCGACGGCCGCAGCCCCGCCATGGCTCCTCCGGCCACAGCGAAATCGTCCGGCGCCTGCTGCGGGCCGAAGACGAAGTCGAGCGTCCGCGGCGCGTTGCGCACCGACATCGGGATCGCGATCGTATGGGAGACGATGCGTCGCCTGAGCGGCGAGCGGATCGCCAGGCGCCGGAAGTCCTCCGGCGGCTCGTCGTCATGGTGAGTGGCAGGCGATATCAGCGCCAGCCCCGCCACGTCCTGCGGAAAATGCAGGGCGGTCGCCAGCGCGACGGTGCCGCCGAGCGAATGGCCGACGAGAAGCGGCCGGTCGAGGCCGAGCGCCTCGATGAAGCGGTGGACGAAGTGGGCCTGCTCCGGCAGGCCGCCGGTCTCGCCCCGCGCCCGCGTCGAATAGCCCGAGCCCGGCCGGTCCATGGCGATCAACCGGTAGCCCTCGCCGAACTCCTCCATCAGCGGCCGACGCATATGGTGGAGCGTGCCGCCGAGCCCGTGGATCATCAGGATCGGCAGCCCCTCGCCCTGCTCGATATAGTGGATCCTGTTGCCGTCGATCTCGACGAAGGAGCCATGCGCCGGCACGTTCCTTTCGGCCCGGGCGGCGATCCGCCGCGTCGTCAGCATGAGATGGAGGACGACCGACAGACCGGCGACGACGAGCGCGATCAGGATGCCGGCGACCATGAGCAGGTAGTCCATGCGGGAAGTGATCCTATTCCGTTCGGCGCGGAACTTATCAGGGAGGCGGGCCGCGGCAAGTGCCATTGCAGCGGTCGCAGCGCGGCGCTACGACGGACGTGAAAAGGAGCGCCAGCGAATGAGCGAGATCGTCACCGCCGCCATGATCGTCATCGGAGACGAGATCCTGTCCGGCCGCACCAAGGACCGCAATATCGGCCATCTGGCCGATGTGATGACGGCGATCGGCATCGACCTCAGGGAGGTGCGGATCGTGGCGGACGAGCAGGACGACATCGTCGCCGCCGTCAATGCGCTGCGCACGCGCTACGACTACGTCTTCACGACCGGCGGCATCGGCCCGACCCACGACGACATCACTGCCGATGCCGTGGCCAAGGCCTTCGGCGTGCCCATCGACGTCGATCCGCGGGCGCTCG
>CAYYZC010000598.1:0-1232 GCA_964475605.1 uncultured Chelativorans sp.
GCGTTCTGGAAGATCAGCCGCAACGAATCGCTGGGCGCCGTCGGGATGAGCGCGGTCGCCAGGGCGCTCGACAAGGTCGAGGCCAAGGCCAGGAAGATCGCCGCCCATCTGCTGGAGGCCGACGAGGGCGACATCGTCATCGAGAACGGCGAGCTCAAGGTCGCCGGCACCGACAAGTCGGTGCCGTGGTTCCAGATGGCGCTTGCCGCCTATACGGCGCACAATCTGCCGGCCGGCATGGAGCCGGGCCTGAAGGAAGGCGCCTTTTACGACCCGGCCAACTTCACCTTCCCCGCAGGCTGCTATATCTGCGAGGTCGAGATCGATCCCGAGACCGGCAAGACGGAGATCGTCCAGTTCGTCGCCGCCGACGATTTCGGCAACATCATCAATCCGATGATCGTCGAAGGCCAGGTCCATGGCGGCATCGCCCAGGGCATCGGCCAGGCGCTGCTGGAGGGCGCCCATTACGATGCGGATACCGGACAGCTCCTGACGGCGAGCTACATGGACTACACCATGCCGCGCGCCGACGACCTGCCGTCCTTCCAGGTGTCGACGTCGAACACGCCCTGCCCGTCGAACCCGCTCGGCATCAAGGGGTGCGGGGAAGCCGGCGCGATCGGCTCGCCGCCGGCGGTCATCAATGCGATCACCGACGCGATCGGCAACAACGAGCTGACCATGCCGGCGACGCCGCAGGCGGTGTGGAGCGCGTTGAAAGCCGCGACGAGGCACTGATCGCGGTGAATGGCGGATGGTGAATGGTCGCGCGGAAGCCGGTGTGCTCGCCCTGCCATTCACCAGCGAGAGTTCCATCCACCGTTCACTGCTCACCATTCACCTTCAGGGGACCTGAACCATGTATCAAACCAACTACCATCGCGCCTCGTCGGTCTCCGACGCCGCCCGGCTCCTGCAGGGGACCGAGGACGGCAAGCTGCTGGCGGGCGGAATGACGCTCATCCCGGCGATGAAGACGCGGCTCGCCGCCCCGTCCGATCTCGTCGACCTTCGCCATGTGCCGGAGATCAGGGGGATCAGGGTGTCGGGCCGCAATGTCGAGATCGGCGCCGGCACCACCCATGCCGAGGTCGCCGCAAGCGCCGAGCTGGCGCAGGTCTGCCCCGCGATCTGCCATCTCGCCATGCATATCGGCGACCCGCATGTGCGCCATATGGGCACGATCGGCGGCTCGGTCGCCAACAACGATCCGGCGGCCGACTATCCGG
>CAYYZC010000599.1:0-1230 GCA_964475605.1 uncultured Chelativorans sp.
ACGAGCGAGGTCGATGTCGGCTCGGCCGCTCATGCCTATTTCCCCGGCGGCCACCCCCGGTCCGGGGACGTCTGGTTCGGCACCGGTTCCTTCAATTCGGACAGCGATCCCTCGGTGCTGCGCGGCAGCTTCGATTATCACACCATTCTTCACGAGGTCGGCCATGCGCTCGGCCTGAAGCATCCCTTCGACGGCACCGACCGGATCGAGCAGAAATACGACAACTACTTCTATACGGTGATGAGCTACACGGCCTCGCCCTGGTCAGACCTGGAGGACACTGAGGCGACCTTCTATCCGACCACGCCGATGTATTTCGACCTCCTGGCGCTGCAGACGCTCTACGGGGCGAACACGACGGTCAATGCAGGCGACACCGTCTATACCTATTACGAGGGCAACTATTACTGGGAGGCGATCAACGACGCCGGCGGCTTCGACACGATCGTCTATGCCGGCAGCCAGGACAGCAAGATCGATCTTTCGCAAGGTGCCTTCAGCGAGCTCAGCGACGCCATCACCTTCGCCGGCGGCACCACCTCGCGCTCGACGGTGACGATCGGCCCCGGTGTCGTGATCGAGGGCGCCAGGGGTGGCTCCGGCAACGACACGATCCTCGGCAACGGCGCGGGCAACCTGCTGCGCGGCGGCAAGGGCGACGACGTCCTCAAAGGCTTTGCCGGCAACGACCGGCTGAAGGGCGGCGGCGGCGACGACAAGCTCTTGGGCGGCAAGGGCAAGGACAAGCTCGTCGGCGGCGGCGGCAACGACCAGCTCAAGGGCGGCAAGGGCGACGATGTCCTCAAGGGCGGCGGCGGTAACGACGTGCTGCGTGGCGGCAAGGGCAACGACAAGATGATCGCTGGCACCGGCGAGGACGTGCTGTTCGGCGGCGCCGGTCGGGACGTCTTCAAGTTCAACAAGGTGACGCACAGCGCCGAGGATGTCGGCGTCACCATCATCCGCGACATGCGCCGCGATCAGGGCGACCGCATCGATCTGAGGCAGATCGATGCCGACACGACCACCGGCGGCAACCAGGCGTTCGACTTCATCGGCAGGAGCGGCTTCTCCGGCGATTCCGGCGAGCTGCGCTATTCGAAGTCCGACGGCGGTCTCTTCGTCTACGGCGACATCGACGGCGACCGCCACGCCGACTTCGTGCTCAGGCTGGACAAGATCGGCCGGCTCGATGCGGACGATTTCATGTTGTGAGCGGTGAATGGTGAA
>CAYYZC010000600.1:0-1199 GCA_964475605.1 uncultured Chelativorans sp.
CTGGTTCCCGGCTGGGACTGCCGGACCATGGAGGTCCGGCGGGTCGGAAACCTCGATCCTCACTCAGCCAATTAGTGAGATCCCAGAAATCTGGCTGGGAGCAGCTCAGTCAAAAAATGAGAGTCTACTCGATCATGAAAGCTATCAGGGAGTGCGAAGGTGCGACAACACCCTAACCGAGTTTGAAAGGAGACACCTGCGGATGCCGCATCGCCACTCTTGAGGAGGGAGCAAATTGGCGATGGACGGAACAAGCCCACTGCCATGGGAGCGCCCTGTACGCTGGCCGGTGGATGAGCTTCCATTCGATATGCGGGCGCTGCGCTATGTGCTGGCAGCGGCAGAGCAGACGAGCTTTTCGGATGCGGCCGGTGCGCTTTGCTTGAAGGGTCCACTGTCAGCCGCCATGTGTGCGACTTCGAGGACGATCTCGGTATTTCCCTCTCCGAGCGCACAACGTCAGGTGTCCGTTTGACCGACGCCGCCTGCCGGTTCCTCGACGACATTATCCCGGCTCTCCAGATGGCCGAAGTCGTGCTCCAGCGCGCCGGCGCGGCCGGCCGGGTCGAGGAAGGCACGGTTCGGGTCGGCATCATCACGACGCTGGCCGGCGGATTCCTGCGGGAGTTGATCTTGTCCTACCGGCACTGCTTTCCTGGCGTCCAGATCATCATTCAGGACGGCGGCAGGCGGGAGCATTTGCGGGCGATCCGCGCGCGACAGATCGACGTCGCCTTCTTCACCGGCAACGCGGCGATCGCCGGCTGCGACGTCGAGGAGTTGTGGCACGAGCGGGTGCATGTGGCGATGACCGTCACGCATCCTTTAGCCAGCAGCAGAATGCTGGACTGGCCGCAGCTTCGCAACGAGCGCTTTATCGTCTCGACCATGGAGCCGGGGCCGGAGGTACATGACTACATCGTACGACGCGTTGCCGACTACAGCACCTATCCCGACGTCACCTATCGCCATGTGACGGTGGAAACCCTGATGCACACCCTCCAGTGAATCACACCCTATTATCATCAGCGTGCAATGATGTTCCGGAGGGTTTCGGTCCAGCGGCACATTTCGTCAATCGCTGGCCAAAGTTGGTTCGCACTTTCTCCCGTTAGCTGCATCAGACGAGGCTGAGATGACGGAGGCCCGGCAGGCGGCCCTATGCCGCCAGCACGGCCGCCGGCTCCGCCATCTCGTAG
>CAYYZC010000601.1:0-1196 GCA_964475605.1 uncultured Chelativorans sp.
CCGGCGAAATCGTCGTAGCGGATGCGATGGCAGATGTCGGGATTGGCCGCCGCGAAAGCATCCATCGCCGCGTCGGCCGCCTGGATCCTCGCGAGTGCGTCCTGGCGGTCGAGCTTCGCCCACCATGACGATGCCGCGACATCCGTCGCGCGACGCGAGTTGAGGACGAACCTGACCGGATGCAGCCCCTGTTTTACGAATTCGAGGAAGTCGAGCGTGTCGGCCGGCGCCGCGAACCACCGGATCTCCTTGAAGCCGATCACCCGCTGGCCGGGCTGAGGCCGCAATACCTCGTCGATGAAGACCTGCATCAGCGCGCTGCGATATCGTTTCGGCCGCAGTTCGGCGGCGCCGTCCCAGGGATTGCCGCTGCCCTGTGCCCCGGCATGGCCCGTCGCCGTCCGGCGAACCGCTTTCCAGCTCAGATAGAGCCCGTAGAGCGCATTGTTGTTTTCGCCCCTGATGCGATAGCCGTCGATGGTCTCGATCACCGCCTTGAGCAGCGTCGAGCCGGAGCGGCCATAGGTCACGATGACGAGATAGCCTTCCGGTTCGGCGCGTTGCGGTCCCGGCGGCTGCGATCGCCTGCTGTCACCTCGCCGCCGGAACGGGTTACGCAACGGCTCAGAGGTCCATGCCGAGGATCTTGCCGACGGTGAAGATGTCCTTGTCTCCGCGGCCGCACAGATTCATCACGATGATCTGGTCCCGCGCCATTCCGGGCGCGCGCTTGACCACCTCGGCCAGCGCATGGGCGGGTTCGAGCGCCGGGATGATGCCCTCGATCCTGGTCAGGAGCTGGAAGGCTTCCAGCGCCTCGTTGTCCATGATCGGCACATAGTCGACGCGGCCCGTATCCTTGAGCCATGAATGCTCCGGCCCGATGCCGGGATAGTCCAGCCCGGCCGAGATCGAATGGCCGTCCTTGATCTGGCCGTCGTCGTTCTGGAGCAGATAGGTGCGGTTGCCGTGGAGCACGCCGGGGGCGCCGGCCGTCAGCGAGGCGCAATGCTCGTCGCCCGACAATCCCTTGCCGCCCGCCTCGACCCCGACGATGGCGATGTCCTTGTCGTCGAGAAAGGGATGGAACAGTCCGATCGCGTTGGAGCCGCCGCCGACGGCTGCGACCAGCATGTCGGGCAACCGGCCTTCGGCGGCCATGATCTGCTCGCGGACCTCCTTGCCGATCACCGACT
>CAYYZC010000602.1:0-1194 GCA_964475605.1 uncultured Chelativorans sp.
GCCCTTTTTCGTTGCGACTGGCCGTTTCCGGTATCCAGGGATGTTCTAGGACCTGTCGTAATCGACAGGTGACGGCAGATGCCCGCCGGAGCGGATCACGGGAGCAGAGCTACAGCACGAAATCGGCCTTCACCAGGTCGATCGATCCCTTCAGCTTGATGGCGAAGTCGGCCTTGCCGTCGCCGTCGACGTCGCCATAGACGAAGGTGTTCTTCTTCTTCGCTTCGAAGCGCAACTCGCCCTTCCTGCCGCTGAACCCGTCCTCGCCGATGAAGTCGAAGGCCTGGTTGCCCTTGACGCCCGCTTTGGCGTCGATCTTCTTCAGGACGATCACGTCGTCCTGCTTCTGCCTGAAGTCGGTGATCACATCGGCCTTCTTCTTCGAAGGGCTGTCCTTCACCGACTTGAACACGAACTTGTCTCCTCCCCCGCCGCCGGTGAGGGTGTCCTTGCCCTTGCCGCCAATCAACGTGTCGTTGCCCTTGCCGCCCTTGAGCGTGTCGTTGCCGCGGCCTCCGTCGAGCTTGTCGGCGCCCTTGCCGCCAACGAGCGCGTCCTTGCCCGATCCGCCATAGAGCTCGTCAGCACCCTTGCCGCCCTTGAGCGTGTCGTTGCCCGGCCCACCGTAGAGCTTGTCGGCACCGTTGCCGCCCTTGAGCGTGTCGTTGCCCGGCCCGCCGTAGAGCTTGTCGGCGCCCTTGCCGCCCTTGAGCGTATCGTCGCCCGCCAGGCCGAACAACTCGTCCTTGCCGCCGACGCCGCTGATCACGTCCATACCGCCAGTACCGGTCAGCGTGTTGCTGCCGCTGTCGCCCGTGATGAAGTCGACGGCATCGCTCACAGTCACGGCGAGCGCCTGCGTGTCTGAAAGGTCGCCGTCGCTGACGCTCACGATCACATCGTAGACATTGTTGCTGCCTGCATCCGTAGGCGCCTCGAAATCCGGCGCGGCCTTGAACGTCAGCACGCCGGTCGCGGCGTCGATGGAGAACTTCGCTGCATCCGCGCCACCGGCGATCGAGTAGGCGAGCGTGTGGTCCTCGGGGTCTGTCGCGGCCACCGTCGTCACGGCGAGCGTGTTCTCGGCAATGGCGATCGAAGCACTCGCCCCGCCGCCGTTCGAGGTGATCGCCGGCGCTTCGTTGAAGCGGAACACCTTCTGGTAGACGCCGTAGTCGTCTCCGTCCTGGCCGT
>CAYYZC010000603.1:0-1192 GCA_964475605.1 uncultured Chelativorans sp.
TTCTCCGCCTATGACATCCTGCTCGACGGCCAGGGCCTCGACGGACCATGCGGCAAGGCGATGCGGGAGCACGGCGTCGAGATCGCCGGCTCGGCCGGCGACGCCCTGCGGCAGGCGGACTGGATCTTCAGCGCGGTGACCGCCGACCAGAGTCTTGCGGCGGTCCGGTCGGTCGCGTCGTCGGTTTCTGCCGGGCAAATCCTGTTTGACATCAACTCGGTCTCGCCCGGCCGCAAGCGCGAAAGTGCAGCGCTGCTCGCCGGTTCCGGGGCGCTCTATGTCGACATGGCGGTGATGGCGCCGGTCCATCCGCGCGGCCACCGCACGCCGGTGCTGATCGCCGGCGCGGCGGCCGAACCGGTCACGTCGCGGCTCGCCCTGCTCGGCTTCGATTTCGGCATCGCCGGGGCGGAGGCGGGCGCAGCCACCGCGGTCAAGATGGTGCGCAGCCTGTTCGTGAAGGGGCTGGAGGCGATCACGGTGGAGACGCTGCTCGCGGCATCGGCCTCCGGCTGCCTCGACCATATCGTCCGATCGCTGGACGCCTCCTACCCGGAACTGAAGATCGAGAGCCTCGCCCGCTACCAGTTCGAGCGGACCCTGACGCATGGCAGGAGACGCGCCGCCGAGATGCGCGAGAGCGCCGAGACGCTCGACCAGCTCGGCCTCTGCGGGCCGCTCGCCACGGGGATAGCCGATGTGCAGGAGCGGATGGGCGCGGCGAAGCGTGACGATTGCGGCCAGGACGACCTCGCCGCGCTCGTCGCCGAGGTGCTGGCGGCAAGGCGAAGCTGACCGCGCGGCTCAATCGGCTGGCAACCTGCCCTGTCCGGCTGCGGGAACAAGTTCCGGCATGCGCCCGTTTCACTGCGGTTCGGGGGATTTTCTCCATGTCTCCAGTCACCGCATCGCGCTCGACTCCTGCCCGGCGGAAGCAGTCCGGCAGCCGTCCTGCTTCGACCGGGTCGATCCCGCCGATGGAGGCGCGCCTCGTCGAGGCGCTGCCCGACGATCCGGGCTGGCAGTTCGAGCCGAAATGGGACGGTTTCCGCTGCATCGCCTGTCGGAACGGCGGCGAGGCCGAGCTGACGGCCAAGTCCGGCAAGCCGCTCGGGCGCTACTTTCCCGAGATCGTCGACCTCGTCCGCAACCTGCCGGTCGACCGCTTCGTGGTCGATGGCGAGCTCGTCAT
>CAYYZC010000604.1:0-1161 GCA_964475605.1 uncultured Chelativorans sp.
CGGACTCGTCGGCGCAGATCGGGACGGGCCGCGTGATGCTCGCCAGCGCCCTGTCACTATCTGCCGGCAGGGGCTGCTCGATCAGTTCGAGTTGCGTCTCGGCGGCGATCTGCATCAGGTGTGACAGGTCCGATGGGTCCCAGCCTTCGTTGGCGTCGGCTACCAGACGTGCATCCGGGCGGGCCGCTCGTACGGCGCGCATGCGGTCGGCGTCTCCGGGCGCGCCGAGCTTGAGCTTCAGGAGCGGCAGATGCGGTACGCTGCGCGCGGCAGACGCCATTGCATCCGGCGTGCCCAGGCTCAGCGTGTAGCAGGTGAGGACGGGGCGTAGCGGCGCGAGCCCTGCCAGCTCTGCAGCCGACCGGCCGGAGCGTTTGGCTTCGAGGTCCCAAAGTGCGCAATCGAGCGCATTGCGGGCGGCATCAGGAGACCATGTCTGCTGGAGGCGGTTGCGGTCGAGGTCAACGACGGCGGATCGGATCTGGGCCAATGTCGCTTCGGGCGTCTGGCCATAACGTGCATACGGCACGCATTCGCCACGTCCGGTCGTGCGGTCATCCGACAGACGCACGACGACGACCCGCGCCTCCCGCTTGGCTCCCCGGGCGATGACGAAATCGCTGGCCAGCGGCCAGCTCTCGATGGCGGCTTCGATGTGCAGCTTTTCCATGCCAACGCACTTGCGCGCAGGCATGGCGGCCGTCAAGAGAGTCGGCCGCTTGCGTGGGCGAGGAAGAGGTAGACGCGCCCCGTGTCCGACACGAGCTGGCTGGCGAGCAGCCGGGCACTGCCTTCCTGACGTTCCGTCTCGCGCAAGGAGTGCTCGAACTCGTCGAGATAGCGATTGACCATGCTCTGGAAGTCCGGATCTGCCCTGTAGCGGCGGCTGACCTCGTCGAAAGCGGCACGGCCCTCGGTCGAGTAGATGCTGCGCACCATGATGCCCCGCTGTCCGGCCCGGAAGCGGGACCAGATGGCCGACGCGGTGGCTTGGTCGAGCGCTCTCGCGAGCAGGCCGATGTCGATGGAGGGCGGCACTGGCGCCGGGGCATGGGGCTGCTGATGCCGCATCCCACCTTCCTCGTCGCGCGAGGCGCGCGCGAGGAGATCGCCGAGGGACCAGCTGTCCCGGTTGTCGCTCGAGGCTGCATCCGCGCCAGG
>CAYYZC010000605.1:0-1150 GCA_964475605.1 uncultured Chelativorans sp.
TGGATTCGGAATCGCGACCGTTGCGCGACGAACCGCCAGCTTTCTTGTGTGCCATTTCAGTCTCCTTTGCGCCTCGCGAGGCGCCTCGAACTCTCTATGCCCGCTTGCGCGGCCTTTTTCAAACCCCTTGGCGATCTACTTCGCCAGTTCCTTCGCCTGCTCGCGCCAGTCGGCGATCTGCTCGGCGCTGAACGGCATCGCCGCGTCGACCTTGGCGATGTCCTCGTCGGAAAGCGCGGCGATCTGCGCGAAGCTCGTCAGCCCCTGCTCCTTGAGCTGGCCGGCGGCGACCGGGCCGATACCCTTGATCGCGGTCAGATCGTCGCCCGCACCTTCCGGCGCGGTGAAGAGCGGCGCTGCGGGCGCGGCCTCGACGGCGGCCGGAGCCGCTTCGGCCGTCTCGGCCTTGGCCGGCTTCTCCTTCTTGGCGGCTTCCTTCTTCGGCGCCGCTTTCTTGGAGGGCTTCGCCCCGTCGGTGAGGATCTCGGAGATGCGCACCGTGGTCAGCAGCGCGCGGAAGCCGCGCTTGCGGCGCGAATTCTGCCGGCGCCGCTTCTTGAAGGCGATGACCTTCTCGCCGCGGCCCTGCTCGACGACCTCGGCCGCCACCGAGGCGCCTTCGACGAAGGGCGAGCCGAGCGTGAGGCTCTCGCCCTCGCCATGGGCGAGCACATTGCCGATCTGGACGATCTCGCCGACCTCGCCGTCGATCCTGCCGATGGTCAAAAGATCGTCGGCGACGACGCGGTACTGCTTGCCGCCGCTCTTGATGACTGCGAACATGTTCTTGGCCTTTCGCTGTTCGGTCCGGCTCTACGCGCGATCTGGCGCGCGGCCGTCTTCTTGTTCAGTCGGTTTCGGGTTGCCATCGTTCCCGGCGAAGGAGCCCGCCAAAGAACGACCGGCGCGGAGCGGGCCCCACGCCGGATTTGACGCTCCGTTAGCCGAGGGTCGGCTTGAAGTCAAGCTCGTGCGGCGCGGAACGGGCCGGAAATGGGCTTGTCGAATGATGCCGCAATGATTATGTGTGCGCCCGCGCAAGCTGCGCTGACCACGAAGCGGAGAGGTGGCTGAGTGGTTGAAAGCACCGCACTCGAAATGCGGCATACTCGCAAGGGTATCGGGGGTTCGAATCCCTCCCTCTCCGCCA
>CAYYZC010000606.1:0-1131 GCA_964475605.1 uncultured Chelativorans sp.
GCGACATTCCAGAGCAGGTCGCGGGAAAGGTTCGCGACGCTCGACTGCCCGGAAAAGGCCAGGCAATGGTCGAGTTCCTCGAGCAGGATTTCGAGGACCCCGATCGCGCCCCGCTCGCCCGCAACGGCGGTGCCGTACAAGGTCGCCCGGCCGATCAGCACCGCCTTGGCCCCGGCGGCCAGATACTTGACGACGTCGCTGCCCCTGCGGATTCCACTGTCGGCTAGGATCGTCATCCGCTGGCCGAGAGCGTCGGCGATCTGCGGAACCACGTCGATTGCCGCAGGTGCGGAATCGAAATTTCGCCCGCCATGACTGGAAACGACGACGCCATCGGCGCCGAGCCGATGCGCACGCTCCGCATCCGCCGCGGTAAGGATGCCCTTTACTATCAGGTTTCCTTGCCAGCGCCTTCGGATGTCCGACACGTCTTCCCATGTAAGCTTTCGCGCAAGCTTTACATTGTCGGCGACGCTGGCCCGCGTGATCTTCGTGCGGTATTCGTCGGGATAGTGGCGATAGGTCGGGACGCCGGTCGTCGCCAGATATCGCAGCAGGACCGATGCCGTCCATCCGGGATGCCGAAGCAGATCCAGCGCACCCGCCAGGGATGGCGTGATCGGTATGCCGTAGCCGTTGCGCGTATTCCATTCCTTCTTGGGAGGATTACGCGCGGTATCGACCGTCAGCAGCAACGTATCGATGCCAAGCGCATCGGCACGTTTCAGCAGGCTGTAAGTAAACTCCCGGTCCTCGAAAATATACAGCTGGAACCACAGCTTCGTCTTTGCTGCGCGTTCGGCTATCTCTTCCATGGAGGTGATCGATTGCGTCGCGACGCAGAACGGGACGCCTGCCTTTCCTGCGGCCCGAGCCAGCTGCACCTCTCCGTCGTACCACATCAGCCCCGCGGCCGCGGTCGGCGCTATGGCGATCGGCGCCGGCAATGTCGTCCCGAACAGGGCAACCGAAGTATCGGGCTTCGAAATATCGTTGAGAACGAACTGGTTCAGCTTGATCGCATCCAGCCTCTTGCGAAGCCCGGTCAAACCGTTTTCGTCTTCCGTGCCGCGGTCGATATATTCGAACACGCCGCGCGGAAGCCTCCTGCGCGCCAGCATGCGGTAATCC
>CAYYZC010000607.1:0-1125 GCA_964475605.1 uncultured Chelativorans sp.
CGGGTGACAGCATCCCGTTCCTGACGTGCTTGCGCTTCGGGTTGTAGAACATCTCGATGTAATCGAACACGTCCTGCCTTGCCTCCTCGCGTGTTCGATAGGTCCTGCGCCGTATCCGCTCGCGCTTGAGGAGATTGAAGAAGCTTTCGGCTACGGCGTTATCGTGACAGTTGCCACGACGGCTCATCGAGTGCTCGAGATTGTGGTGCTTCAGGAACGCTGCCCAGTCCATGCTGGTGAACTGGGAGCCCTGGTCGGAATGGATCAGGACCTTGTTCTTCGGCTTTCGACGCCAAACCGCCATGAGCAATGCCTGCAGCACGACGTCGGTCGTCTGCCGGCTCTGCATCGACCAGCCGATGACGCGGCGGGAAAACAGGTCGATCACCACGGCCAGATAGGCAAAGCCCTCCTGGGTTCGGATGTAGGTTATGTCTGTCACCCATGCCTTGTCCGGCGCATCGACATCGAACTGCCGGGCAAGGGTGTTGTCGACTACGACCGACGGCTTGCCCCCATAGGAACCAGGTCTACGCCTGTAGCCGATCTGCGCCTTAATGCCGGCCAGCTTCGCAAGACGAGCGATCCGATTGGCGCAACTGGTCTCGCCTTGATCGAGAAGGTCGTCGTGCAGCTTGCGGTAGCCGTAGACCCTGCCGCTATCCTTCCAGGCCTTCCTGAGCAGATCGGTCTGGCGCGCATCCTCCCGAGCCCGCCTGCTCAACGGGTTCTTCAGCCATGAATAGAAACCGCTGGGTCGGATGCGCAGACAACGACACATCGCCCGCACCGTGAACTCTTGGCGATGCTCGGCAACGAACGCGTATCTCACTTTGCATCCTTGGCGAAATACGCGGTGGCTTTTTTTAGGATGTCGCGCTCCTCGGTGACGCGCGCCAGTTCCTTCTTCAGTCGCCGGATCTCGGCAGCCTGATCACCGTCGCCTCCTGACGGCTTCGCGAACTTCCGCTTCCACGCATAAAGCGAATACGGGCTGACGCCGAGACGCTTCGAAACCTCCGAAACGGGATAGCCCCGCTCGGTGATCTGAGCGACCGCATCACGCTTGAACTCGTCACTGAAATTGCCGGTCCCCATCATGGCCTCCTTGCCTCAAAATTAGGG
>CAYYZC010000608.1:0-1122 GCA_964475605.1 uncultured Chelativorans sp.
TGTCAACGGCGGAGCAAAATCAGGTCAATGGGCGGCGTAAATGTCGGCCACTTGTGGCGCAGGCTTGAGACCGCCCCGAGGGCGTAGCCCGAGCGGTGGTCTCATGCCTGCGTGGCGATTTTCGGAGAGGGTTTCAGCCAGCCTTTCGGGCGCGGCTTTGGGCGAGACGATAGCTGTCGCCGTTCATCTCGAGGATGTTGACGTGGTGGGTGATGCGGTCGAGCAGTGCGCCGGTCAGCCGTTCGGATCCCAGCGTTTCAGTCCATTCGTCGAACGGCAGATTGCTGGTGATCAGGGTCGCGCCGCGCTCGTAGCGTTGCGAGATCAGTTCGAACAGCAATTCAGCCCCGGTCTTGGAGAGCGGCACGAAGCCGAGCTCATCGATGATGAGGAGTTTGTATCCGGCCATCTGCTTCTGGAAGCGGAGCAATCGCCGCTCGTCGCGCGCCTCCATCATCTCGCTGACCAGGGCGGCAGCGGTAATGAAGCCGACGGGAAGGCCCTTCTGACACGCCGCCAGGCCGAGGCCGAGCGCCACATGTGTCTTGCCCGTGCCGCTGGGACCAAGGGCGATGACGTTCTCGCGCCGCTCGATCCATTCGCAACGCGCCAGTTCCAGCACCTGCATCTTGTTTAGCTTCGGGATGGCGGCGAAGTCGAAGCTGTCGAGGCTTTTGACGACCGGGAACCTTGCCGCCTTGATGCGGCGTTCGACCTTGCGGCGATCCCGTTCGATCATCTCCCTTTCGGCGAGCCGGGCAAGATATCCGGTATGGTCCACTCCCTCTGCGGCGCATAGCCGGGCCAGCTTCTGATACTCGCGCTGGAAGGTCGGCAGCTTGAGGGTTTTGAGATAATGGGAAAGCAGGATCTCGGGCGCTTCATTGCTCATGCCGCTTCTCCCGCATTCGTCGACAGAAGGCGCATATAGGCCTTCGCCGATGTCGTCTCGACCGTCGCCCTCGGCAGGTATGGGTAAAAGGACAGGTCCAGTCGCGGCGGCCGGCGCTCCACCCGGCACAGGAGCAGATGTTTGACGGCGTCGAAGCCAATCGCGCCGAGTTGGAGTGCCTGCTTCACAGCCACATGCAGATCGGCAAGCTCGAAGCTTTCCAGCAGGCG
>CAYYZC010000609.1:0-1116 GCA_964475605.1 uncultured Chelativorans sp.
CCGGTGGCGATGACGATCGTCTCGGCGCGGATCACCTGCTCGCCCGTCTCGGTCTCGACCACCACGGTCTTGCCGTCGCGGAAACGCGCCCAGCCATGGATCGACTTGACGCCGGCCTTCTTCAGCAACCCCGCCACGCCGGTCGTCAGCCGCCCGACGATGCGGTCCTTCCAGGCGATCGTCTTCATAAGGTCGAGGGCGGGCGACTGCGCCGAGATGCCGAACGGGTTCCGGCCTGAGGCGATCCGGGTCAGGGCTGCATATTCGTCGGCCGCATGGATCAACGCCTTGGACGGGATGCAGCCGACATTGAGGCAGGTACCGCCCGGCTTTGCCGCCTCCACGATCACCGTGTCGATGCCGAGCTGGCCCGCCCGGATCGCGCAGACATAGCCGCCCGGTCCGGCGCCGATCACCAGCAGCTTGCAGGCGATGTCCTTCATTCGCGACCTCCGGACGGGCCGTCGTGATTCTGGAATGACGGAGCCCTCATCAAGTCACTCCTCCACGAAGATCAGCGCCGGCGTTTCGAGCAGCGTCTTGATGCGCTGGATGAAGACCGCCGCGTCCCAGCCGTCGATGATGCGGTGATCGAAGGAGGAGGAGAGGTTCATCATCTTGCGCGGCACGAACTGCGCCCCGTCCCAGACCGGGCGCACCATCATCTTGTTGACGCCGATGATGGCCACTTCCGGATGGTTGATCACCGGCGTCGTCGCCACTCCGCCCATGGCGCCGAGCGAGGTGACGGTGATGGTCGAGCCGGTAAGCTCCTCCCGCGTCGCGGTGCCGGCCCTCGCGGCTTCGGCGAGCCGGTTGAGCTCTCCGGCGCAGTCCCACAGGTCGCGCGCCTCGGCATGGCGCACCACCGGCACCAGCAGTCCGGCCGGCGTCTGGGCGGCGATGCCGATATGGACACCGCCATGGCGCTGCACGATGCCGGCCTCGTCGTCGAACAGCGCATTGAGCTGCGGCTGCTCGGCGATCGCCCTGACCATCGCGCGCATCAGGAAGGGCAGGAAGGTGAGCTTCGGCCGTTCCGCGCCCTTCCCGGCGTTGAACCTGTCGCGCAGCGTCTCCAGATCGGTGACGTCGATCTCCTCGACATAGGTGATG
>CAYYZC010000610.1:0-1112 GCA_964475605.1 uncultured Chelativorans sp.
CCGCTGCGACTACGGCGAATCCGTTCGGCCGTCGTCCGCGCCGAAACTCGGCAGGACTGGTGATTCCGAGCCGGTTGAGGGCGCTCCGAATGGTGAACCACCAGGCACCTCGTAGGGATTGGCTCCACCCGGCATCGGCACGTTGAGCTGTATGGATGCGGGATCGACCTCGATTTGACCGGCTCGGTAGTGCGTGACCAGCTGTGGGAAGGCGATGAGGGTGCCGACCATGGCTAGCTGCATGACGAGGAACGGCAGCGCTCCCATATAAATCTGTTCGGATGTGACGGGCTGTATCGTCGCCCCGGTGATACGATCCTTGTAGGCGCACGTTGGGGCAACGGACCTTAGAAAGAACAGAGAAAAGCCGAATGGCGGGTGGATGAATGCCGTCTGCATGTTGATTGCGAGCATGACCCCGAACCAGATGAGGTCGATCCCCAACGCGTCTGCGACCGGAGCCAGAAGGGGGATTATGATGAACGCCAACTCGAAATAATCGAGGAAGAACGCCAGGAAGAAGACGAGCAGATTCGCGATGATGAGGAATCCGACCTCACCTCCAGGCGTCGCCGTCATCAGATGTTCAACCCAGATGTGACCATCGATTCCGTAGAAGGTCAGAGAGAAGACGCGCGCCCCCAATAGGATAAACATGACGAAGGAAGACAACCTCGCAGTAGCGTGCAAGGCCGACGTGACGATCTTCAGATCGAGCCTTCGGTTGAGCACGGCCAACGCCAGCGCGCCGACAGCTCCCATTGCGCCGCCCTCAGTCGGAGTGGCGAGGCCGATAAAGATCGTGCCGAGAACGAGGAAGATCAGGACAAGCGGCGGAACGAGCGAGGTGACAACCTTGCCCGCTAATGCCCAGCCTCTGAGCGTGCGCGCTGTTGCCGGAAGCGACGGAGCCTTGTCGGGTGAGATGAATGAGATGAATGCGATGTACACCGCATAAATGGCCACCAACATCAGCCCCGGAACCATCGCGCCCCGGTACATATCCCCGACTGATCGACCCAACTGGTCAGCGAGTACGATCAGAACGAGGCTTGGAGGGATGATCTGCGCCAAAGTGCCCGAAGCTGCGATTGTGCCGGCGGCAAGTGTGC
>CAYYZC010000611.1:0-1106 GCA_964475605.1 uncultured Chelativorans sp.
CGACGATCTTTCGCATGGTTGCAGCGATTGCGACGATCGGGGGTTTTCGATTGTTGACAAGACGCTTGTAGAAGGCTGCGAACTCGCCTCTGCCGGCTGCGGCATGCAAGGCCGGCATGAAGAGGGCGGTCCTGACCTGTGGCCGTCCTCCGCGTTGCCGGCGTCTGCTCTTGACGGTCCCGCTTTCATCGGGGTGGGGAGCGGTCCCAGCGAGGGCGGCCGCCTGGCGACGCTGGAGCGATCCGAGTTCGGGCATCTGGGCGATGAGGATGGCGGCGCTGGTGAGGCCGATGCCGCTCGTGGCGGTGCAGACGGCAATGCGGCGGTTGAGACTGGAACTCGATGCGACCAGGGCCGCGATCGCCGCGTCGAGCTTGTCGATCTGGCGCTCGAGGGTAGCGAGGACGGCCTTGAAGGATGTGGCGAGCTGTCTTGCGCCCGGCGCTCTCGACCGGTTGCGTTCGGCGACCCTGAAGGCGACGAGGTCGGCCCTGCGCCGCACCAGCGCCTGCAACCGCCTCTCGTCGGCGTCGGGCGCCTGCCACAAGGGCAGCCTCGCCCAGCGCTCGCTTCCATAGGCGGCCATGTGCGCGGCGTCGATGGCGTCGCTCTTGCCGAGCGTCCCGAAGGAGCGGATGAAGCTCTTGAGCCTGAGCGTATCGGCGCGATGGCAGGCGATGCCGGCCCTGAGGCATTCTTCCAGGAGCAGAAGTTCGTATCCGCCGGTCGGCTCGCAGACGACCAGGTCGGGATGGGCCGACTTCAGCATCGAGCGGATGGCTGCGCGCGTGTTGGCATGCGTGGCGGTGCTGCGGCCGTCGCAGGCCGCGAGACTATCCTTGGCGACATCGACGCCGAGGCAGCGGACAGGAGGATGGTGCAGAAAGGCCATGAGGGTGCTATCCTTTGCGGGCTTCGGATTGTTTGCGGGCGTGACGGCAGGTCAGTGGCCCAATCAACTCTCCAAGCGGTGCTGCAAAGGCGGCAGAGAACCTCGATGACGTCGGGTGTCAGCCCGATCCCAGGGACGGTCGCCTGCCGCCGAGGCTGCGGGGCGTACAGGCCCGCAGCCTCGCCTCAACCTACCATCATCCCCATCAAACAAT
>CAYYZC010000612.1:0-1105 GCA_964475605.1 uncultured Chelativorans sp.
GGATCCGGTCGAGCGGAACCTGCATCTCCCCGTCGCCTGCGACCAGCAGCCCGTCGGCTCGTGCCGCCAGCACGATCGGACGCTCGCCGGCGATGCGCAGGTCCATCTGCCACAACTCGGCCGGCGCGCTTGCCTTGAGCAGGTCGGGGCGGCGGATCGCCGGCGCCATCGACAGGAGCATGATGACCACGACGGCGACCAGCGCCAGGAAGAGGTCCGCCATCGAGGCCGGCAGGATCGTGGCGCCGTCGTCGCCGCGCCGATCGGGATCAGGGCTGTCCAACATCGGCGGCGCTGTCGGCAAGGCGTCGGCATTGCGCTTCCAGATCGCTCTCATGCCGTTCGAGCAGCGAAAGAAGCAGCGAGGCGATCAGGGCGCCTGCAAGACCCAGAAGCGTGGTCTCGAATTTGAGCGCCAGGCCGACGAGGCTGGCGCTGATGTCGAAGCTGCCCGTCGCTTCGAGGTCGAGCTCGGCCGGTAGGCCGCCGATCGCCGCGGTCAGGCCGATCACCGTGCCGAGGAAGCCGAGCAGCGGCAGGAAGGAGAGCAGGGCGCGGATCAGCCGCCGCGACGAGGCGTGGAACTCGTCGAGCGAGCGCCGGGCCGGACCGCCCGAGGCGGTGCCTTCGCTCGCTTCGAGCAGCGCCTGGGCGAGGCGCATATGCGAGAACGGCATGAGCCGTGCGCGCACCGCCGCGGCGAATTCGGCACGTGTGCCGGCCGGCCTCTCCACGGCCCGTTCGCGGCAGAGATCGCGGAAGGCCGTCAGCGCGGCACTTTCGCCGGCGGCGAGTGCTGCGGCATCGAACAGCGCGGCGACGACCACGAAGAAGAGCAGTACGATCAGCGAATGCACCGCGGTCGCCCCGGTGAGCGCGCGCAGCGTCACCGCCAGCGGGTCGAGCCGGGCAGGGTCTATCTCGATTCCGCCGACCAGGCGGTAGAAGAGGAACATGAGGCCGAGTCCGAGGACGAGGGCTGCGGCGATCGATTGCGGCGCCATCGGGCGGGTCGTCTCCAGCGGATCGTGCCAGAAGGTGACGAAGCGAAGCTCGGCATGCTCGGCAAGCGCGCGCCCGGCGAAGATGCAGACCATGATCTGCG
>CAYYZC010000613.1:0-1103 GCA_964475605.1 uncultured Chelativorans sp.
GCAGCGGGACTACCCCGCCGCTACCGTGGACGAATTTTGCACCGCCGCTCTCACAACGAGATCTCGATGGCGTTGCGTGACCGTGATGCGCTTCTCCGGGCGCAGGGCGCTGGGGATGTTTTGTCCCTGCCTGAGCCGATGTGGGACGATTGATCGTGCCCAAGCCCAAGTTATCGGCCGACGATATCGATGGGATAGTCCATCTCCTGACGAGTTGGCGGGGCAGACTCACGTGGGAGCTGCTCGTGGACAAAGTGACCGCTGTGCTCGGGAGGTCTTATACACGCCAAGCGCTCGATGCACACGATGAAATCAATCGTGCATTCAAACTGGCCAAAGACCGCAGCAGAGAGGACAACGGCACTAGAAAGGACAGAAGGTTCGGTCCAGATGATCACGAGGCATCCGACAAGGACATAATCGCCCTTCAGAAGGAACTCGCAATCGCAGTCGAGAGGGTTGAGTCGCTCAAGGCCGAAGTGGTTCTCCTCAAGCAGGAAAGGAATACCTTCCTCGAAACCTTCGCCACGTGGCTGTACAATGCTCGGAACCGAAAGATGACCGAGAAAGACCTGAACCTGCCGCTCCCCGAGGTTCAGCGCGACAGAACCACCACCTAAGGAGCGGGCAGCGAGCGACACTCGTTGCATCGGCTACTGAAGCGCCGCTTGAAGCAAGTCGACGCTCCCTCCCCCAAGATCACGCCGTCGGAGGCAAGCCTTCGGTCGGCTTCAAAGAAGCAAGCTGGAGGCGGCTGGCGAGCCGGCTACAGCGTCGCTGGGCAGCGCGCCGTCCCGCCAGCTTCATGCCTGCACCTTGTGGGGGGTGATTATTGACATTCTTGACCTGTTCCGTCCCTATCACTTCGGAGGAGTCCGAGGCTTGACCAAACTGTAAAGAAAAGGGCGCTGTAAAAACAACGCCTTAAGGTACTAATTGTTACATATTGTCCGACGGTCGATTCTAGAACGGGATTTCGTCGTCGAGGTCGCGCGAGAAGCCGCCGCCGCGATCGTTGCCCGGGCCGGACTGGCCGAAATCCGAATCACTCCGGCTGCCGCCGCGGTCATAGCCGGCCTGGCCGCCCTCGCCGCCCTGCCCGC
>CAYYZC010000614.1:0-1098 GCA_964475605.1 uncultured Chelativorans sp.
CAAACTGTTGCGCGGCGTCGATGTGCTGATCGCCACGCCGGGCCGGCTGCTCGACCACTTCGAGCGCGGCAAGGTGCTCCTGAACGACGTCAAGGTGCTGGTGATCGACGAAGCCGACCGCATGCTCGACATGGGCTTCATCCCCGACATCGAGCGCATCTGCAAGCTCATCCCGTTCACCCGGCAGACGCTGTTCTTCTCCGCCACCATGCCGCCCGAGATCACCAAGCTGACGGAGCAGTTCCTGCAGGCGCCGGTGCGGGTCGAGGTGTCGCGGGCCGCCTCCACCGGCGTCAATATCGAGCAGCGGCTGGTGAAGGCGAAGTCGAAGCCCTGGGAGAAGCGCGCCGCCTTGCGCGAGCTGATCCGCGCCGAGGACGAGAACCTCAAGAACGCGATCATCTTCTGCAACCGCAAGGTCGAGGTCTCCGAGCTCTACCGCTCGCTGATCAAGCACGATCTCGACGCCGGCGCGCTGCATGGCGACATGGACCAGCGGGCGCGCATGCAGATGCTGGCCGCCTTCCGCGACGGCAAGCTGAGGCTGCTCGTCGCATCCGATGTCGCGGCACGCGGCCTCGACATCCCCGACGTCAGCCATGTCTTCAATTTCGACGTGCCGATCCATGCCGAGGATTATGTCCACCGGATCGGGCGCACCGGCCGTGCCGGCCGCTCCGGCAAGGCCTTCACCATCGCCACCCGCAGCGACAGGAAACATCTCGACGCGATCGAGAAGCTGATCGGCCAGGAGATCGAATGGCTCGACGGCGATCTCTCCTCGCTCGGCGCCGAGGATGCTGACGAGGCACCCGCCCGCGGCCGCGGCGGACGCTCGCGCGAGCGCGGCAGCGCTCCCCGCGGAGGACGCAGCAGGGACAGAGCGGCCGAGCCGGTCCGGCAGGCGAACGACAACCATGCCGCGCCGCCGGTCGCCGCCGACGAGGACGACGCCAGGAAATCCCGCCGCCAGGCGATCAGGGACGACAATACGCAGCGCAGGGCGAATTCCGACGCACCTCGCGAGCGCGACCGCTCCCCGCGGCACGATCGCGACGATCCGGCGCCGGTCGGCTTCGGCGACGATGTGCCGGCCTT
>CAYYZC010000615.1:0-1093 GCA_964475605.1 uncultured Chelativorans sp.
CTACAATCTGTCGCTGTCGCAGCGCCGTGCCCAGGCCGTCGCCGATGCGCTTGGCGCGGATTTCGGCATCGAGGGCTCCCGGATCACGCCGGCGGGCGCCGGCATGGTCGCGCCCGTCGCCACCAACCGCACCGAGGAAGGACGGGCGAAGAACCGCCGCGTCGAGATCGTCGAGCTGATCAGGGGAGACTGAAAGGATACGACGGACGCACGCGCCGTCGCGCCTTGCCGCCGGCACATTGATGAACGCAGGATGGCAAACGCAAGAAAAAGGGCCCGCAAGGTGCCTTGCGGGCCCTCCGGGCGGGCGCTAGAAACGCCGCCTGGACCTGAAAGGGTCCTTAGCTGTTGTCCTCGACAGGGGCGCCCGGGCCGTTCTTCTTGATCGAATCTATGGCGTTCTGGGCGCTTGCCTTGCTGGTATAGCCTTCGGTCGAGAACATCACTTCGCTGTTGTATTTGAAGCGAACCCGGTACTCGCCGGCCTTGTCCTTGTATATCTCGAATTTATGAGCCAAAGTCCCGTCTCTCCTACTTCTTGATAACCTTGTTGATGATCAGGCCGACCACGATCTGAACGATGGCGCCGGCCACGCCGCCGCCGATCAACTGTCCGGCAAGAGCGGCGATGTCGACGCCGCCCGCCGCAGCGCCTCCGGCACCCATCAGGGAGCCGAGCAGGGTTCCGCCACCCACGCCGCCCACGGCTCCCGCGATCAGGTTGCCGATGTTGCCGAGGTCCGAGCCCTTGACGACCTTGCCGCCGGCAGCGCCGCCGGCCAGACCACCAATCAGTTGGGCGATGATAGCTTCCATCGGGAATCCCCCATCAAGAAAAGTTGACCGGACTAACCTACGTTAATCGCAGGAGAAGTGTGTACGGCATTCGATGCTCGTCAACAGTTTTCTTCCCCACCTCGCCGACACGCCGCTTTCGGACTTATGCCGCAATGACAGACCCTTGGCTGTAAGCCGGGGCGGGGTTCGACGATTTCCTGAGGATGCGAGTCTGGTCTGCCGGAAAGAACGGTTTCCCCAATGGTGGGCGCGACAGGGATTGAACCTGTGACCCCACCCGTGTGAAGGGTGTGCT
>CAYYZC010000616.1:0-1092 GCA_964475605.1 uncultured Chelativorans sp.
TCGACGCTCGGCACGCCGGTGATGGTCGGCGCTTCCGGAAAGGTCTTGCAGAGCTCCGGGTGGTTTGCGGCGCAGTGATAGCACTCGCGGTTGTTTTCCCAGACCAGCTTCCAGTTGCCCTTCTCGATGATGGTCGTTTCGTGCGCGATTTTGGCGTCGGCAAGGTTGTGCGGCGCGAGATAGGGCTCCATCAGCGTCCGGAACGGGGCGAAATCCGCCGGCTCGTCCGCCAGGCAGATGAAGACGTAGCCGGCGACGCTCTCGCAGGCGATCGGCTTCAGGCCGAAATCGTCCTTGCAGAATCCGTCCGCCATCTGACGCGCGAAGATCAGCGAGCCGTCCAGATCGTAGGTCCACTGGTGATAGGGGCAGACGAGCTTGGCGGACGTGCCCTTGTGGGTCGTGCACACGCGGCTGCCGCGATGGCGGCAGGTATTGTGCAGGGCGCGGATGACGCCGTCGCGGCCGCGCACCACCACCACGGGATAGTCGCCGACCTGCACGGTGAAGAAGCCGCCGGGCCTGGCGATCTCGCAATCATGGCCGACGAAGAGCCAGTCGCGATACCAGATCAGCTCCATGTCCAGCCGGAAGAATTCCGGATCGGTATAGAAGGGCTGCTGGAGGGAGAAGCCGTGGCGCCGGCCGCGGATCAGCGCCAGCATTTCGTCGCGAATATCCATGTCCTGTCCTCGCATTCCGTTTGCACAAGGACTGAACTTTGGTGGTGATGGAGGGGAGACGGCAGCGGGCAAGGCTCGCCCGAAGCGCTCTGCCTCTTGACCGCCCACCGCGATCAGTCGGTTTCCTTGCGTCCAGGGCTGGTTTCCGGGCTCCGAAGCCGTCCTTGTGAGGACCATCCCGACGCCTTCCCGGATCGTCCTGCGATCCAGTGGCGTTCGTCGGGCTTTTCGCTCCGCTACCGTTGCGGGGGCAGCGCCGGCATCAAACCGGCTTCCCAATTATCCCGCCGGAGGAATCTCCCCGGCAGGCACCTTGAACAGCTTCACCAGATCACGAAACCGGCGGTCACAAAGCCTCGAAAGCGACATGGGCAAAGCAAGAAGGCGACAAGCTCGATCCTCCGCATCA
>CAYYZC010000617.1:0-1083 GCA_964475605.1 uncultured Chelativorans sp.
GAGAGCTCCAGCATGCATTCGCCGATCGATGCCACGCGCTTCACGTTCGTCCCTCTGGTGCTGTACAGAAGCTCGGGCGGGAATAGGCCGGGAAGCACGGAATGGAAAGGGTTTGACCTTCCAGCAACCGGAACCCCTAGCATTTGCAATGGTCGACAAATCGGATCGCTACGATGAAGAAACGGATTCTGGCAGGAACGGCGGCGCTGGCGGCGTTGGTGGTGCTTGCCTTCGCCTATATGCATTTCACGGCCGCGCCGCCGGCCGATCTCGATCTTGCGCGCACGCAGACGAGCGCTGCGGGTCTCTACGAGGTCATGATCGAGCCGGAGGCCGAGCCGGTCGTGCAGGGGACGCTGCATTCCTGGATCGCGACGGTGAAGCTCGCCGATGGAGCGCCGATCGAGGATGCCGTCATTTCCATCGACGGCGGCATGCCGGCGCATGGGCACGGGCTGCCGACCACTCCCCAGGCCGCGCCTCATGAAGGCGACGGCCGCTACCGCATCGAGGGCGTCAGGTTCAATATGGGCGGGCACTGGGTGTTGCGGCTCACCGTCTCGTCGCCGGCAGGCGAGGACGAGGTGGCGTTCAACATCCTGATCTGACGATCGGTGGCTCGATGCGTGCGCTCCGGCTGACGGCCCTCTTCCTCCTGCTGCTCGCCCTCCCGGCCTGCCGGGGCGAGGAGTTCACGCAGGAGGAACTGCGCATCATCGACAGCCTGCGCCTGTCCCGACTGCCGCCGCTGCCGCCCGATCCGGGCAACGCCCATGGCGACGATCCCGACGCCGCGGCACTCGGCGCCAGCCTCTTCTTCGATACCGGCTTGAGCGCCGACGGCACGGTCGCCTGCGCCACCTGCCATCAGGCCGACCGGCAGTTCCAGGATGGCCTGCCGCTCGCCGAGGGCATCGGCACGACGACGCGCCGCACCATGCCGATCGCCGGCACCGCTTACGGTCCCTGGTTTTTCTGGGACGGGCGCAAGGACAGCCAATGGTCGCAGGCGCTCGGGCCGTTGGAGGACCCGGTCGAGCACGGCACCGACCGTCTTTCCGTGGCGCGCTTCGTCGCCGGCAG
>CAYYZC010000618.1:0-1068 GCA_964475605.1 uncultured Chelativorans sp.
CACCGACAGCAGCGTGCCGAAGATCGGCACCATGTTGACGAACAGCCCGGCCCTGTTGGCGCCGATCATCTCGACGCCGCGGATATAGAAGACCTGGCTGACCAGCGAGGGGAAGATCGCCGTATAGGCGGCGATGGCCCATCCCTTCGTATCGGGCCAGATCATGTTCCCGGCCGCGAACTCCCAGGCCGCGAAGGGCAGCGAGCTGACGAACGCGGAAAAGCCCAGCACCAGGATCAGGCTCTGCCAGTGCATCGCCGGCTTGAAGCGCAGCGCCACCGTATAGCCGCCATACAGGATGATCCCGACCAGCATCAGCGCATCGCCGAAATTGACGTCGAGGCTGACCAGCCGCCCCAGGCTGCCATGGCCCGCCGTCAGCGCGACGCCGAGCAGCGACAGCAGGAAGCCGACGATCTGCGCCCATGAGACGCGCATGCCGAAGAGCACGAAATTGGCGATGAAGATGACCAGCGGCATCCCCGCCTGCTCGATCGAGACGTTGATCGCCGAGGTGTAGTTGAGGGCGCTGTAGATGATGACGTTGAAGAGGCCGAATCCGACCGCGCCGAGCGTCGACAGCAGCACGATGTGCCGCTTGACCATCGCCCAGTCGCGGCGGAGCTGCGCGCCGCCGATGAAGAGCATGATCGCCACCGCCAGCCCCCAGCGGATCGACGTCAGCAGCATCGGCGAGACGTGGCCGACGGCGAGCTTGCCGGCAACCGCGTTGCCGCCCCACATCAGGGCGGTGCTCAGCAGCAGGATATAGGCGGTTCGCAGCATATGGGGACAGCCGGTTGGGGTTCGACGGGTGCATAGGGGCTATGGGAGGCAAGGTAAATGTACCAGCGGCCCGGATGGCCGCTCCAGCGGCACATTATTGGCCCGATCGGGCTCGCACCCGGAAGAGCATGAGGCTATAGAGGCCTGTTCTTCGGGCCTTCGGGTCCGCGTCAGCGAAATGAAGGAAATCGAAAAAATGGCCAATGTGGTGGTCGTCGGCTCGCAATGGGGCGACGAGGGCAAGGGCAAGATCGTCGACTGGCTGTCGGAGCGCGCCGACGT
>CAYYZC010000619.1:0-1060 GCA_964475605.1 uncultured Chelativorans sp.
CACCGGCGGCACCGGCTTCACCGGCCGCGACGTGACGCCGGAGGCGCTGGAGCCGCTCTTCGACAAGAAGATGGACGGCTTCTCGGAGGTCTTCCACCGCATCTCCTATGACAAGATCGGCACCTCGACGATCCAGTCCCGGGCCACCGGCGGACTCGTCGATACCACCTTCGTCTTCGTGCTGCCGGGCTCGCCCGGCGCGTGCAAGGACGCCTGGGACGGCATCCTGCAGGCCCAGCTCGACTATCGCCACATGCCCTGCAACTTCGTCGAGATCATGCCGCGGCTCGACGAGCACCTGAAACGCGGCGGCGGAACGCCCGTCTGACATGGGCGGAACGGTCGACGGCCGGAGCCGATCCCTTCGTGCGGCAATTTCGTTCTTGCTTTGTTCGCAAGCTGGCAATAGGAATAGATTCATGAACGCGGCCGATTCGCCGCCTCAATGGAGCATTCCTGATGGAACCCATCGCACGCGCCGACGTTGCCGCATTCACCATGGGACGCGCGGAACTGGCAAACGCCATGATCGAGGAAAGCGGCCTTCGCATCGACCCCGACCGCCGCCGCGGACGGGGCGCGGGGGTCAACCCCTCAGGCCGCTACGAGCCGCTGGCGCGCCAGGTCTTCGACGACGGCTGGAGCTCGCTGGAGGAGCTGCCGCCGTTCAGGACCGAGGTGCAGGTCGAGCGGCCGCGCAACATCATCACGCGCAACACCTCGCCGGACATCTCCTTCGACCGGTCGATCAATCCCTATCGCGGCTGCGAGCATGGCTGCGTCTATTGCTTCGCCCGCCCCACCCACGCCTATATGGGCATGTCGCCGGGGCTCGATTTCGAGTCGAAGCTGTTCGCCAAGCCGGACGCGCCGCAATTGCTGGAGAAGGAGCTCTCCAGGCCCGGCTACGAAGTGCGCACCATCGCCATCGGCACCAATACGGACCCCTACCAGCCGATCGAGAAGCAATGGCGCATCATGCGCCAGATCCTCGAAGTGCTGGAGGCGCGGGACCATCCGGTCGGGATCGTGACCAAGTCGGCGCTGGTGATGCGCGACA
>CAYYZC010000620.1:0-1054 GCA_964475605.1 uncultured Chelativorans sp.
TAGATCGGTTCTGGTTTTAGCTGAATCGGATGGGATTCCGTTTTTGGCTGTTTTGTGATTCAAGATGCTGGCTGGGGATGGAGGCCAGTATCGGATGGCGCGACCTCTTTCGAATGATCTTCGTGAGCGAGTTGTTGGGGCGGTCGAGGCCGGCGAGAGCTGCCGGTCTGTGGCGGCTCGTTTCGGCGTTGCCGTGTCTTCGGCGGTGAAGTGGTCTCAGCGCTACCGTGCAAGCGGGTCTGTAGCGCCCGGCAAGATGGGGGGCCACCGCAAGCATCTGTTGGAGCCGCATCGTGCCTTCATCGCCGAGCGGATCACCCAGACGCCGCAGTTGTCGCTGCACAGGCTGAAGGACGAACTGGCGGCGCGCGGAGTGAAGGTCTCGCACGATACGGTGTGGCGGTTCCTGCGGCGCGAGGGGCTACGGTTCAAAAAAAACGCTGCTCGCCCTTGAGCAGGCACGCACCGACATTGCTCGCCGCCGGCAACGCTGGCGTGCCCTTCAGTCCGGTCTCGATCCGAGACGCCTGGTGTTCATCGACGAGACCTGGATCAAGACCAACATGGCACCGCTCTACGGCTGGGGGCCGCGAGGCAAGCGCCTGCGCGGCTTCGCCCCGCATGGCCACTGGCGCACGCTGACTTTCCTCGGCGCTTTGCGCCACGACCGGCTGACGGCGCCTTGCGTCTTCGATGGGCCGATCAACGGTCAATGCTTCCGCGCCTATGTCGAGCAGCAGCTCGTGCCTGTGCTCAAGCCCGGCGACATCGTCGTCATGGACAATCTCGGCTCCCACAAGTCGGCCGCCGTCCGGCAGATGATCCGCGCCGCCGGTGCCAGGCTCTGGTATCTGCCGCCCTATTCCCCAGATCTCAACCCGATCGAGCAGGCATTCGCCAAGATCAAGCACTGGATGCGAGCCGCACAGAAGCGAACCATCGAGGAGACATGGCGCCACGTAGGCAGCCTTGTCTCCTCCATCCAGCCCAGCGAATGCAGCAACTATTTCGAAAACGCAGGCTATGCTTCCATCAAAATCTGAAACGCTCTAGA
>CAYYZC010000621.1:0-1053 GCA_964475605.1 uncultured Chelativorans sp.
CTGGATAAGTTCCTCATCCAGCACGCGGCCGGCGTCATGCGCACCGGAAATGATGTTTCGTATCTCGTCGTTGGACATGCCGAGCAGACTGACCATCCGCTCGCCACCCGTGCCGCCGAACAGTTCATCGAATATGCGAATGCCGGTTGCCGTGTCGCCGAGTTGGCGTGTGCGCTCGATCAGCGTCAGCATGAATTCTGCCGGATCCTTGAGACGTTGCTTCACCTCCTGCGGCGTCAGGCCGAGGCGTGCGAAGGCTTCTGCCGCGGATCCTTTGCCGGAGACGGCGAACTCGTCAGAGCGGATCGAAAGCTCTTTGAAACCATCCACGAGACTATCGATCGGGATGCGCGCTTTCTCGGCGAGCACGCGCCATTCCTGGAACACCTTCGTCGAGACACCTGCTTTCGCGGCCTCGTCACCGATTGACGCGATGTTATCAGCGACGACGGCGAACTGGCTGGCGATCCCGGCTATGCCGCCCGCCGTCACACCAGCGAGCAGCCCGGCGCCGAAGTTCTTCGCGATCCCGCCGAGGCTGGACTTCAGGGAGGCGCCGAGACCGGCAGCCTCCTTGCGCGCCTTCGCGACACCCTTATCGAACTTGGCGGTTCCCAAACCAAGATCGACATGGATTCCGCCGATCCGGGTGCTAGTGGACATCGGTCGCGCCCGAGACTTTAGCGACAAACATGGCGAGCGCCGTGCCCACCTGCTCAGCAACCACTGCGATGCCGTGCTTCTCGATCAGCTTTCCAGCCTGGAGCTCGCTGAACGCGGGGCCCCGAATATCAATGCCGAGATACCGGGTCGCGGGCGCGATGGATGCAAGATGCACCCGTCCCGCCGCGACCAGGGCGCGCAGGGTGCGGAGTTCGGCGCCTTCCTCCGATTGCACTTCTTCGAAAATCGCGGCGAGCGGCTTCTTCAGTGACTCCTCGGCGAGGCACAGGGCATCGACGGTGTAGTGCAATTGAAGGTCGGTGGTTTCGGTCATTTGGATTTCCTCGCTTGCCGCGCGGCTATGCGCTTGGCGGTTTTATTGATTTCCGA
>CAYYZC010000622.1:0-1046 GCA_964475605.1 uncultured Chelativorans sp.
CATAGCATTCATGCGATGGCGTTGAGGCGCCCTTTCTATCAGGTAAATATCCCCCGGCAAAGCCGGGGGCTTTAGGATTGGAACCGCCCGAGGCGGTAGGTGAGGTCGCTGACGCGGCCTCAGCTCCCTGTGCCGCCTGAAGGCGGCGTCAACGCCAGAGGTTAAGTTGCTCCAACCTTTGATCTTCTTTCTCCTGGTTACGGATGTAGGCGCGGATCGCCTCCTCGTCGCGACCGACCGTGTTGACGAAATACCCGCGTGCCCAGAAGTGCTGACCTGCGAAGTTGCGCTTCCTCTCCCCGTACACCCGCGCCAAGTGAATGGCGCTCTTGCCCTTGATGAACCCGACCACCTGCGAAACCGCGTACTTCGGCGGGATCGAGATCAGCATGTGCACGTGATCGGGCATCAGATGCCCCTCGACGATCTTGCTCTCCTTCTGAGCGGCGAGCTTGTGAAACACCTCACCGAGGTGCCGTCTCAACTCCGCGTACAGCGTCTTGCGGCGGCACTTCGGGATGAACACGACGTGGAATTTGCAGTCCCAGATCGTGTGGCTTAAGGCTTCGTACTCGTCCATCGGTGGAAGTCCTTCCGTATGCGTGGCTGCTCACGGTTGGAAATCCGCTGATGGACTGCAGGATACGTCAAACTGCTACTGCCTCCCCGGCAGAGCCGGGGGGTCTCCCGCTGACGCTAGATATTCATCATGTCAGCGCTTCCGCCGGCGCACGCCACTCGTAGGCAGCTTCTGGGGTGCCACCTCGGCGGGCTTCTCGTCGGCATGGTGGTCGCGAGATCTCGGTGATCCATTGGGGACAGGTCATTGCCCATGGCACGCCCGCGGAGCTTAAGGCAAACCCATGGGTACGGGCCTCCAACCTCGGACGGCTCAACTGATGCTCGACGTCGAGACGATCGACACGTTTTACGGCGAGACGCAGGCGCTGTTCGGTGTCTCCTTGTCCATCGAGGAAGGGGAGGTTCTCGCACTCCTCGGTGCCAATGGCGCCGGCAAAACGACCGTGCTGCGCTCGATTCTCGGC
>CAYYZC010000623.1:0-1040 GCA_964475605.1 uncultured Chelativorans sp.
CTATCTCGGCGAGGTGTTCCGGCAGCGGCGCGACGGCCCGGCCGAGTTCTTCCAGGCCGGCATCGAGGATCTCGGCGAGCCCGACATCGCGGCAGCCGATGCACGCTCGCTCGCCGACGCCCATGCGCTGCTGTCGCGCGTGCTCCCCGGCCGCAGGCTGGCGGCGACGCTCGGCGACCAGCGCATCTTCGAGGCGGTTCTGGCCGCGCTCGGCCTGCCGCGCGGCTGGCAGAAGCGGCTGGCGCGCGCCTTCGGCTCGGCCGACCAGCTCACGGCCGCCCTCGACGACCTCGCCAATCCGGGCCGGCGGCTCGCCGTCGATGCCGATCTCGCCGCGCTCGTCGCGGAGGGCGATCCTGCCCGCCTCGCCGCCCATGTCGCGAAGCGGATGGAGCAGGCCGGCCTGCCGCCGTCGCTGGGGCGCAGCGCGGACGAGATCGCGCGCCGCCTCACCGAGAAGGCGGAGCTGCGCAGCGTGCGGCTGTCGGCGGAAGCGCTCGAAGCGCTTCGCACGTTTCTGGCGATCCGCACCACGCTCGAGGAGGCGACCGGCGCGCTCGACCGCTTCGCCAAAGGTGCCGGCATCTCGCTCGGCAGCGCGATCGAGCTTTTCGCCGCGCGCGCGGCAGCCATACTGGCATACGGACTTCCCGAAGGGACCGTCACCTATGATGCCGGCTTCGGCCGGCCGCTCGACTATTATACCGGGCTGGTCTTCGAGATCGGCCTGCCCGGCCATGACCGGCCGCTGGCCGGCGGCGGACGCTACGACCGCCTGCTGACGCTGCTCGGCGCCGGGCAGCCGATCCCCGGCGTCGGCTTTTCCGTCTGGCTCGACCGGGTCGAGGCGGCAAGGGAGGCCGGGGCATGAGCGAGGTGACATCGATAACACGCACCCTCTCCGCGCTTCAGGTTACCCCCACCCCTCACCCCCACCCACTAGGGGCAAGGCAATCGCATTTGGAGCGTGCGCCAATTCAACTCTCAACGTCATCCTTGTCTGTTGACGGCCTGTTTTTAGACGTCAGGCTGATTGGCGG
>CAYYZC010000624.1:0-1027 GCA_964475605.1 uncultured Chelativorans sp.
CCGGCACGCCTGCAGCGGTTGAACTGATCGGCAAATTGCGCGAGGAGGGTGCTCCTCTCGTGCTGGAATCCCGATGCCGACCGTTGCCCCCCTCGATCTCGACGCCCATTGCGTGACCGCCTGCTGGCTGTCCGACATTCCCTGCTTCGCCACCGCGGACGGGCTCGTCCACAGGCTCGACAACGGGCACAAGCACGTCGCGGCACATGACGGGCTGCTGGTCGCCGCTCCTGCCCTCGAGGGCAACGCCCTGCTCACCGGCGGCGAGGACGGCAAGGTGATGCGCGTCGGCGCCACCGGAGAGCTGGAGCAGCTCGCCGAGGCAGGCCGCAAATGGGTGACCTCGATCGCCGCCGGCCCGCGCGGCGCGCTCGCCTATGGCAGCGGGCGCAGCGCCTTCGTCCGCCTGCCCGACGGCAAGCTGCGCGAATTCCAGCACCAGCGCTCCGTCGAAGGCGTCGCATTCGCGCCCAAGGGCATGCGCATCGCGGTTGCGCGCTACAACGGCGCGACGCTGCATTTCCCGGCCGCCGAGGGCAAGCCGGTCGAGCTCGAATGGGCCGGCGCCCATATGGCGGTGACCTTCTCGCCCGATGGCAATTTCCTCGTCACCTCGATGCAGGAAAACGCGCTCCATGGCTGGAAGCTCTCCGACGGCAAGCATATGCGCATGGCCGGCTATCCGGCCAAGGTGAAGAGCCTGTCATGGAGCGCCAGGGGGCGCTGGCTGGCAAGCTCGGGCGCGCCGGCGGCGATCGTCTGGCCCTTCACCTCCAGGGACGGGCCGATCGGCAAGGCGCCGCTCGAGCTCGGCACCCGCGGCGACGCCATGGTGACGGCCGTCGCCTTTCACGGCAGCGACGAGATCGTCGCGGTCGGCTTTTCCGACGGCATGATCATCGCCGTCAGGATCGAGGACCAGCGCGAGGTGCTGCTGCGCCGGCCGGGAAAAGGCGAGGTCACCGGCATGGGCTGGGACCGCGAGGGGCGCCGCCTCGCCTTCGGCAGCGCTGCCGGGGATTGCGGC
>CAYYZC010000625.1:0-1023 GCA_964475605.1 uncultured Chelativorans sp.
GAAGTCGATCACCTGGCCGGGCTTGAGATAGAGCCCGCCGTCGACCGGGTCGATCTCGAAGCGCGGATCGTCGACGGTGATGGTATTGTTGCGGAAGGCGGCGACCGTGTCCGGGTCGGTGACGGCGAGGTCGGCCACCTTGGTCCTGACGTCCACATTCTCCGCGACCGCGACCTGGTTGGTGACGACGATGTCGGTCGGCGCCTCGTTGACGTCGGTGACGTCGAGGACGAAGTCCTTAGAATATTCGAGCGCGCCGTCCTTGGCGGTTACGGTGATCGATATGGTCGGGGTGGACTCGAAGTCGATCGCCTGGCCGGCCTTGAGGTAGAGCCCGCCATCGCTCGGATCGTATTCGAAGCGCGGATCGCTGATCGTCACGACATTGTCGCTCAGGCCCGGCTCGGTGTCGGGGTCGATCACCAGCAGGTCGGCGACCCTGGTCCGGGTCGTGGTGTTCTCGATCAGCGAGACGTTCTGGAGCAGGATGTCCGTCGGCGCGTCGTTGATCTGCTGGATCGAGACGTTGTGCGTGCCGAGCCCGTCGAGCTGCAGGACCATGATGTCGCCGGTCTGCGAGAGGATGGTGGCGCCGGTGACGGCGTAGAAATAGCCGTCGAGCAGCTTGAGGTCGACGGTGATCTTGCCTTCGCCCTTGACCACGAAGCTGAGATCCACCCCGCTGCCGTCGAGCGAGACGAGCTGCGCCCGCGAGCCGATCGAGGTGATGCGGGTGACGTCGGCCTGCACCGTGCCGAGCGTTATGTCGAAGCTGCCGCCATCGGCGTCGAGGAAGACGCTGTCCTCGTCATAGGCGTACCAGCCGGCCACGCTGGCGATCACCTTGCCGCCGAGCGAGTCGAAATCGAGCGCGAACGAGCCCAGCGAGTTGGTGGGAGCCGTGGCGGTGACGCTGATGCTGTCGCCGGTCACGGTGTAGTTGAACGAGGCGGCCTGGAAGGTTGCGATGCGCGCCGCCAGGTCGGCCAGCGTCACGAATTCGGCACCGTCCTGATAGGCGTG
>CAYYZC010000626.1:0-1022 GCA_964475605.1 uncultured Chelativorans sp.
GTCGACATGAACACCAACCTCGAGGAAGGGCTGGAGCTCATCAAGCATGCGGTCGAGCTGCGCCCGAGCGACGGCTATATCGTCGACTCGCTCGGCTGGGCCTACTACCGGCTGGCGCGCTACGACGATGCGGTGCGCGAGCTGGAGCGCGCCGTCTCGCTGATGCCCAACGACCCGATCCTCAACGACCATCTCGGCGACGCCTATTGGCGGGTCGGCCGCAAGCTGGAGGCGACCTTCCAGTGGCGCCATGCGCGCGATCTCGATCCCGACGAGGACGTGCTCGCCTCGGTCCGCAAGAAGCTCGCCGAAGGCCTGCCTCCGGCCGGGGAAGAGGAGCGCGCCGCAAACGAGGAAGAGACGAAGGCGGAGCTTCGGGAAGAAGCCTCGGCCGCAGGGCTCGTGGAGATACAAGACGCGCCGGCCGCCGCCTCCGATGCGACTGCGACGCCGGCCGCCGCGGTCACCACCGGCGGTGCGGGGAGCCATGTCGTCGCGCCGGGTGAATCGCTCTGGTCGATCGCTGCCGAGCGGCTCGGCGACGGCAGCCGCTTCCGCGAGCTGCTGGAGCTGAACCCGCAATTGCGCGGCGATCCGGCGCGCATCGTGCCCGGCCAGGAGCTGGTGCTGCCGACGAATTGAGTCCCGGCATTAGGCGCGGCGACGCAGGACGGGAACATCTCCGATCCCCTTGCCTTGACGCCTGCATGGCCGCGCAATAGGACGACCCCGTCCTTTCCTGGCGCCAGAGCTTGCCGTGACCGCGAATCTACCCGACCATATGCATCCCAGCCGCTCCTTCCAGGGGCTGATCCTCACCCTCCACGATTACTGGGCGGAATATGGCTGCGTCGTCCTGCAGCCCTACGACATGGAGGTCGGCGCCGGCACCTTCCATCCGGCCACCACGCTGCGCGCGCTGGGTCCGAGGCCCTGGAACGCCGCCTATGTTCAGCCCTCGCGCCGCCCCAAGGACGGCCGCTATGGCGAGAACCCCAACCGGCTGCAGCACTATTACCAGT
>CAYYZC010000627.1:0-1020 GCA_964475605.1 uncultured Chelativorans sp.
CCGACGGGCGGCTCCGGCCCCCCTTGATCCTCGCGCGGCGAAGCTCGCGCTAAAGCTCGCCGGCGGTCCGGCCGATACCCCTCCGTAGGGAACATGCGGCCCGTCGTCCCGCCCTCGTGGCGGCGGCGGGTCCGACACTCGTCTCACCCTCCCACACGGAGCCACCCATGCTGTCCACCATTCGCAGGTCCGCCCTGCTCCTCCTCTGCGCCGCGGTCGCGGCCTGCGCCACCGACCGCACGCCCACGGCGACGCCGGCGGAGGAGTCGAGCGTGGCCGAGATGCGCCGCCTCGAGGCGCAGGCCCAGGCCGAGCGGGCCCGGCTCGCCAGCCTGGCGGAGCTCGCCCGGCAGCAGGGCGACTCCGTGCGGCCCAACCTCAGCCTCCTCGGCGGCATCGGCAGCACGCTCGGCACGCTCACGGGCACCGTCGGCACCCTGACCGGCGACCTGACCGGCAACCTCACCGACCTGCTGAACTCGCCGCTCCTCATCTGCAGCCCGCTGGACTACGCCTACGACGTCCGGGTCATCGGCCCCGCCGGCGGCACGCTCAAGATCGGTCCGCACCGGCTCGTCATCCCGGCCGGCGCGCTGGACCGGTACACGGTCGTCTCCGGGCAGATCCCGCTGCTCTCGCTGACGCCGTCGGTGAAGCTCGAGCCGCACGGCCTGCGCTTCGAGCGCGCGGCGCAGCTCACGCTCAGCTACGAGCACTGCCTGCTGGACCTGGGCCGCAGCCGGAGCGTGGTCTACACCGACGACGACCTCAACATCCTCGAGTGGCCGAAGTCCACGGACTCGAGCACCAAGCGCGTGACCGGCTTCATCTGGCACTTCTCGCGCTATGCGGTCGCCCGCGGCTCCAACTACGCCGTGGCGTGGTAGGCACCTCGCCGCCCGTCCGAGATTGGACGGGCGGCGATGAAGGCGTCCCTTCCTGATCCGCACCGCACGACTCTCGCATGACCACCGCCCTGCGTCCGCGTGCCTCCGCGTGGCCGGGCTCCTCTCCGGAGCC
>CAYYZC010000628.1:0-1015 GCA_964475605.1 uncultured Chelativorans sp.
GGGAATGGAGACGGCCATGCCGGTCGCCGGCTCGGCCATGCCCGCAATGTCGAGTATCACGGGCCTGGCGATCCTCAGCTCCAGCCCGGCGACACCGGAAATCGAAGCGAGGCGATCGCGCAGGCCGAGCGGAGCGCGGGTCGCGGAGGCAAAGACGTTGCCGAAGCGATAGCGCTCGTAGAAGGAAATCCGCGTCTCGTCGAGCGAGCGATAGGCACCGATGGCGGTGACGATCGTGGCGACGCCGCATGCCATCACCAGCGCGATCGCCAGCACCTGGCTGCGCAGCCGCATGATGTCCCGCCAAAGCTTCCGGTCGAGCATCGACATCGGCTACCAGTCCACGTCCGAGGGCTTCAACCGCGTCGCGTTGACCGTCGCTTCGGCGATCCGGCCGTCCTTGAAGGAAAAGACCCGATGGGCGATCCGCCGGATCGACGCATTGTGCGTGATGATGGCCGTCGTCGTTCCGAGCTCCTCGTTGATGCGCGACAGGGCCTCGAGCACGAGAATGCCGGTCTTGGAATCCAGCGCGCCGGTCGGCTCGTCGCACAGCAGGACCTCGGGCCGCTTGGCGATCGCCCTTGCGATGGCGACACGTTGCTGCTCGCCGCCTGAAAGCTGCGCGGGAAAATGGTTCATCCGCTCCTTCAACCCGACCATGTCGAGCGCTTCCTCGGGCGGCATCGGGCGCTTCGAGATCTCGGTGATCAGCGCCACGTTCTCCCAGGCGGTCAGGCTCGGGATGAGGTTGTAGAACTGGAACACGAAGCCGACATGGTCGCGGCGGTAGCGCGTGAGCTGGCGTTCCGAACAGGAGGTGAGGTCCTCGCCGCGAAAGCTGACCGTTCCGCCGCTCGCGCGATCGAGCCCGCCGAGAATGTTGAGCAGCGTCGACTTGCCGCTTCCCGACGGGCCGAGCAGCACCGCCATCTCGCCCTCGAACAGCGCGAGGTCGACGCCGCGCAGGGCCCAGACCTCGACATCGCCGGAGCGATAGACCTTGGTGACGCCG
>CAYYZC010000629.1:0-1015 GCA_964475605.1 uncultured Chelativorans sp.
CATGATGATCCTCGGGATTTGCGGTTATGCAGCCTTCATGGACGTCAGCCTACACCCCGCCCCGTCGGCTCGTCATCGCCGCGCAAACAAAAAGGGGCGGTCGCCCGCCCCTTTCGCGCTCGAAGCATCGATGACGGCTACTGCGAAGCCTTGTCGGTGATCGCGGTGGTATAGGCGCCGGTCGGCTCCTTGGTGATGATCTTCTGATCGAGCAGCGCCTTGGCGGTGCGCTCATAGGCGGCCGGGATCAGCTTGCCGTCGGCGTTGTCGATCAGCTTGGCCACTTCCTTCATCATGAACTTCTGGTGGTCCTCGTCTTGGCCGCCATTGTCGACCACGATTTCGGCCGCCTCGTCCGTGTTCTCGGTGGCGTATTTCCAGCCCTTCATGGAAGCCCGCACGAAGCGCACCATCTTGTCCTCGAAGGCCGGGTCCTTGAGCTTGTCCTCCATCACGTAGAGGCCGTCCTCGAGCAGGTCGTTGCCCATCTCGGTATAGTTGAAGACGATCAGGTCTTCCGGCTTGTAGCCGGCGTCGAGCACCTGGCCGTATTCGTTGTAGGTCATGACCGAGATGCAGTCGGCCTGCTTCTGGATCAGCGGCTGCACGTCGAAGCTCTGCTTGAGCACGGTGACGCCATCCGGCCCGCCGTCGGTCGACAGGCCGATCTTGTGCATCCAGGCGTAGAACGGATATTCGTTGCCGAAGAACCAGACGCCCAGCGTGTGGCCCTTGAAATCGGCCTCGGTCTTGATCGGCCCGTCCTTCGGGCAGACCAGTTCCATGCCGGCCTTCTTGAAGGGCTGGGCAATGTTGACGAGGTTGACGCCCTTGTCGCGCGCGGCCAGCGCCGCCGCCATCCAGGTGACGATCACGTCTGCGCCGCCGCCGGCGATCACCTGCTCCGGCGCGATGTCGGGGCCGCCGGGCCTGATGTCGACGTCGAGGCCCTCTTCCTCGTAGAAGCCCTTGTCCTTGGCGACGAAGTAGCCGGCGAACTGGGCCTGCGTGACCC
>CAYYZC010000630.1:0-1010 GCA_964475605.1 uncultured Chelativorans sp.
GAAATTCGTCCGCGGCGACGCCATCGCCGGCCTGATCATCACCGCGATCAACATCATCGGCGGTATCGCCATCGGCTATTCCCGCCACGGCATGTCGGTCTCCGAGGCCGGCGACGTCTTCGTCAGGCTGTCGGTCGGCGACGGCCTGGTGACCCAGATCCCGGCGCTCATCGTCTCGCTCGCCGCGGGCCTGCTCGTCTCCAAGGGCGGCACCCGCGGCTCCGCCGACCAGGCCGTGTTCGGCCAGCTCGGCGCCTATCCGCGCGCGCTTTCCGTCGCCGCCATCCTGCTCGCCGTGCTCGGCCTGATGCCCGGCCTGCCGGCGCTCCCCTTCCTGGTGCTCGCGGCCGCGATGGCGACCATCGCCTATGTCATCCCGCAGCAGAACAAGCGCCGCATCGCCGAGAAGGCCGAGGCCGAGCGGCAGACCCAGCTCACCAAGGACGAGGAGGAGAAGAACTCCGTCAAATCGTCGCTGCGCACCGCCGAGATCGAGCTCCTGATCGGCAAGCAACTGTCGACCAAGCTCCTGACCTCGCATCAGGAGCTGTCCTTCCGCATGGGTAAGATGCGCAAGAAGTTCGCCGCCCAGTATGGCTTCGTCGTGCCGGAGGTGCGGCTCACCGACGATTTCTCGATCCCGCCCAAGAACTACCAGATCAAGATCCACGGCACGGTGGTGGCCGAATACCAGATGCGCGTCGGCGAGTTGATGGTGCTGCTCGGCAATGGCGAGCTACCGGGCCTGCCCGGCGAGGAGGTCCGCGAGCCGGCCTTCGGCATGCGCGCCTATTCGGTCGCGGAGACCTTCGCCGAGGACCTGAAGCGCGAGCGCCTCACCTTCGCCGACAACATGTCGGTGCTGCTCACCCATCTGAGCGAGGTCATCCGCAACAATCTGCCGCAGCTTCTGTCCTACAAGGACATGAAGGCGCTGATCGAGCGCCTCGATCCCGAATACCGCAAGCTGACCGACGAGATCTGCAGCGCCAACATCTCCTATCCGGGCC